>JAISYL010000155.1 GCA_031269935.1 Planctomycetota bacterium
GTTTGGGCCGCCGCTAGCCAGCGGGCGGCAGCGGCATAGGGAATGGGCTCGCCGCTATTGACGTCAAAATGATCAAAAAGCACCTTGGTATTTTTCGTATTATGTTCAGCCGCCAGCACGGTCCAGGAAAAATAGTCCTTGTCCTTGAATAAGCCGGCAAGCCGGGGCATCTGCCAAAAGGGAAATTCGTCGTCAAAAAGATAAAACCGCCGACTCCATTTTCCAAAATACCCGTTAAGGCTATTGCCGGGGAAACCCGAAGCCAGAATTTGGTCTTCCCGTTCCCCCGACAAAGGCATTTCCTCGCTCAGGGCGCGATACAGCACGGCCAGAAGCAGGCGATGGATGGCGACCACAACCAGCGGGGACGTGTTTTCAATGGCCCGAATCTTCTTTGCTTCCAACAGGGCTTCGCGAATGCCGACGCCTCCGCGGCTTCCGTCGGGAAAGCAAACCGTTATCCAGGGTTCATCCAGCAGATTGAAGGCTTGCACTTTTCATCTCCCCGGGCGAAGATACGAACAAAAGGCCGTTTCTGGAGGTTCCCCCAATTCGTAGAGATGTTATTGGATTATCGGGCATTGGGCTGAAAATTCAATATATTTCATTCCGCCAGCCAATCCCCGGCGCCATCCTGCCGATCCCAGCGATTCTCAAGTACGGCGCCGCCGCGAGCGATTCATTCATTCCGGTTGATTCCATACCGCAAACCCAGTTCGGGATCCAGCCGAATCCCGGGGTCGTCCTCCCAATATCCGGCCGAATCGAAACGCAAAGGATGGGCATGGCGCAAAAGCGGTGATTTTTTCCAGCCCGGCGGCACCCCGGAACTGGTCAGGACCTTAACCAGGGACGGATGGGAAACAACCAGGGCGCGCCTAATCCAGGAAATGGCTTTCCCCTCCGAAGGAATCCGGGTTGGCTCGAACGTCTCTTCCGGGGAAAAGGGTATGGCCAAAACGCTTTCGCGTCCCAGGCGGGTTTTGACCCCCGAGTAGGAATCCGGATCCTCTATCAAATCCGGATCCTCAGAAATTTTGCCGCCCTCGGCCAGCTTGAGAAAATCCCCGGGAGGGGGAATGGCCGCCGTTCGAGCCAAGGTTTTGGAAGCCAGCGCCTCTCCGAATTCCTGGTCCTCGGCTTTGCGAATCCGCAAAAGCTCGTCTTGGGGAATGCCGGGGCAGTCGCCTCGCGCCGCCGCGTCGTAGGCTTGCCGGACCAGGCGGTCAATGTCGTCCGGCAGAACCAAACCGCCCCGGGCGGACAGAAGGTGCCAGGTAATCAGAAGAATGTCCTCCCGGTACAGCGCCTTCCACCAGAGCGGCTTGCCAAAATCGGGAGGCTTGTCGCCGGCCAAGCCGGCAACCAGGAACAAGGCCCGTTCCAGCGGCCGGAAAGCGGGACGCCGCCAGAGCCTTCCCAGGCGTTGCAATAGCAGATCCATCGGGCAAAGATCGCTCGCCATCAAATCAAAATCCAGATCCAGGCTTTGTTCCGCCACCTGGGTGGCGATAAGCAGGCGGGGACGACTATGATCGGACTCCTTGCCGAAAAGCCTCAAGGCCAAATTTTCGCGGATCTGTCTTTCGTCCGCCGGAAACCGGGCGTGGAAAAGATATATTTCCCGGCCATCGGACAGGCGTTTGCCGGCAACCGTCTCATCCTCGCGTATCTTCTCCCCGGAGGGAAACCACCGATACATTTCTTGCGCCCGGTCAACCGTATTCACCAAGGCGAGAACGTGGCCCCGACCAGGCCAGCGTTCTTCCAACCCCTTGCCGATGGACTCGATATCGGAGGCGATCTTCACCAACTCCACCGCCCGGCGCAGTTCGCCGGCCGGGGCGAATCCGTACGTTTTTTCCCGCCCCCCTTCGTAGATGCGAAGGCGCGGATAAGGCGAGTCTCCGTTGTCTGTCGGTGTTAGTTCAAGCTTACATGCCAGCTTTTTCGTGAATTCGGGCTGGAGGGTGGCGGAAAGGACAATCACCGACGAACCCAGGGAACGCAGCCAGACAATCAATTGAAGGATAAGCTCGCTGGTGTAGAAATCGTAGGCGTGGACCTCGTCCAGGATCACCGTGCGGTTGGCCAGGCCCCAGAGCCGGACGAAATGGTGCTTGACGGGAAGGATCCCCAATAGCGCCTGGTCGATGGTTCCCACTCCGTATTCCGAAAGCAGCGCCCTCTTTTTATGGGTGAACCATTCGCCGGCTTCCACTCCCCCTTCTCCTTCCCCTTCCCCGTCCGATTGATGGTCATCGCCGATCGCCGCTCCGGCCAGCCGCAGGCGCTGGAATTCCTCGCTGAGAAAGGCCGCGCCATGCAGCAATTGCATGTCGATATGCCTGGTTCCGGCGAAGTCGCCCAGAAATTCCTCCAGCCGGCCGAACATGGCGTTGCCGGTGGCCCGGCTAGGCATGGCCAAATACAGCCCGCGATGGCCGAAACGCCGCTGCAGGACCAGGTGGGCATAGAAGGCGGCTTCGGTCTTCCCCTCCCCCATCGGCGCCTCCACCACCACCACCGGGGGCTCGGTCAGGCCGGACAGCGCCCGTTCCGCAATCGTCTGCAACGGCCGGGGCTTCTTGGCGAAAACCTCCTCGAAGTTCGGCTGGGTTTGGATTAGCGATTCCCGCCGATTCCAGCCTATTTCGTCCAAAGTCCTTTCCGCCACCCGCCGGCGTTCGCTCAGCCAATCCTCAAGGCAATCCAGGTCCTCCGGCTGGCCATAGGTGAAACGGGTTTCGTCGGAGGCAATCCAATCGGAAAAGCTTATCAAGCCGGCCAGCAAAACGAATCCCCTGCCCGACAATTGCCGCCCGGGCGGCAATTGTCCGGGCTTGAACAGGTTCCAAAGGGTTTGGAACAGCTCGTCCGCGACCTCCGGCCATAATCTTGAATCGGGGAAGCGGTTCACCCGGCACAATTCCTGTACCGCGCCGTGATGCCGCCCGATGCAGGCGGCTATTTCATTAAAAAAGCGGCCTAACGATTTATCCGGGGCGGAATGGCCGGGCAAGCCGCGGTTAAGCAGTTTTTCCATAATCACCTGGCCCGCCAGGGCATGTTCGGGCTTGTCCTTCGAATATGCCCGCAAGCCATTTTCCAACAATCGCTTCCGGCAGGGATTCTGGAATTCCACCCACTTCCCGTTCGGCAAATATTTCTTGCAGGGGTTGCGCAACTGAAAATCGGGGGTGGCCTTGCCCAAGTCATGACAGGCCAGGATCAACCTCAGCCATTTGATGGCTTCCTCCCATTCAAGTCCGAATATTTCGGACATTGCCAGGCGGGTGGCGGTAGGCTCCCTCAACAAAATGGCCTCTCCGCAAACGGCCGCGTCAAGCAAATGCAATATCAACGGCTGCCAAGTCCGGCAGCGGGTTTGGATATTCAATTGGCATTTCGCCCAGAGGAAACGGCATATATCGCGCATGTTCGTTTGCCCCGGAATCGTTTTCAATTATTCCCTCCCGAAATCCGTCCGCTCCAGAATCGACCTCCGGCGCCGAAGGGGAATTCACTTCCCCGGCGGCGGTTGCCGGATGAACCGGGGGCGCTGCCCGCCAAGCCTAAATCTCCGATTTGGACTTGGCGAAGCCCTCCCCCCTTCCCTCGCAAAGCCCGGCGACCGGGCAGCGGGGGCAGGCGGGCCGGCCGGCCCGGCAGACCGCCCGGCCGTGATGGATGACCCGGTGGCTGAAATCCCCCCAGAGCGCCGGGGGCAGGAGGACGCCCACGGCCGCCTCGATCTTGCCGGGATCGTCGAGCCGGTGCAGGCCGAAGCGGCGGGTGACCCGGCAGAAATGGGTGTCGCACATCAGCCCGGGCCGGCCGTAGGCGTTGAGGACCACGCAGTTGGCGGTTTTCCTCCCGACCCCGGGCAGCCGGACCAGTTCCTCGATGGAGTCGGGAACCCGGCCGCCGCAGCGGTCGCGGATTTGCCGGGCGGCGGCCACCAGGCTGGCGGCCTTGCGGCGGAACAGGCCCAGGGAGCGGATAAGCGGCTCCACCTCCCCCGGCTCGGCCCGGGCCAGCGATTCGGCGTCGGGGAAGCGCCGGAACAGGGC
>JAISYL010000272.1 GCA_031269935.1 Planctomycetota bacterium
CTTGCGTCCGGAAATGCCGCCATGGGAAATTCCGGCCAAGGAAAGCAAAATCATTAATTCCGCCGATATTTCCTCAAGTTTGCCCGGTCGCCACCGATAAAAATGATAAGTTTAGAGCCATTTCAAGACCTGGAAATATCCCGGGCTTGACCTTGGTTGGAGTCAATATCAAGAAATACGACCCTGTTTTCCAGGGGGAGTGGACATGAGAATATCCGGATATGGCGAATTTCAACAGTTGCGCAAATTGACGCAAAAGGATGACGCGCATCTAAAAGAAACCGCCGAAAAGGCGGAACAGGCGGATACCGAGGCGACGGCGGAAGACTCGGTTCTAATCAGCCCTGAAACCCGGCGCAAGGCCAAACTTCGGCAAGCCCCGGATTTCCGCCAGGAAAAAGTGTCGGAGGTCAAGTCCAGGCTGGAAGAGGGAACCTTGGTGACGCCGGAGACTCTCCGGAGCGGAATCGGAAAAATGCTTGACAGTTTGGCGAGCGGGGAACTATAGTTAAGCATGATTGCTTCAAGCCAATAGGCAAAGGCAAAAGCTCCCGTACGGGAGCTTTTGCCTTTGCCTATTGCAAACAGGATGCCGAACCGGTAATATGTGTTTCAAGCGCCGGATCGGTTCGCCGGAAGCCCGGGCCTGGAGAACATCTTCGTCATGTCATTTTACACCGCCCACGCCATTCATCTCGGGAATGACAAGATAGACAACGCCCAGCGGGCGGTGGCGACAATTCACCGTTCTTTCACCGGGCGGGACCTAAGGGGAATCGCCTTTTTTTCCGCCCCCGATTACGACCCCGCCGCCTTGGCGGCCGGCTTCCACCAGAGTTTTCCCGGGGTTAAGACCTTCGGTTGCACCTCGGCGGGGGAATTCGCCGACGGCACGATGCTGTCGAATTCGGTATCGGCCATGGCTTTTTCTCCAGAGGATTTGGAAGTCTTGGAAGTGGCCGGAATGTCCGGCATCGACGCCGATCCGCATGCCGCCTCCCGCCTTTTTTTGGAATTGGAGCGCAAAACCGGGTTGGAAATGCGCACCCTGGATTCCAGCCGGCATGTCGGGTTTCTGCTTCTTGACGCTTTGGCGGCCCACAATGATCGACTGGTCGAACAGGCGACCGAATCCACCCGAATCAATATCGCCGGCGGCCTGGCCGGGGACAGGCGGGAATATCAGCATACCATGGTAATGTGCGAGGGGGAGGCCCTGGAAAACGGGGCGGTTTTCGTCCTGATGAAACCGAAGGGGAAATTCAGCGCTTTCAAAACCCAGGCGGTTTCCGTGATAAACAGCAGCCTATTGGCGACCCGAATCGACGCCGAACGCCGGATTATCTGGGAATTCGACAATAAACCGGCGGCGATCGCCTACGCCGAAGCCATCGGACTCCATCTTTCCCGGAATAACCGCAACAAATTCAAGGTCAGCGGGCTTTCGCCCCAGGAACTCTACGTCCAGCTTCACCAGAAGGGAGATTCCGACGGGAACAAAATAGATCGGGAATCCGTCCGCGATGAATATATCTCGGAATTCACCCGCTGGCCCCTGGCCCTGATGATCAACGGCGAACCGTTCATCCGGTCGGCCCTGACGGTTTTGGACGAGGGAGGCATTCAGACCTATCTGCCCCCAATCGAGGGTGGGCGCTATTATGTCACCGCCGCCAGCGACGTGGTGGCGGATTTGCGCTGGATACTGGAAAAAAAGCAGCGGGAGTTGGGAGGCGTATCCGCCGTCCTGTGCGCCAATTGCTCGCTTAGGGAACTGCAAATCCGGACTTCCGGCCAATGCGAAGATTACGCGGCTTCCTTCGCCGGAATTGCCGCCCTGGGGTTTTCCTCCTTCGGAGAGATTTTTAAGCGGGTGGTAAGCCTGTCGTCCTCCATGATCGTCTTTGCCTGAACAATCAACCTTTCCATTTTCAACGGAGGGTCAATCGCTTGTATTTGCTTCGCCGGCGCCGCGGGCGTTCCCCGTCCCCGGCCCGCAGGACAAGCTCCTCGTAGGATTGAAAATTTCCGTTGAACCACTTTATTTCCCCCCCTCCGGCGAAAATCAAAAGATGGGTGCATATTCGGTCAAGGAAAAACCGGTCGTGGGAAATCACCATGGCGCAGGCCGGAAAATTGATCAGGGCATTCTCCAGGACGCGCATGGTGTTCACGTCAAGATCGTTGGTCGGTTCGTCCAGAAGCAGCAGATTGCCGCCGGCGCGCAGAAGTTTCGCCAAATGGACCCGATTCCTTTCGCCGCCCGACAGTTCCCCAACCTTTTTTTGCTGCTGCCCCCCCCGGAAATTGAAGCGGGAAACGTAGGCGCGGGAATTAATCCGCTTGCCTCCCAACTCGATTTCTTCCCGGCCGCCGGAAATCTCCTCGAAGACGCTGTGGGAATCGATCAAGGCGTCGCGATGCTGATCCACATGGGACACGACCACGCTTTGGCCAAGGATTATTTCCCCCGAGTCGGGTTTTTCCTGCCCGGCGATTAACCTGAACATGGTGGTTTTTCCCGTCCCGTTGGGACCGATCACCCCGACAATGCCCCCCCTGGGCAATTCAAAGCTGCATTCGCCAATCAATTCGTTCCGATCGTAGCTTTTCGTCACCTTCCTGAATTCGAGAACCTTGTCGCCCAGACGCGGCCCCGGCGGAACCTGGATCAACACGTCTCCCCTGTCGGGTTCAAAGGATTCGCCGGCCAAGGCCTCGTAGCGGTCGATTCTGGCCTGGTTCTTCCTCAAGCGGCCGGCCGGGCTCGCCCCAATCCAATCGCGCTCCCTCTGGAGCAGGCGCTGGCGTTCGGTTTCCCTCTTTTCCAACAGCCGCAGGCGTTCGGATTTCCACTTCAACCAGGAGGCGTAATTTCCCTCGTGCGGGATGCCCCGGCCGTTTTCCAACTCCAATATCCATTTGGTGACGTGATCGAGAAAATAACGATCATGGGTGACGATAATCACTGTCCCGGGATAGTCCCTCAACTGCCCCTCAAGCCAAACTATGGTTTCGGCGTCCAGGTGGTTGGTCGGTTCGTCCAGGAGCAACAGATCCGGCCTTTCCAGCAGGGCTTTGCACAAGGCCACCCGGCGGCGCTCGCCGCCTGAAAGAGTGGAAACGTCGGCTTCGTCGGGCGGCAGCACCAGGGCGTCGGAGGCGATGTCCATGGCCCTGTCGATTTCCCAGGCGTCCTTGGCGTCGATTTCCTCCTGGAGAATGGTCATTTCCTCCAGGGCCTTTTCCATTTCCCCGGGCGGGAGTTCTCCGCCGATTTTGATCGAAACCTCCTCGTAACGCGCCAGCAGCTTTTTCAGCGGGGCCACCGAATCCTCCAAATTGCCCCTGACGTTTTTCCCGGGATCCAGCCTCGGCTCCTGCGGCAGCATAACCACCCGCATTCCCTTGCTTAATTGCGCCTCTCCACCGAAATTATTGTCCATCCCGGCCATTATGCGCAGCAGGGTTGATTTTCCGGCGCCGTTTTCCCCGACAACGCCTATCTTGGCGCCCAGGTAGAAGGACAGGCTGATGTCTTCCAACACCGGTTTCCCGTCATAGCTTTTGGAGACGTTTTTCATGGTGAAGACAAAAGGCGGCATAAGGCAAGCTCCCGATTGGGATCAGGCTTCCAAAGGAATGTTACCCGGGGCGGGAAGGGTGTACCAGGACAAATCGCACTCGGGGAAAATATTGTCGGCCCGCTGGATGGCGGCAAGGACGGCGGAGTCGATCCCGCCGTCGTCCAGCATGCGGCTAAGCGCCCAAAAGCGCCGGATATGATCCTGTAACCGCCGCCGGGCGTAACCGGGGCTGGTTCCGGCGCGGATGATGAAGGGCCAGTCCGAGGCCTGGGCCAGCATTATTTCCCGGAGCATCTGTTTGCCGACCTCGCGCATGCCCGGAATTCCGACGGGCGAGGTTCCCGAAGCCGGCCCGGAACGAGTAAGCAACAGGGCCGCCTCCCGCATGCGATCCGCCGCCTGGTGCAGATCGGGGATGATATCCTGGTTGGATGGATTAATCCAGAATTCAAAGGTTCCGTCACCCCCCCAGCTTGAACCGGCCGGGACGGCCAATTGGTTGTCCGGATACCTTTTCAGATATTCCCCCGGGGTGAGGCATTTCACGGTTTCCTGGTCATAATGGATTTTCCGGAATACGTAATTCAGGAAATCCGGTCCCTCGAACCACCAGTGCCCGAACAGTTCGGCGTCATAGGGAGCCACAATCAGCGGGCCGCGCCCATTCATGGCCGGGGCCAGGCGCTCCACTTGCCGGAGGCGGCCCTCCAGAAAATGCTCCGCGTGCCGGGCCGCCCGTTCCCGGGCGGCTTCGGGGTGGTAGAGTTCCTTCTCCCCGTCCCGATGCGAGGTTATGCGATTGAATTTGAGGCCGGTGTTGACGCGTATTTTCCCGTCGATGATGAATTCGGCCAAATCCTCGACCGGCAGTTCGAAACCGAGATCGCGGTAGAATTCCCGATAATCGGGGTGGCCGGGATAGCCCTGTTCGGCCGACCAGACTTGCAGGCCGGTTTCCCGATCCCTGCCGAAAAAAGCCACTCCCTCCCCGGTGCATATGGGGGCGTAAACCCCGCGATCGGGAAGCCGTTCGGCGTTTTCAACCCCGTGGGAGTCAAGGAAGGAATAGGCAAACCCGGCTTCGGCCAGAAATTTTTCCAGTCCCGGATAATAGGCGCATTCCGGCATCCAGAAACCGTCGGGGGAAAAGCCGAAAACCGCCTGGTGATGGGCGCGGGCCGCCAACAGTTGCGCCCATACCGCCCCGGGATTTTGCCCGAGGATCGGCAGAAAACCGTGGGTGGCGCCGCAGGTTATGATATCCAGACGGCCCAAGCGGGCCAATTTTCCAAAAGCCCGGGCAACCTGGCGGGCGCATTTTTCCTCGAACCAGAATAGGGCGTCGCGATAAAAATCGGCATGGAATTTGGCCAGCCGCCGACGCTGGGATCCTTTGGGGGAGCGTTCCTCCTCCCGATCGGCCAAACGGATGGTTTTCCCGAGATGGCGGACGAAACGCTCCTGCAGCAAGGCGTCCTCCATCATGGAAGTGAGGGTCGGGGAAAAACTGATGAGCAGCCTGTAATCGACGTTGTCGTCCTCAAGACGGCTGAGCATCCGCAACAGGGGCAAATAAGTTTCCGCCATGGCTTCGAAGAACCATAGCTCCTCCAGGAAGTTGTCGTGTTCCGGATGCCTGACATAGGGCAGGTGCGCGTGAAGTATCAGGGCCAGCCATCCCTTAGCCATTCGGATATTCCCCGCCGAGATAGGCTTGGGCTTTCCCGGCCGCCAGCGCCCCGCAATTGGCGGAACCGAGCCAGCCCGACATGAGAATGCCCTGGGAACCGCAGTGAAACAATCCCCCGATCTCGGCCGGCAATTTTTCCGCGGCCAGGTAGCCGGGAAACTTGCTGCCGAAACTGGCGCCGCGCCAATGTCCCGTAAAGCGTTCCAGGGTTTTGGGGGTGGCGGCCTCCCGCCAATCAAGTTTTTCCGCGATGCCTGGGATATGCCGGGAGAGATCGGCCAGAACGGACTGGATCAGGATTTTCTTCCGGTCGCGATATTCCCCGGGAGTAAGGTTGTCCCAGTCCTCGTAATTGGCGCACATGGAGGCGACGATTTCCGCGCCAGGGCGGCCGGGGCGGATATGGTCGGGATAATAGAAGGAGTAACTTATGCTGCGGGGCGGAAAGGCGCGGAAAGCCTCCGCGTCATAGCTCGCTTCCCGGGAGGAAAACAATATGTCGGCCAGCCTGGGGACGTTTTCGCCGGGGCGAACCCCCAAATACACCTGCGCCACCGAGGCGGAGAGGGGTACCGCCCTGATTTCGGCCGCGAAGTCCGGCCGGAGGGCGTCCAAGTCGGCCAGTTCCAGACAGGTCGCCTTCAAGTTGGCGTTGGAGACGACCGCCTTGGCGCGTATGGGCAAGCCGGCGATCCGGACCGCCCGGATCCGGCCATCGCTCAAGATGATTTTTTCGGCGGCGGAACCGACCGCGACGTCAACCCCGGAAGCGATTAGCAGGCGCTGCATTTCCGCCAGGAGAAAGTCGGTACCGCCCAGGAAGGAGCAAGTCCCCTTTTGGATGAAATTGGAAAAGACGACGGCGTATACCATGGCCGGATCGTCCAGATTGGTTCCGGTGGCGTAAGTCACCGTCTCCAGCAGAACCCGCGCCACATCCAGGCGGCCGGGAAAATGCCGCTCCAGAAATTCGCCGGTGGACTCCCCCGCCCCCCGAAAAAAATCGTAATCCCGGCAAGCCTGGAAAAAAGCTTCGCTTCCCGCTTCGGGAACGGCAAACCGCTCCTTCAGAACCCGCTTGAAGTCGCCGGACGAAAAGGTGGTGGAAAATGAGAATTCAGGATTTTCAAAACGGATGCGGGTCAGGGGAATGACCCGTTCGCCCAGTTCCCGGCTCCAATACTTGCGGAGAGTTTTGGCCATGCCGGCCGGAAAGGCGTGCAGCGCCACGTCGAAAATATGATCGCCCCGGCGAAACCAGGTGGCATAACCGCCTAGGCGGGCCTGCCTCTCCGCCAGGAGAACCGAATGCCCGGCGTCGACCAGCCGCTTGGCCGCCGTCATGCCGCCGAGGCCGCCCCCTATCACCACGACATCGTAGCCGGCCGCCGCCTCGGCCAAACTCGGCAAAAGCATTTCAAGACGCTTTGGCCGGCTTGACTGACTTGCCGTCGGCGACCGCCGAGGAGGTTTGCGGGGAGGCGTCCGAGACCGGCGCCGGAGCGGCCTCGGTTTTTCCGGAGTCGGAATTCTTGTCCGAACCGGCGGCGGGCCGGGTTTGTTCCTTCCGCTTGTAGTCGGTTTCGTAGAATCCGCTGCCCTTGAAGATAATGCCGGCGCCGGAACCGATCAGCCGGATCAGTTTCAACTTGGCGCATTTGGGGCATTTGCGGAGCGGCTTGTCGCTCATGTATTGGAATTCCTCGAAGGAATGGCCGCAGTTCCCGCATTCATATTCATAAGTGGGCATGAGATTGTCTTTCTATGACAAGTCAGGTTTCCGGACTTCGGCTCACCACCACCTTGGCCGGCCGTAAAATGAAGTCGTCAATTCTGTAGCCGTTGGTGTAAACTTCCACCACGGTGTTGGGTGGCGCTTCCCGGGAGGAAACCACGGTCATGGCTTCGTGCAAGGCCGGATCGAAGGGTTTGCCCAAGGCGTCGATTTTTTCCACCCCCGCCTTGGCAAGAACTTTCCAGAAATTTTCCTGCATGATCCGGACTCCGGTCAACAGCGAGTCGACCGAAGCGCTCCTGGCCCCTTCAAGCAAAACCCGATCCATGTCGTCGAGGGGAGCGAAGAATTCCCTGAGAAAATCGGCCAGGCTGTCGCGTTTGATCTGCTTGATTTCCCGTTCCACCCGCTTCCGGTAGTTGTCGAAGTCGGCCCGTTCCCGCCGGGCCAATTCCAAATAAGCGTCGCGTTCGGCCGTTATCTTTTCCAGTTTGGCCTCGCCGGCCGCCGCCGGCCGGGTTACCCCCCGTTCACCGGCTAGCCGGAGCTCGGATTCGCCGCCGCCCGCCGCCTCCTCAAGCATATCGGCGTCTCCGACCAGCATCACCTTTTCCTCGTTCCCCCGCGGAGGCTGCCGCTTGCCCGGCACGGGCATGAAGGGACGGGTGGCTTTTCGTCTGCGTCGCCCGTATCCTAGGTTGGAATCCATCTGCTTGTCGTCTCCGCCTCACGAGTCCGAGAAATAGTCTTTCCAGCGATCCATGAATCCCTTGCGTTGCGGGGAAACATAGGTGTCGTCCATGGCGGCCAGCTCGCGGAACAACTCTTCCTGGCGCTGGCCGAGCTTTTTGGGAGTTTCAACGACGACCTGAACGATTTGATCGCCCTCTGTTTTGTCGCGGAAGCGGCGGAACCCCAATCCCCGAAGGCGGAATACCTGTCCGCTCTGGGTGCCGGCCGGTATCTTGACCCTGGCCTTGTTTTTCAGGGTGGGAACCTCCAGTTCGGTTCCCAGCGCCGCCTGGGAAAAGGTTATGGGTATTTGGCAAACCACATCGTCCCCCTGGCGGGTGAAAAAGTCATGTTCCTTGACGGAAATGTAACAATATAGATCGCCGCGCGGGCCATGGTTGTCCGACGGTTCGCCTTCGTCCGGTATGCGGAGGCGGGTCCCCTCCTCGACCCCGGGCGGAATGGGGATCTTGATCCTGACCACCTTGGGGGTATGACCGCTGCCTCCGCAGGCGGAGCAGGGCTTGTCGATGGTCATCCCCTTCCCCCGGCAAGCGGGGCAGGTCTGGGCCACCGAGAAGAAGCCTTGGCTCCGATAAATCTGGCCGCGCCCTCCGCAGGTCGCGCAATGGCGCGGCTTGGTGCCGGAAGCGGCGCCGGATCCGCCGCAGGCGTCGCATATTTCGTTGCGTCGCAGCTCGATGGTTTTGGTAACGCCGGACGCCGATTCCTCGAAGGTGATGTTGACCTTGCATTTCAAACTGGCGCCGGCCCGGGTCCCCTGGCCAAAGCCACCGCCGAACACCCCTTCGAAAATCGAGCCGCCGCTTCCGAAAATATCGGCGAATTGGCTGAAGATATCCTCGACGGAGGTGAAATTCGGCGCCCCCTGGCCGTCTCCCCCCAACCCCTCGTGACCATACATGTCATAGCGCTTGCGCTTGTCGGGATCCCGCAGAACCTGGTAGGCCTCCGCCGCTTCCTTGAACTTTTCCTCGGCCGTTTTGTTCCCCGGATTATGATCGGGATGATACTTCATGGCCAGCTTATGGAACGCCTTCCGGATTTCATCCGCGCCGGCATTCTTGTCAACCCCGAGAATGGTGTAATAATCGCGTTTTTTGGCCATCATGTCACCTTGGGGACTTTTAAGGGAAATCGAGCGGCGGTTGTCTCGATTTTCTTTAAGAGCGTGTTGTTAAATGCCGTCTCGTCGGGTTATACTTCGTCAAAATCGCTTCTCGGCGTATTTCCCGGCCCCAACCGATGGCCGGGAAATACGCCCGCCGGCGATTTTTTCTCGTCTAACCCGGACGATCCGGCATTTAACAACACCTACTAAAAGTCAACTTAAAACATCCCCCGGTCCGAGCTACGGAACCGGGGGACGTAAAATATCTCCGGAATACCCCCGGCGTCAGGAAATAGCTCCCGTTTCGATGTTTTTCTTCTTGCTGTCCTTCACTTCCGTCACCATGGTCTCTATGGTCAGGAGCAGGGAGGCGATGGAAGCGGCATTCTGGAGGGCAAGGCGGGTGACCTTGACCGGATCTATGATCCCGGCCTTGAGCATGTCGACATATTCGCCGGTAAGGGCATTGAATCCCTGGTTGGAATCCTTGGCCTCTTCCACCTCGGCGGCCACCACGTTTCCGTCCAGGCCGGAATTCTCCGCCAGGACGACAATGGGGGAACGGATCGCCTGGGCCAGAATGTCAACGCCGATTTTCTCGTCGCCGACCGCCTTGGAACGGACGGCTTCGACCACGGCGGAGCAGCGCAGCAGGGCCACCCCCCCGCCGGGAACCACTCCCTCCTCGGCCGCGGCCCGGCTGGCGTGCATGGCATCCTCGACCCTGGCCTTCCTCTCCTTCATCTCCGCCTCGGTGGCGGCGCCCACCGACACCACCGCCACTCCGCCCGAAAGCTTGGCCAGCCGCTCCTGAAGCTTCTCCCGATCATAATCCGAAGTGGTGGCCTCTATCCGGTTCTTTATCTGCTCAACCCTGGACTTGATGGAAGCCTTGGAACCGGCGCCCTCGACAATGGTGGTGTTGTCCTTGTCCACCGAGACGGACTTGGCGCGCCCCAATTGTTCCAGCTTGACGTTTTCAAGTTTAACCCCGAGATCCTCGGTAATCGCCTGGCCGCCGGCGAGGATGGCGATGTCCTCCAGCATGGCCTTGCGGCGGTCGCCGAAACCCGGCGCCTTGACGGCGCAAACATTCAGGGTGCCCCGCAGGCGATTGATGACCAGGGCGGCCAGGCATTCGGTTTCCACCTCTTCCGAGATGATGAGCAAGGGTTTGCCGGTGGAGGCGACCTGCTCCAGGATGGGAAGGAACTCCCGCAGGTTGGAGATTTTTTTCTCGTAGATCAGGAGATAGGGATTTTGGAGTTCGCAAGTCATGTTGCTTGAGTTGGTGATGAAATACGGGCTTTGATAACCCTTGTCGAACCGCATTCCCTCGACCAGTTCCACGGTGGTGTCGATGGTTTTCCCCTCTTCGACCTGGACCACCCCGTCGGCGCCGACCTTGTCCATCGCCTTGGAAATGATTTCCCCGATGGATTTGTCGTTGTTGGCGGAAATGGCCGCCACGGAGGCTATGTCCTCGACCTTTTTACAGGGGCGCGACATTTTCTTGACGTTTTCCACCACCGCCTCCACCGCCTTCTCGATGCCCCGCTTCACCGCCATGGGGTTGGCCCCGGAGGAAACCGCCCTGAGCCCGGAGGTGAATATCGATTCGGCCAAAATGCTGGCGGTCGTGGTGCCGTCGCCGGAGACGTCCCCGGTCTTGTTGGCCACTTCCCGGATGAGCTGGGCGCCCATATTCTCGAAGGGGTCTTCCAGTTTGATTTCCTTGGCCACGGTAACCCCGTCCTTGGTGATTGTGGGATTGCCGAAACCTTTTTCGAAGATGACGTTGTGCCCGGTCGGGCCCAGGGTGGATTTAACGGCCCGGGTCAGTTTGGTGACGCCGGCGAGAATTTTTTGCCTAGCGTCCTGGCCGTACATAAGTTGTTTTGCAGGCATGATATTACGCTCCTTAACCGTTTGGTCTTAAATAACGCTTGGCGCCGGGCTCGGGCTAGAGCTTCGCCAGGATGTCGTTTTCCCGCATGATAAGCAATTCCTCTCCGTCAACCTTGACCTCGGTGCCGGAATATTTTCCGAAAAGGACCGTGTCGCCCGCTTCGATTCCCGGGGTTGCCCGGGTCCCGGAGTCGAGCAGTTTGCCGGGCCCGACGGCTATGACCTCGCCGCGCTGGGGTTTTTCCTTCGCGTTGTCGGGAAGGATGATGCCGCCGGCGGTTTTTTCCTCCGCCTCAAGACGCCTGACCACCACCCGATCATCCAACGGATGCAATTTTTTGCCGCCGCAACCGCACTTCTCAACCTTCTTTGACATTTTCTGTCTCCTATAATCAATTATTGATTGTTTTTGGACAATTCAACAGCCGTATCGTTCCTTGCCGCCCGCTTTCAATAATCCATATCCTCGCTGTCATGGCCATGCGCCCCGCAATTGCAGGAGGCGCCGCATTCGTGATCATCCTTGGCCGGGGCTTCGGCAACCAGACAGTCGGTGGTGAGAATAAGTCCGGCTATGGAGGAGGCGTTCCTGATGGCGGTAATCACCACCTTGGCCGGGTCGATGATGCCCATTTTCTTGAGGTCGCCATACTCGCCGGTCAGGGCGTTGAATCCTTCGGCGTCCTTTCCCGCCCTCACCTTGCGAAGAACCATGGCCCCGTCGGTTCCGGCATTGGCCGCGATCTGGCGAATGGGGGCGGAAATCGCCTTGCCGACGATGTCAATGCCTATCTGTTCGTCGCCCTTCAGCTTGATGTCCTTCAGGGTCTTGTCGGCGGCGCGAATCAGGGCCACCCCTCCCCCGGTCACAATGCCGGATTCGATGGCGGCCCGGGTGGCGTGCAGGGCGTCCTCGAATCTCGCCTTGATCTCCTTCATTTCGGATTCGGTGGAGGCGCCGACATTTACCTGGGCGATGCCGCCGGCCAGCTTGGCCAGGCGCTCCTGCAACTTCTCCCGATCATAGTCGGAGGTGGTCGCCTCAATGTCATGGCGGATCTGCTTGATCCTGGCCGAAAGGTCGGCGGCCGAGCCGGAACCCTTGACCAAGGTGGTGTTGTCGGCGTCGACTATCACTTTTTGGGCCTTGCCGAGATCTTTCAGGGTGACCTTGTCGAGGGGAATGCCGAGATCCTCGAAAATCGCCTTGCCGCCGGTCATGATGGCGATATCCTCCAACATTGCCTTGCGGCGATCCCCAAAGCCGGGAGCCTTGACGGCGCAGACATTGATGATGCCGCGCATTTTGTTTACCACCAGGGTGGCCAGGGCTTCCCCATCCACATCCTCGGCGATGATCAGGAGTTGCACTCCGGCCTTGGACACCTCTTCCAGCAGGGGAACCAGATCCTGGGCATTCGAAATTTTCTTCTCGTATATCAGGATGACGCATTTTTCAAAAACGCACTCCATGCTGTCCGGAGAGGTTATGAAGTGAGGGGAAAGATAACCGCGATCAAATTGCATGCCCTCCACCACATCTATGCTGGTTTCGGTGGATTTGCCCTCCTCGACGGTTATGACCCCGTCGGCGCCAACTTTGTCGAAAGCGTCGGCCAACAGTTCGCCGATCCGGAGATCGTTGTTGGCGGAAATGGCCGCGACGGAGGCAATGTCGGCTTTTTTCCCCTTTATGGGCGCGGCCATTTTTTCAAGCTCGGAGGTTATGGCCCGCACCGCTTTTTCCATGCCGGTTTTAATCGCCATTGGATTGGCGCCGGCGGTGACGTTCTTCATCCCTTCCACCACCATGGCTTCGGCGAGAATAGTGGCGGTGGTGGTTCCGTCGCCGGCCTTGTCGGAGGTTTTCGACGCAGCCTCCTTGACCATTTGCGCACCCATATTTTCATATTTGTCAATTAATTCGATTTCATTGGCGACCGATACTCCATCCTTGGTGATGGTGGGGCTCCCCCATGATTTGTCTAAAATGGCATTCCTGCCCCGCGGCCCCAGAGTAACCTTAACGGCTTGCGCCAGTTTTTTCACGCCGTCCCGCATCTTGACCCTGGCCTCGGCGGCGAACACCAGCTTCTTGGCTGCCATAGCTGCTTTCCTCCTGCAAACATTTGTCAAAATAAATCAAGTACTTGCCTAATCCGTAAACAAATTACGCCAAGCCAACATAATAATAAAACAATGGAGCCCGGTCAAGGTCTCCATATATCCTGCTCCATTTAAATATTGCAAATACAATGCCAATGACCATAAAAAAACCGGTTAAAGAAAGGAGGCGGTTTCGGGCTTTATAACCGGTATTAATTCCAAATAATTATATCAAATAGGAAAGTGGAATCGCTCTTTGCCCGAAACTCCATTTTCCCCGAAAATAGTCAAAGCAGGATGGCGATTGTCAAAATGACCAAACAATTGCCCGAATCGGTTGACTTTTTAAGTCCACAATCAATCCCCTATGCCCTTAACCCGGAAAAATTGCTCAAATGCTTCCTCGAACGGCGGTTTGGCCACCCCGTACTGGGTGATTATTCCGCTGATTAAGGCATGGTCGGTTACGTCAAACGCCGGATTGAATACCTTCACCCCTTTGGGAGCCATGGGTTTTTCGTACCAGAGATCGGTCACTTCGCCGGCCGGCCTCTCCTCGATTTTAATTTCCCGGCCACTGGGGCAGGTCATATCAATACTGGAGGTCGGCCCCAGGACATAAAAGGGTATGTTATGATATTTGGCCAGGATCGCCACTCCGGAAGTTCCAATCTTATTGGCGGTGTCGCCATTGGCGGCAACTCGATCACAACCCACCAACACCGCCTGGATCCAACCGCGATCCATGACGGCGGCCGCCATATTGTCGCAAATTAGGGTAACGTCAATCCCGTACCTCATAAGTTCGAAAGCCGTAAGCCGGGCGCCTTGAAGAAGGGGACGGGTTTCATCCGCAAACACCTTGAAGCGATAACCCCTTTCCTGTCCAAGGTATATCGGGGCCAAAGCGGTTCCCAACCGGCTGGCCGCCAATTGGCCGGCGTTGCAATGGGTTAAAATCCCCATTCCGGGTTTCAACAGGGACAGGGCGTTTTCGCCCAAGGCGCGGCACATGGCCGCATCCTCGTCCCGGATGGCTTTGGCTTCGGCCAGGATGGCGTTTTCGGCAACGCTTCTGGGAGCGTCCAACAGGGTCCGGAATTTCTTTTCCAGGCGATCAAGGGCGTGGAACAGATTGACGGCGGTGGGGCGGGCCGAGGCCAGGCGTTCCTTGGCCTTCAGGAAATCCCGGAACATCCCGGGAGTGTCGGCGGCGTTCGACGACCTGGCCGCCAGATAGCCGCCGAATCCGGCGGCTATGCCGATGGCGGGAGCGCCTCTTACCCGCAGGCGGCCAATCGCCTCCCATATGTCCTCGGTCGTCCGCAGACCGATCCTGCGAAATTCGTTGGGAAGCAGCGTTTGATCTATTATCAGAAGCTCCCCCCTCTTTTCATCCAGGGCGACGGCTTCCAGGTTTTCTTCGCCAATCATAACCATCTCCCGGGAAATATGCCCGTTTGTTGAATTCCGGAAAGTTGGAAATATACCCAGGCGCGTATGGTTTTCGGTTGTCTCCGCTCCATAACCCTTGCGCACGCTTGGGGCTTGGGACCGACGTTGGTCCGAAAACCAAAACGCTTCCGGTATAAACGCCCCGGCGACCGGCGGTTCAATTGCCGTATTGCAAACGTTCGGCCAGGAATTCCGGCAAACCTGCCTGGTTGATCAGGCGAATGGTTTTGTCGCGATCATATTCAACCCGGTGGTACTCCACCTCCTCTCCGTCAAACATCACCCAGGAGGAACGCCAGTCGCCGTCGCGCGGCTGCCCCACCGAACCAACCGAGACGTATACCTTTTCATTTCCGATATGAAATTTGGTTTGGGGAACGGGGCCGGTTTCGTGGGGGAAAATGTAACCGATCTCGGTCCCGAGAAAAGCCCGGTGATTGTGCCCGACAAAACAAATGTTGAAATCCTTGAACTCGTTTTGAAGGGTTCGCACCAGGTAGAAAAACGCCCAGGGGGTGTCGGCTTCGCGCACATAATCCAAAAGCGGATTTCGGATGCTGCCGTGGACAAAGCGCAGGCTGTCGCGCCGCCAATCCGACACCAGCGAACTGATGTAGTCCAGGTTGCCGCTGTTATGCAACACCCTAGCCGTCCAGTCGATGGCGGTTTGGGCGAGAGGGGTGAATTGTTCGGAGCCATAGAGAATCGCATGCTCGTGGTTGCCCATCAGCACCACCGAGCAGACTTGGCGCACCAACGACAGACATTCGACCGGCTGCGGACCATAACCAACCGTATCGCCAAGACAAATGATTTCGTCCGGCGCCCGGCGCCGGATATCGGCCAAAACCGCCTCCAAAGCGGCAAAATTGGCATGGACATCGGAGATGATGGCCATTTTCATGGCGACAGCCTCCCGGAGCCGGCCAAACGCGAATCATGGCGAATGACGGGAAACATTATAGCAGGAAGGCCGAAGCGGGGAAATATTTATACTGTTCACGGTGTGAAGTTGTGATTTTCCAGGCTGCGCGCGGCAAGAAACGAGCCAGGGAAATCAATATGGGAAAACAAGAGGTGTGAAGAAATGCAACATTGGGAAATTCAAATGGATGCGGCGATTTAGCGACATTGCGGCATACTCAACACGCCGCGTACAGCACAAATTCCGCGTAGGGCGCGTTCTTCCTGCACCAAAAACGATAGGCAGGACAGATTTCCTTCAACAGATGCGGGATGGTCCACATGTCGGAAAGGCTGTGGTAGAGGCATATCGCGAGGCGCGGACGGCATTCGGCGATGATGTTCCGTCCGCCACGGATAGCGGC
>JAISYL010000281.1 GCA_031269935.1 Planctomycetota bacterium
CTAAAAGGAGAAACCGGTATGACCATACGGAATTCCCCGGCCAGGAGCGATCCCCTGACCGACAAGCTCAGGGCGGCCATCGAACACCGGGCCACCTGGATGTACCTCCTGATGGACGAGGCAAGAAAACGCGGACTCGACTGGAACGACTTCGCCCGCGCCGCCATCCGCAAGTGCGGCCGCTTCCACGGCGAGCACAAGTTCCATTCGGAGAGCGACCTGGCGGCGTTCGGAAGGAATTTCGCGAACGACGAGGTGATCGGGATTTTCGAGATGGACGTCCGGGAGGCGTCGGCGGAAAGGCTGTACATCGAATTCCATTACTGTCCGCTGGTGGCGGCCTGGAAGAAGCTGGGCGCCTCGGACGCGGACTGCGCCCAACTCTGCGACATCGCCATGGACGGGGATCGCGGCATCGTGGACGCCTGCCCCTCCTTCGAATTCTCGCTGGGAACGGTCATCGCCAAGGGCGGCGATTGCTGCCAGGTGACCATCGCCCGGAAAAAGCCCCGGGAACGGCGTGGTTGACTACCCGATTGACGGTTGGTATCATGGAACCAAGCCTTGAAAGGAAGCCATGGACATTTCCCCCCTGGCGCGACCGCACGACCATCTGGCCAGGCATTGAAGGAGGCGGAAGACATGACCACTTCATTGGCCGAGGAATTGATCCTGCAAGGCGAGGAAAAAGGCCGGAGGGAAGGCCGGAGGGAAGGCTGGAAGGAAGGCGAGGCGAAGGGCGAGGCGAAAGGCGAGGCGAAAGGCATCATCCTGGTCTTGAAGACCAGGTTCAATTCGGTTCCTGAAAAAATCCAGGAACGGGTATGGGCTTGTTCCGACCCCGGACAACTGGAAACCTGGATTCGCCTGGCCGTCTCCTGCCGGTCGCTGGAGGAATTCGGCGAAAGCCTCGAATGAGTCGATCTTGGCGCCGGCGGACAAAATTCCGCCGGGCGAATTCGCGGGAAAACTCGGGTCTGTCAAATGTCGACTTTCAAGGGAAAGCAAAGGGCGGTTTGTTTGTTTTCCCTTGAAAGTCCATAAGGAGAAGCCATGGGCAAGAGATGGTTGGCGGCGCTGGCGGCGCTCGTTTTTTCGGCCGCGGGCGGAGCCGCGGCGGGGGAGGACGTCATTCGCATCGGGGTTTCCGCCCCGATCACCGGCAATTACGCCGAATACGGCGAAAATTTCCGCTATTCGGCCCAGATGGCGGCCAAGCTGATTAACGAGAGCGGGGGGCTGCTCGGGAGGAAGGTCGAGGCGGTGGTCATGGACAGCAAGGGGGATCCGAAGGAGGCCGCCCTGATCGCCCAGAAGATGGTCGAGGACCCCGGCATGGCCGCCGAGGTGGGCGACTTCACCAGCACCTGTTGCCTGGCGGCCGCCCCCATCTTCGAGCGGGCCGGGATGGTCCAGCTCTCCCCCACCTCGTCCCACCCCGACTTCGCGCCCTCGGGCAGGTATATGTTCGGGATCATCGGCACCCAGGCGGCGGAATGCCCCTTCAACGTCCAATACACCGCCTTGGAATACCTGGGCGCCGCCTCGGTCGCCATCATCTACATCAACAACGACTGGGGACAGGTCACCAAGGACGAGTTCACCAAGGCCTGCCGGAAGTTCAACCTCCCCATCACCGGGGTGGAACTGTTCATGGAGGCGGAGCGGGACCACGGCGCCATCCTCAACAAGCTTCGCCAAACCAATCCCGACGCCCTCTTCATCATCTCCCACTACAACGAGGCGGCGGCCATCTGCCGGCAAATCCGGCGCATGAACTGGAAGGTGAAGAAGTTCTCCCCCAGTTCGATCTTCTCGGTCAAGATGATCGAGCTCGGGGGCGAGGCGGCCGAGGGCATCGCCACCAACACCCTCTTCGCCCTGGAGGATCCCAACCCCAAGGTGCGGGCCTTCATCGCCGAGTTCAACAAGGCCGCCGGCCGCGACCCCAACATGCACGCGGCCTGCGCCTATGACAGCTTCCTCATGGTCGGCGACGCCATCAAGCGGGCGGGGACGACCGATCGCGCCGCCATCCGCGACGCCCTGGCCGCGACCAGGGACTTCGACGGGGTCACCGGCAAGCTCACCTTCACCGAGGCGGGGGACATCAACCGCAAATACATGGTGATGGTGATCGAGAACGGCAAGTGGGTGGTAAAGAAGGATTACACGAAGTGAGAGCGTGTGGGTAAATGCCGTCTCATCTGGTTATATTTCGTCAAAATCGCTTCCCGGCGTATTTCCCGGCCCCAACCGATGGCCGGGAAATACGCCCGCCAACGATTTTTTCTCGTCCAACCCGGACGATCCGGCATTTAACAACGCCTACCGAGAGCCGATTTTTAACTTTTGCGGGAAATCAAACGGCGGTTTGTTCGATTTCCCGCAAAAGTCGGCTTAAAAGTTCACCGAAAACGTCTTGCCAAAGACGGGGAAATCCGCTATAATCGCCTCGCTTCCTTTGCAGGCGGTCGTTTCAAGCCGGAAGTTCCCCTCGCGAACGGCAAGCGGATTTCGTCCTTCGCAAGTTTTGGGCCGCCACCCCGAGAAAATGTTTTCCGCTCCCCGCCCTCCCTCGCGCATTCGTCGGGCGGCGCGGAGACGGCGTTCGCCAATCCGGAGGTTTGTCGCGGCGCCGGCCGGTTCCGGCGCCGCGCCGGGAATTGTTTGGTTTCATACTGGAAAAGGAGGATGGTTCCATGTCGAGAGGCAGGATTCGTTTCGGCGCCCTGGCGGCGCTGGGGGTATTCGTCATGGCCGCGGCCGTTTCGGCCGGCCAGATCAAAATCGCCATTTCCCACACCTCGTCCCTGGAAAGCCCCTGGAACCGGGCTTCGCTTCTCTTCGCCGATTTCATCAACAACCACAAGGAGTTGGGCGGTCGCTACAAGGTCGAGGTCTTCGGCAACGGGGTCCTTTGCCAGCGCAACTGGAAGGTCATGTTCGAGATGACCCAGGCCAACGACTCGCAGATCGGCATCGAAAGCGCCACCACCCTCGGGTCCCTGGTATCGGAAATCGGGGCCATCAACCTGCCCTTCCTCTTCAACGACACCGCCCACGTGACCCGCTTCATCGAGGCCGAGTGTCCCTCCTGGGAAAGCTGGTTCAACCGGAAGATTCTCGACCAGAACCTGGTCATCCTCGCCGCCGCCCCCCGCCCCTTCCGCCAGATCAACAACAACCAGAAGCTGATCAAGACCCCCGACGACATCAAGAACATGATCTTCCGGGTTCCCTCCACCCCGCTTTTCGTCAAAATCTTCTCCGCCCTCGGGGCCAAGCCGGTTCCCCTCTCCAGCGGCGAAATCTACACCGCCATCCAGCTTGGCACCGTGATGGGCGAGGACAACTCCATCACCGTCCAATACGATTTCAAGACCCACGAGGTGGCGAAGAACTTCACCATCTGGAACTACATCGCCGACCTCTCCTCCTTCTTCATCAACCGGGAGGTTTGGGAGGCGATGCCCGAGGCCGACCGGAAGGTTTTCCTGGCCGGCGCCCACGAGTGGACCCTCAACAACGCCAAGTTCGACGCGGAGCAGATGAAGGAGGCGATGGAAAAAATGACCGCCGCCGGGGTCAAGTTCTACGAGATGAGCGCGGCCGAGAAGGAGCCTTTCAAGAAATTGGTGCAGCCGGTTTACGACGATTTCGCCCAGAACGTGGTGGGCGCGGCGGCCATGAAGGAATACCTGGAATACGTCGAAAAGACCCGCTAGTGGACGGCCGACGTTGAAACCGTTTGCTTAAGGGGTTCCGCGAGGCCCGAATCCCCGATTTGGGCTTCGCGGATCACTGGAAGGGCCGCCTTCGGCGTTCGCCGCCGGCCGTTTTTTGATCGTTTCGCCGGGCGGAGAGCGGCTTCCGGCCGCCCGGCGGGATTGCTTTCGCCCTTCGGGAGGGAGGCGGGGATTATGGAAGAGAGGAAACCGGGCGCCATACTGCGCTTCCTGGGCGGCATCGACCACTTCGTCACCACCCTCATCGTCGTCGCCATCACCCTCGACGTGTTTCTCCAGGTGGCGACCAGAGTCCTGCCGGGGAACGCCATTTCCTGGACGAACGAGGTGGGCGAGCTGCTCCTGGGCGCCCTCATCTGGTTCGGGCTGAGTTCGGCCGTCCGCCAGGACTGCCATATCGGCTTCGACCTGGCGGTGCGGCGGCTGCCGCCCCGGGGAAGAAAAACCATGGGGCTGATCAACAACGCCCTGTTCATCGTCTATCTCGCGGTCATGGCCTGGCTCACCTGGGGCCTGATGCAGCGCTATGTCCGCTTCAACAGCGCCACCCCCATCCTCAGGATCAATTACTACTGGGCGAGGCTCCCGATGCTGATCGGCTGCCTGGCCGGGATAGTCCGGCTGCTGATCCGCCAATACCTGGTTCTGAAAAACCGCTTCACGATGTATGCCGTCGACGCGGAGGCGGCGGCCGGCGGCGAGACGTGCGCCCAAACCCCCTCTTGACGCCCAGGGAGACGAAATATGCCGGAATTGCCAGTGATGACCCTGACCATGGTCGCGGTCGCCTGCTTCCTGATTTTCATCGGCGCCCCCATGGCCATGGCGCTCGGGCTCTCGGCGGTGATCGTGGTTTACTGGTTCGAGCCGGTGCAGAACCCCCAAATCATCCCCCGCCTGTTGAGCGAGGCCTCGACCTCCTTCGTCCTGATTTGCGTCCCGCTCTTCATTCTCGCCGGCAACCTGATGTCGCGGGGCACGGTCGGGAGGAACCTGATCGACTTCACCACCTCGATCGTCGGCTGGATGCCGGGGGGGCTCGGGGCGGTGAACATCGTCGGCAGCATGCTCTTCGGCGGCATTTCCGGATCCTCCCTGGCCGACACCGCCACCTTCGGCTCCATCCTGGTGCCGCGCATGATGGACGACGGCTACCCGAAGGATTACGCCGGGGCGGTTACCCTCACCTCCTCCACCCTGTCGGTCATCATTCCCCCGAGCCTGCTCATCGTCCTTGCCGCCGCCACCACCGAGCAGTCGGTCGGCCGCGCCCTGGCCGGGGGCCTGGTCCCGGGCGTACTCCTCACCGCCCTGCTCCTGATTCCCAATCACGTCATCTGCAAGCGGCACAATTACGGCACCCACATCCCCTTCTCCCGGGCCAACGTCTGGAGCCGCCTCAAGACCTGCTGGACGGCTATTCTCGCCCCGATCATCGTCCTGGGGAGCATTTTCTCCGGCTTCGTCACCCCCACCGAAGGGGCCGGGCTGGCCGTGTTCTACGTGCTCCTCATCGATTTTGTGCTGTTTCGGCAGCTCGGCCTCCGGGACGTCTGGATTTCGCTCCGCGAGGCCGGCGTCCTCACCGCCGCCATCCTCTTCATCGCCACCTCCTCCGCCGTGGCCAACTGGATCGTGGCCTTCGAGCACATCCCCGACTTCATGGCGGCGATACTTCTCAACCTTCCGGGGGGAAAATACGGCTTTATGGCCGCGGTCATCGTCATGGTCGTGCTTATCGGCATGGTGGTGGACGCGACCCCGGCCATCCTGATTTTCGCCCCGCTGTTTCTGCCGATCGCCCTGAAAATGGGGATCGATCCCACCCACTTCCTGGTGACGGTGGTGGTGGGCCTGGCCCTGGGGTTGACCACCCCGCCCTACGGGGTCTGCCTCTTCAGCATTTCGGCCGTGTGCGGCATTCCCATGGACAAGCTGATTCGGTCGTCCCTGTCCTTCTACGTTTTCCTCTTCGCCGCCTTTATCCTGGTGGCCTTCATTCCGGAGATCAGCCTGCTCTTCCCCAATCTGATCGGATTGTAGGGGGACTCGCAAAGCCGGCTTTGGGTGAACGGACCGGGAGTGGACTTTTGCAGGAAATCAAACCAACCGCCGTTTGATTTCCTTCAAAGTTTCGTTGACGAAAAACAACCCATTGAAACGAAAGCGGTTGAGTCTTTAAGAGCGTGTTGTTGAATGCCGTCTCGTCGGCTTATACCGCGGCAAAAGCCGCTTCTCGGATGATTTTTACCCCTGACCGCCGGCCAAAAATCATCCCGCCGGCGACTTTTTCCTTGTCCAACCCGGGCGATCCGGTATTTAACAACACGCTTTAGGGGAAATCGGGCGGTGGTTGGCCCGATTTCCCTTAAAAGTCGACAACTTCAAGAATCCCTTATTTATGTTCGCCCTTCGCCGCCTTGGCCGGGGCCTTGAGTTTGTCCAGGCGGCTCCGTTCCCGTTCCCGCGCCACCACGTCCCCGAATTCCTCGCACCATTCGACCACGAATTGAAAAGTCTTCTCCTGCTGCCGCGACTTCAAATTCGGATTGGGCCGCTGGTTTTTCCAACTGCGCCGGAACAATTCCTCGCGGCGCTTGCCCACTCCCTCCCGCCAAGCCGTCATCGTCTCCAGGGAAAACCGCACTCCCTCCTCGCCGTCCGTAAAATCGTTCATTCCGGCCATCCCCCCCCTTGGGAACCAGCCGGGCGAATCGCCCGCCGGCCCCTATCCCGCCCTTCCCGTTTAGTGGATGTCGTTTAACGACACCCACTTACCCGGCCGGATCCCCATCCGGCCGCCGAATCCGCCGGGCGAGGGAAAAAGCCGTTCCCCAAACGGCTTTCGCCTTTGCCCGCCGGACGAAATTCATCCGTCCGCCCCTCCGCCGACTCCAAAGCCGCCCCGCCCCGGCGAATTTCCCCAACCCGGCCGCGAAAGGGATTGGAGGGGCGGGTAAAAACCCGCTCCGGGAAGTTTACCCCGAAATCATATGTCGCCCCCGGCGGGAAATCACCTTCGGCGACGGGGGCCGATTCTGGAACAAACGTATGCCGGCGCCCGCGAGCCGGGCCTTTTTAGGGCTCGTCCATAAGTGGACTTTTGAAGAAAATCAAACAAACCGCCGTTTGATTTCCTTCAAAAGTCCACCATAAATAACTTATACATGATTTATACCGCGTCACCAACGTTGCGCTCGTAATTTTTTGCCCAACCACGGGCGAAAATTTACCGCCGCGACTCGGTTCCTTGTCCAAACACGTATAAGTTATTTATGGACAGACCCCTAGTTGATTTTCTTTGAAAATCAACGCTTGGACCACTTGAATTAATTTACGGTAAAAGTTGACAAAACGCAATCTTTTTTTTAAAATTTCCGCCGGAAAGCCCGGGGACGGATATTCCAGGGCTCCGCCAAGTCCGAAGCGGAGATTTGGGCTGGGCGGGGAGCGCCCCCGGTTCGGCCGGCTTCCGCCTCCGGGGAGGTTGTCCGGAAGGGCGGGGGGACGGCCGGACCGGGAAAGGGCCGCCGGCGGGATCCCCTTCCCCTTTCCGGGGCGATTGGGGAGGCGGACAATCTTTTTCTTGCCTCGCGGCGGGGGATCAGGTATAGGTGGACTTTTAGAGCGTGTTGTTAAATACCGGATCGCCCGGGTTAGACAAGGAAAAAGTCGCTGGCAGGATGATTTTTGGCCGGCGGGCAGGGGTAAAAATCATCCGAGAAGCGGCTTTTGACGCCGTATAACCCGACGAGACGGTATTTAACAACACGCTCTTAGAGTTTCAGGGTGTTGGTTTCAGCTAAAGGAAATCGGGCGGCGGTTGGCCCGATTTCCTTTAAAAATTCACAAGAAGACATCCACATGGACGACGAAAAGGCCGGCCCCGGGCCGGAGGAACTCCAGGCGGCGCTTCGGGAATTCGCCGCCCTCCGGGTGACCCCGGCGGCGCTGGCGGAATCGCTGGGCCGCGGCCTGGATCAGGCCAGGCCGGGGGAACTCGGGCTTATCGCCCGCCTCATGCGGGAGGAAAAGCTGACCCTCGGCCGGGCCATCGCCCAGTCCCGCCGGCCGCCCGGGAAAAAGCCGCCGGCCGCCCGGGAAAAAGCCGCCGCCCCGGCCGCCCCGCCCCGGCCGGAAAAGCCGCGCCGCCTCCATGGCCGCGAGCGCCTGCTCATCCTCGAAAGCCCGACCAAGGCCAAAACCATCCACAAGTTCCTGGGCGGAGCCTATACGGTCAAGGGTTGCCAGGGCCATGTCCGGGACATGCCGGCCAAGGGGGTGGGTTCCGGCATCGGCATTGATTTCCAGAACAATTACCAGCCGATCTACGTGCCGGTCGCCGAAAGGGAAAAGGTCATCGGGGAACTGAGGACGGCGGTGAACAAGGCCGGGCACGTGTATCTGGCCACCGACCCGGATCGCGAGGGGGAGGCGATCGCCTGGCACCTGAAGGAACTGTTCAACCTCCCCGACGACCAGGTTAGCCGGGTCACCTTCAACGCGGTGACCAGATCGGCGGTGACGGAGGCGATTAAGCGCCCGGCCGCCATAGACATGAACCTGGTCAACTCCCAGCAGGGCCGGCGGGTGCTGGATCGCATCGTCGGCTACCGCCTCTCGCCCTTCCTCTGGAAAAAGGTGAGCAAGGGCCTGTCGGCCGGCCGGGTCCAGTCGGTGGCGGTGCGGCTGGTGGTCGAGCGGGAGCGGGAAATCCAGGCCTTCGACCCCGTCGAATTCTGGCGCATCCGGGCCCGGCTGGCGGCGTCCGAACCGGGGGAGGGCGATTTCCTGGCCGAACTGCGGGAGTGGCGGGGCGCCGAATTCGTCCTCCCGGCCGGCAGTCGGGAAACCGCCCGGCCCCCCACCGCCCCGGATCGCGAGGCGGCCGAAGCCATAGTCCGGGCCCTGGCGGGAGCCGATTGCCGGGTGCGGGAGGTGGAGGAGCGGGAGGTCAAGAGCCGGCCCGCCCCCCCCTTCATAACCTCCACCCTCCAGCAGGCCGCCGCCACCCTCCTGCGCCTGGGGGCCCAACGCACCATGCGCCTGGCCCAGCAGCTTTACGAAGGGGTGGAATTGGCCGGGGGGGAGGCAACCGGCCTCATCACCTACATGCGCACCGACTCCACCCGGATCGCCCCCGAGGCCGTCGCCGAGGCGAGGGAATACCTGGCCGGCAATTTCCCCCCCCCCTACCTGCCGGCCAACCCCAACCACTACGCCAGCCGGAACAACGCCCAGGACGCCCACGAGGCCATCCGCCCCGCCGCGATCGGCCAGACCCCGGAACGGGTGAGGCCTTTCCTCGCCCCGGACCAATTCCGCCTCTACGAACTGATCTGGCGGCGCTTCCTGGCCAGCCAGATGGCCCCGGCCGAGTACCGGGTCACCACCGTGAAAATCGGGGCGGGCGAAGGGGTGTTCGAGGCCAAGGGGCGCCGGGTCCTCTTCGACGGCCACACCGCGGTCTCGCCCTCCTTCGCCCGGAGGCGCCAGCCGGGGGAGGGGGAAAACGGAGAGGCGGCCGACCGGGACGGCCGCCCGGAGGAGGAGCAGGCCCTTCCCGCCCTGGCGGAGGGCCAAACCCTGGAAATCCGGGAAATCGTCCCCGGCCAGCGCTTCACCCAGCCGCCGCCCCGCTTCAACGACGCCAGCCTCATCCGGGAACTGGAAAAGGAGGGCATCGGCCGGCCCGCGACCTACGCCCCGATAGTGCAGACCATCCAGGACCGGGGCTACGTCAGGCAGGAAAACCGGCGCTTTTTCGCCACCCGCCTGGGCATGGCGGTAACCGACATGCTCCGGGACAATTTTCCCGATCTCCTGGACGTCAAGTTCACCGCCCGGATGGAGGCGGACCTGGACCGGGTCGAGAAGGGGGAGGTCGACTGGACCCGCCTGGTGGACCAATTTTACCGGCCCTTCGAGGCCCGGCTCGCGGAGGCGCTGGCCAAGGCTCCGCCCCTCAAGGGCACCCCCGCCCCTAACGGGGAGAAATGCCCGCTTTGCGGGGCGGAGACGACCATCCGCTACTCGTCCCGGGGCGCCTTCCTCGGCTGTTCCCGCTTCCCGGAATGCTCCGGCACCCGGGAGTTGCCGGAGGAGGGGGAGGCGGCGACCCCCCCCGAAGCCGGGGAGCTCCCGCCCTGCCCCGTCTGCGGCGGGCCCATGCTCCGCAAGCGTTCCCGCTACGGGCCCTTCCTCGCCTGCGCCTCCTACCCCGCCTGCAAGGGGACCCGGCCCCTCGCCCGGGACGGCGCTCCCGCCCCCCTCCCGGAAATCCAGCGGGCCTGCGAAAAGTGCGGCAAGCCCATGCGGGTCAAAAGCGGTCGCCGGGGCTTGTTCCTGGCCTGCACCGGCTACCCCGAATGCCGGAACGCCAAGCCGGTGGACAAGGACGGCAAGGTGGTGGATCTTCCCGAGGTGGAGGGGGAGATCTGCCCCAAGTGCGGCAAGCCCATGCTGGTCCGGATGAGCCGCCGGGGGCCGTTCCTTTCCTGTTCCGGCTACCCCGGCTGCCGGGGGTCCAAGCCGCTTCCCGCCCCGGAGGCCGGGGACGGGGAAAAGCGGGGAAAGGGTGAAAGGGCCTCCGCCCGGGCGGAAATTATAGCGGCGGGGAAGCCGGAGGCCGGCGGGCGAAAAACCGGCCCGGGGCGCCGGCCGGGGAAAAGGGCGCCGGCCGGGTGACGCCCGGCCGGGAAAGGGAAGCCACTTATGCGGGGCGGAGGGGGGAAAACGCGGTTGATCGCCGCCCTGGCGGCCGTCCTGGCCCTGGCCGGCTGCGCCGAACTGGCCGGCGAGGCCGGAGGTCTCCTGCAAACGGCGGAATATTCCTCCCGCCACTACCTGGTCCGGCTGGCCGCCCCCCGGCTGGGCGCCGATGGCGGGGAGTCGGCCCGGCGCGCCGCCGAGCTCATGGAAAAGATGTTCGAGATTTACGCCGGGCTAATCGAACTGCCGCTTCCCCCCGGCGGGGCCATGCCCTTCTGGCTCCACCTGGATCGCCGCGACTACGACGCCCAGGCCGCCCGCTACGAATTCCCCCCCCTGGTCACCAACGGCTTCTGCACCACCTCCGGGGAGGTGCACATTTATTATCGCCCCCTCGGCGGGCATCCGCACGAGGCCACCGCCATGCACGAGGGCTTCCACCAGTTCTGCCACCGGGCCCTGCATTACCCCACCCCCCCCGAGGTGTTCGAACGGGTGCCCGGCTACAGCTTGGAGAAGCTCCCGACCGTCCCGCTGTGGCTGGCCGAAGGCATGGCCATGAACCTGGAGAGCGCCCGGATTGATCGGGATCACAACGGCCTGGTCGTCGGGGTGGACGACGCCGGCTCGATCAACCGGGAACGCCTGGCCAACCTCGTCCGGCTGATCCGGAACGGCGGCTGCCCGCCCCTCCGGCGGGTCCTCAACCTGATTTTGGGGGACCAGATCGACAGCGACCACTATTCGGTCATGTGGGGGCTGGTTTTCGATCTTCGGCTGGCCACCGGCAACGCCATTTTCCGCCGCGAGCAGCGGGAGTTGGAACGGGCGGGGCCGGAAGCGGTGCGGGCCGCCCTCGACGCCGCCATCGATCCCCTTCTCCCCTTCCCCCACCTCCGCTGGCCGGTTCCGGTGGCCGGCCGCCTGCTCCGGGCCTGCCGGGTGGTCTGGGGGCTCGACGTCCCGGCCCTGATCGAGATAGCGGCCGCCGGAGCCCGGGAGGCGCGGGACTTCGACCGGCAATGGAACCGCCGGCTCGCCCAGGCGGCGCTGGCCGAATTGGAAAAGCTCCTCCGGGATCACGGGGAAAGCCTGGAGCAATGGGAGGCGGGCTGGAAAAAACGGATGCTCGCCCTGGGGGCCGAGGTCGGGGGCGACGACTACCGCCCCGTCCGGCCGACCGGCCTGAGGGAATTCGCCGGCGGGCGCCGGTAGCGGACTTTCCCGCGAAAGTCCACGGGAGGGGAAATTCCGTTGTCCCACTTGTTGAATCCGGCCCGGGCCTTTTCCGCCATGTCGGCGACCCTGACCGGCTACTGCCTGTTCCGCTTCTACGCCAATACCGCCGGAAACCAATTGGTCGTCCCCTATCTCCTGGCGGCGGGGGCGTTCCTCGCCCTGGCGGATTCGGCCTGGTTGAACCTCTTCGCCGCCGCCGCCGCCGCCGGGGCGCCCGGCGGCCAAGCCGAATCCGGGGAGGGGGGGCGTCCGGCGACCGCGACCGTCCTCCTGATCGCCGTCTTCGCGACCCTGGCGGGCTGGATGTGCGCCATGACCGGCGGCTTCAACTCGTTCCGGGCGGCCGGGATCCTGATCCTGGCGATTCTCGTCCGGCACGGCCTGTTCCGCGCCGCCCCGGTGCTATCCCCCCTGCTGGGCGGCTGCTCCGACAGCCTGTTCCTGATGGTCGGGATGACCGCCCATCCCGCCTTCCTGGAAATGATCCAGATCGGGGAAATCCGCCTTCCCGTCATTTTTTTCGGGCTCTACCTGATTCCGCCCCGGGTGCTGGCCCAGGCCGGGACGGCCGGGGAGCGGGAGGCCGCCGGGAGGACCGGGGAGGCCGGATCCCGATCGGCGGCCGGCTGGAATGAACCCGCCAACCGCGCCGCCGTCTGGCTGGCCGGGATCTCCGCCGTCCTCATCCCCGCCCTCCTGGCCCTGATCATGCCCCGACATTGGCTTTCCTGGCTGCTTTTCGCCCTGATCCCCGCCGCCACCCTGGGCCGGCTGGCTTCCCTCCTGGCCTACCGCTCGCGGCGGGAACTGGAGGCCTATCTCGGGGCGGCGAGAAACGCCGCCGTCTTCCTCAACGCGGGAGGGGTGGCCAGCCTCGGCTTCTACCAGATCCGGGAGGTTTACGGAGGCTGGCGCCTGGCCCTGCCCGGAAGGGAGCAATTGGCGGCGTTGGCGATCATAACCGTCCTGGCGCTTCCCGCCTGGTTCCTCGGACGGGAGGCGGAGGAATAGCGCTCCGCCAAGTCCAAATCCCCGATTCGGGCTTGGCGGGGAACGCCCCCGGTTCGTCCGGCTTCCGCCTCCGGCATTTAACACGCTTTAAAAAAAAACCGAAAGATCCGCGAAACGAAGCCTAAACGGTTACAGTTATTTCCTGGCGGGCCCTTGCTCCGGGAGCGGCCTCCGCGGACGAGGGGGAATTCATTTCCCCGGAGGCGGAAGCCGGCCGAACCGGGGCTCCACCCACTCAAGAAAGGAATTTCCATGTCCGAAATGCCGGAAACCATCGATGGCTGGCCGAACTTCTGCGGCGAGGAGGAGCGGGTGGAGGCGGCGGCCGGCCGGCCGGGCCCGGTTTACCTGCCCGACAGCGGGATTGACTTCGGCCGGATCAACTCCGCCTGGGGCGTCGCCCTGCACATGCAGCAGCCGCTAATCCCGGCCGGAGGGGGCGACCTGAGGACGGCCGAGATTGTCTCCAACCTGAAATACATGATGGATCACCAGGGCGAGGGCGACAACCACAACGCCCCGGTCTTCCACTGGTGCTACAAGCGAATCGGGGAGTTCATCCCGGAACTGGCGGGACAGGGGAAGGACCCGAGGGTGATGCTCGACTACTCCGGCTGCCTGTTTTACGGGCTTCCCCGCATGGGCCTGGCCGACGTCCTGGACAGCCTGCGCCGAATCACCTCCGACCGGCGCTATTGGCGCAACGTCGAGTGGCTGGGCTGTACCTGGGGCCACGCGGTGGCGCCGTCCACCCCGGTGCAGGACTACCGCCTCCAGGTGAAGGCCTGGCGGCACCACTTCGCCGCCATTTTCGGCTTCGACGCCCTGGCCAGGGTCAAGGGCTTCAGCCCCGCCGAAATGGCGCTGCCCAACCACCCGGACGTCGCCTACGAGTTCGTCAAGACCCTCCGGGACTGCGGCTACCGCTGGGTGATGCTTCAGGAGCATTCCCTCGAGCGGCCCGGCGACGGCCGGGGGCCGGATCGGCCCTACCTCCCGAACCGCCTGGTCTGCCGCAACCGGGCCGGGGAGGAGGCTTCCATCCCGGTCATCGTCAAGACCCAGGGGTCGGACACCAAGCTGGTGGCCCAGATGCAGCCCTATTACGAGGCCAAGTCCAAGGGGCGGGAAAGCCTGGCCGGACGGGCCGTCCCCCCCTTCGTCTGCCAGATTGGCGACGGCGAGAACGGGGGGGTGATGATGAACGAATTCCCGGGCATGTTCCGCCAGGCCATGTCCGAGGCCTCGGGCTCCCCCACCCCGGCCATGAACGGCGGCGAATACCTGGAGCAGGTGTTCAATCTCGGGATCCGGGAGGAGGACCTGCCGGTGGTCCAGCCCAAGTGGACCAAGCTGCTTTTCGAGCATTTCCGGCCCGGGGACGACCTGGACAAGGCCATCGCGGAATGCAAGCGGGCGGACGGCCGCTTCAACATGGAAGGCGGCTCCTGGACCAACGACATCTCCTGGACCCGGGGATATGAGAATGTCCTGGGCCCCATGGAAAAGGCCAGCGCCCTTTTCGCGGAAAAGACCCGGGACGTCCCCGCCTCGGACCCCCGCTACCGCAAGGCCCTGTTCCACCTGCTTTGCTCCCAGACCAGTTGCTATCGCTATTGGGGCCAGGGGATCTGGACCGACTACGGGGCGGAAATCTGCCGACGGGCGATCGACATCCTCAACTACGATTTTTGAGGGGGGAGAGGGAAAGGCGATGGCTTCCGATCCGTCCGCGGCCGGGGAAGGCCGTCTCCCCGGCGAAAAGCCGGAGCATTTCACCCATCTCGGGGACGGCCGCCTGGTTCCCAAGAGCCATCCCCGCATCCTTTGGCGGGGCGCCATGGACGTTTTCCTGTCCTTTTTGCTGGAAGCCCGGATCGGGGGGGAGCGTTTGGGGGACGGCTCGTTCGCCGGCGAAATCCGGGAAATCGCCGACTTTTCCCATGACCTTCTGGCCCGCGAGGTTAGCGGGCGGGAAACGGGGGAATTCGTCCTCCTGGGGCTTTCGGGGGAGGAAATCCACGAACTGGGCCGGCGGACCGCCCGGGTTTTCGGCCCCGGCCGGCGGCGCTGCTCCCCGGAAATGGGGGAAGCGGCGGCGATCCTGAACCGCCTGCGCGCCCTTTGCCGCCAGGCCGAAACCGCCGCCGTGGCGGCTTTCGTCGACGGGGAGGGACGGGTTCTCCGCCCCGACCTGATCCTAGCCCTGAACCGGCTCTCGAGCCTATTGTTCGTTCTGATGTTCCGGCGCCTCCCCCCGGAATTCGAGCTCTCCCCGGCCCAAGGGGCGCTGGTCGCCGAATTGCGGGAGGGACTGGGGGGGGGAAAACCTCGCTGATTCATCATCCGGCCTGGAGGTTCGCCGACCGGCGGCGGGCGTGACTTGTTGCCTAGCTTGGCGATTCTTGGTTGCCCCCCAGGGATTCGAACCCCGACCCACAGATCCAGAGTCTGCTGTCCTGCCATTAGACGAGGGGGCAAAAAATGGGAACGGCTCTTGTTTTTCCCGGCGGCGGCCCAGTCCGGGAAAGGATTAAAATTTATCGGCGGGGACCGGCTTGTCAAGGGAAAAGTGCCGGTCGGGCGAATTGAACCCGGAATATGGCCAAAATCCC
>JAISYL010000029.1 GCA_031269935.1 Planctomycetota bacterium
CATTGGAGGAATTCGGCCAAAGCCTTGAGTGAACTTCCCCGGCCCGTTTCTTGCCGTCCGTGGTCCGGGAAATCGCAACTTTGGCGCCGTGGACGGCATGGCAACGAGCCCCAAGGGTATGTCCATAAATAACTTATACATGTTTAGACAAGAAACCGAGTCGCGGCGGTAAATTTTGCCCGTGGTTGGGCAAAAAATTACGAGAGCGACGTTGGTGGCGCGGTATAAACTTGTATAAGAGCTTGTTGACAAATTATTTATGGACGAGCCCTAAAAGCCAACGTTTAGGATCCCCGAAATGGAAGAACGCCTGCACAAATACCTGGCCCGGTGCGGAATCGACTCGCGGCGCAAGTGCGAGGGGTTGATCGCCCGGGGGCTGGTCGAAGTGAACGGGGAGGTGGCGCGGGAACTAGGGATAAAGATTGATCCCGAAAAGGATCGAGTGAGGGTGGAGGGGAAAAAGCCGCGCCCGGAAAAGCCCGCCTATTACCTGCATTACAAGGTCAAGGGAGTGACCACCACCGTTTCCGACGATCTGGGGCGGAAAACCGTCATGGACTGCCTGCCCCCCCTCCCGGCCAGGGTCTACCCGGTGGGGCGGCTGGACCGGGAGTCCGAGGGGCTCCTGGTTTTCACCAACGACGGCCGGCTGGCCCGGCACCTGACCCACCCTTCCCGGGGGGTGGAAAAAACCTACCGGGCGGTGGTCGAGGGGAGAATCGGCGAGGAGGTGCTTAGGGAACTCGCGGAAAAGGGCCTGCGCCTGGGGCCGGTCCTAATCAAGCCCTCCCGGGCGACCCTGGTGCGGCACAATCAGGACAGTTCCGTCGTCCTGGTAAGCGTGTCCGAAGGGGTCAACCGGGAGGTCCGGCGCCTTTTCGCCGCCCTCGGCCACGAGGTCAAGCGCCTGCTCCGCACCCGGGTGGGGCCGTTGGAGCTGGAGGGCCTGAAGCGGGGGGCGACCCGGCCGCTGACTCCGGGCGAGGTGGCCAGGCTGGAAAAGGACATGGCCGACCGGGACGCCGGCCGGCCCGTTTCCGGAACCCGGATTTCCCCCGCCCGGGGCCGGCCGGGGGAACGGCGGAAGCGGCCGGGAAAACCGCCTCCCGCCTCCGGGGCGGCCGGAGGGGAGGGGAAGGCGGTGCTCGACGACTGGGAAAAGGTTTCCCGCCCCCGGAAATTCGGCCGCCCCGGGCCGGGCGGCCCGGCCGGCCGGGCCGGCGGGGGCGCCCGATCCCCGGTCCCCCCCCGGCATCCCCTGGGGAAACCTTCCGGCGGCCGGGGAGGGCGCCATGGATAAGCGCCCCCTGCGCCCGCTGTGGCTGATGGAATCCCCCGACCATTCGGGGGTGGCCGCCGCCAATCTCCATTTGGCCGCCGGGATGGGCCGGAACAACGTCGTCCCGGAGATAATGGCCCGCCGGGAGGGCGGCAACGCCGGCGAATTCGCCGGAATCGGCTGCCAGGTCCGGATTTTTCCCTACCTGGGCTGGCCCTGGCTCGATTCCCCGGCCCGGCGGGCGGCGGCGGCGGCGGGAATTTCCCTGGTGCACGCCCTTTCGCCGGAACTCGCCCCGGCCGGCGAGCGGCTGGCCCGGCGGCTGGGGGTGCCCCTTTTCCTCACCGTCAACCGGCTGGCGGAGGAGGAAATCCGGCGGACGGCGAATTTCCGGGGGCAATGCCTGGTGGCGGTGTCCGGCGCCATAATGGAACGGCTGGTGAACGGGGCCGGCATTTCCCGCGACCGGATCCGGACAATCCCCAACTGCCTGGACCTGACCCGGCTGCCCCGCCCGGTCTTCCTGGAAAACAGCCGCCCCGATTCCCCCGGGCAGGTGCCGGTAATCGGGACGCTCGGCCACCTGTCCGAGAGGAAAGGCCAGCGGGTGTTTCTCCAGGCGGTGAGAATTCTCCTGGATCGGAAGCTGGACGCCGAATTCCTGGTCCTGGGGGACGGTCCGGACCGCCTGGCCCTGCGCAGCCTGGCGGACGAGCTCAAGGTCGCCAAGCGGGTCACCTTCACCCCCCAGACCGTGTCGGGGCAATTGGCGCAAATGGATCTCCTGGTCGAGCCGTCGCTCCAGGAGGGGCTGGGAATGTCGGTCATGCAGGCCATGGCTTCGGGAGTGCCGGTGGTGGCCACCGGGGTGGGGGGGCTTTACGATCTCATCGACGACGGGGTGACCGGGGTCATGGTCCCCGCCGCCGATCCGGAGATGCTGGCCGGCGCCATTTGGGAGCTTTTGCGCCATCCCGGCCAGCGCCTGGAAATGGCGAAGCAGGCCCGGGAGAAGATTGAGCGGGAATTTTCCTGCGAACGGGTGGCCCAGGAGTTGATCGCCGGCTACCGCGAGGTCCGGGAGTTTTTCCCGGGATGGGACGGCGAAAATGCCGGGAGCGTTCCCTACCGACTCTGACCCCGGCCCGGGGGAGGGGATTTTTTTCCGGGAGTGGCCGCCGCCGGGCCGGTCGCCCCGGGGCGCCTTCCTGCTTTTGCACGGGATGGAAAGCCATTCCGGCTGGTTCGAGGGCCTGGCCGGGCGGCTCGCCGCCGCCGGCTGGGCCGTCCTCGCCCCCGATCGCCCGGGATGGGGAAGGAGCCCCGGGCCGCCCGGCCATTTGGCGAGCTATCGCGATTTCGTCGAACAGACCTCCGCCTTCGCCTCCCGGGCCCGGGAGAAATACGGGCCGGTCCACCTCGCGGGCATGTCCTGGGGCGGGCTGGCCGCCCTGTACCTGGCCCTGCGCCGGGGCTGGCTCTTCGATTCCCTCGCCCTCCTGGCGCCCGGCCTCGCCCTCCGGCGGGATTTCGGCCCGGCCGGCCGGCTGCGCCTGGCCGCCGCCCTCCTGGCCCGGCGGCCGGGGACCCCGGTGGAACCGCTTTTCCGCCCCGCCGACTTCACCGGAATCCCGGAATGGCGGCGATTCATCGAAACGGATCCCCTCCGCGCCCGGAAGGTGGACGCCTCCTTTTGCCTGGAAACCCTCAAGATGCGCCGTTTCGTCCGGACCCGGGCCGGCCGGCGCCGGCTTCCCCCCGGAATCTGCCTCCTGGCCGGCCGGGACGGGATCGTGGACAACCGGGCGGCCGGGGAGCTTTGCCGCCGGGCCGGCTTGGAGGTGGCCGTCATTCCCGGGGTGGCCCACAGCCTGGTTTTCGAATGTCCGGAGGAAACGGCCCGCCGGCTGGGCGAGGGGGCGGAGGCGGCGGCGGGGAGGCGGCCGGGGGGCCGGCCGGTGTGGCTGATCGGGGGCGGCGCCGTGGGGAGCGCCCTGGGGGCCCTCCTCTCCTTTGCCCGGGTTCCGGCCGCCCTTCTGGTCAAGCCCGGCCGGGCCGAGGCCGTCCGGCGGGGCGGCCCGACCCTGGTTGCCGGGGCCGGCCGGCGCCGCGCCGCCCCCGGCCTGGGGGTGGCCGAGGGGATCGGGGAATTGCCGCCCGATCCGGGGCTGGTGATCCTGGCGGTCAAACGCTTCGATCTCGCCGCCGCCCTGGCCGGATTGCGGGGAAAAATCCCGGGGGACGCGGTGGTCGCCGGCCCGCAGAACGGGATCGGGGCCGAGGCCGGGATTGCCGAAGCCTTCCCGGGCCGGCCGGTGGCGGCCGTCTCCCTCTGCGCCGGGCTGGAATCGGCCTCTCCCGGCCTCGTGGCCATGCCCGGGGATCGGGGGGGCCTGGCGGCGGCGGCGTACCGGGGCGATCCCGGCCGGGCGGAGGCGGCCTTCCTGGCCGGCCTGGCCCCCGCCGGCCTGGAATGCCGCTGGCTGGCGGGGCCGCGGGCGGCCGAGCGGCTGAAATGGTCGAAATTGCTGCTTAGCGCCGGCTTGAACGCCCTGGCCGCCCTGGGCGGGCTCTCCAGCGCCGGCGTTCTCCGGCACCGGGAATACGGAAGCCTGGCGGTGCGGGCCATGCGGGAGGGGCTGGCGGTCATGCGGGCGGATTCCCTGGCCCCGGTGAATCTGCCCGGGTACCCGACGGCCGCCCTGGCCGCCCTGCTCCGGGCTCCGGTTTTCCTGGCCCGGGCGCTTTTGGCCGCCCGGCCGGCCCCGGAGCGGGAGGCGGCCTTCTCCCTCCGGCGGGACTTCCTCCGCCATCCCGGCCGCTCCGAAATCGACTACCTGAACGGGGCGGTGGTCCGGGCCGGCCGGGAACTGAACGTCCCCACCCCGGCCAACCTGGAGATTTTGGCCCGCTACCGCCGGGCGGCGGAGGACGGGGGCGGGGATTGAAATAACGAATGCCCGGCGCACGCCCTCCACCTTCCCCGTCGCCCCCTTCGCGGGGGCGTGGATTGAAACGCCGAACACGTCCTGCATTATTTTGAGGCCAAATGTCGCTCCCTTCGCGGGGGTGTGGATTGAAACCACGCCTCCTCATTGGGGGAAATTCCCGGGAGTCGTCCCCCTTCGCGGGGGCGCGAAAGGAGGCCGGGCCATGCTTACGCGGCTGCGGATAAGAAACTTCAAGGGTTGGAAGGATACCGGGGAGATTCGCTTGGCCCCCCTAACCCTGTTTTTCGGTACTAACAGTTCGGGAAAATCAAGCCTCGGCCAATTCCTGATGCTGCTTAAGCAAACGGCGGAGTCCCCGGATCGGAAGGCGATTTTCCAGCCCGGAGGCAAAAACTCGGCGGTTCAACTTGGCTCCTTCAAGGAAATGGTTTTTCGACGAAAAGCCGAGAACAGAATCTCTTTCGACTACCAATGGATCCTTCCGGAACCCTTCTCTTTAAAGGATCCCGGGACCGGGCGGACGCTTTCGGGGGATGCCCTATCCTTCTCCGCCGAGGTCGGGGGAGAAGGCGAAGAAGGGCTTGCCCCGCGGCAGCGGCGGCTGAGTTACCAACTTTTCCAAAACGGCGCGGCCAGGCTGAAAATCGGGATGTCCCGCAAAGCCGGAGAAGGGGATGAATTCGTGGTTTCGGCGACGCCGCACAAATTAAAATGGAAGCGAAGGCAAAGATGGCCGCTCGGCGCCCCGATCCGCTTTTACGGTTTTCCCGACGAGGTGGCGGCCTATTATCAAAGCGCCGATTTCGTACAGGAATTGAACCTGCAGCAGGAAAAGCTGTTTCGCCGCCTGTCCTACCTCGGTCCCCTGCGGACCCGGGCGGAGCGCCTCTATTCCTGGACGGGGACGGAGCCGGAAAGCGTGGGCCACGCGGGGGAAAACGCGATCGCCGCCCTGCTCGCCGCCAAGAAGCGGGAAATCAGCCTCAAGGCGAGGGGCCGCTCGAAACCGTTCGAGGCCGTCATCGCCGATTCTCTGAAGAAAATGGGATTGATCCAGAGGTTCAAGATCAACCTGATTTCCGAGCAAAGGCACGAATACGAGGTCAAGGTACAAGTGAAGGGTTTCGACGGCGGGGTCGACATCCCCGACGTCGGCTTCGGCGTCTCGCAGGTCCTGCCGGTGCTGGTCCAGTGCTTTTACGCCCCCCAAAATTCCATCGTCATCATGGAACAGCCGGAGATCCACCTGCATCCCCTGGCCCAGTCCGCCCTGGCCGACGTGATGATCGACGTGGTAAATTCCCGGGAAAACGGGGTGGACCGGAACGTCCAATTGCTTATCGAGACCCATTCGGAACATTTCCTGCGGCGCCTGCAACGCCGCGTCGCCGAGGAGGCACTCCCGGAGGAGAAGGTGGCGGCCTATTTCGCCAAGATCGGCAAAGCCGGTTCCGTCCTGGAGGCGCTGGAAATCGACGCCGGAGGCAACATCCGGAATTGGCCGGACAACTTCTTCGGCGACGAGATGGCCGACATAGCCGGACAAGCCAAGGCCGCCCTGGAAAAGCGGATCCGCCAAGCCACCGACAAAGGGGAGGAAACCGAATGAACTTGCCGGACAAGTGCTTGGTTGACACCAATGTGGCCAAAACGGCCAATCTCGCTACCCGGCCCGATTCCGACTCGGACACCCCTCCGACCTGCATACTCGCCTGCGTCGAGGCAATCGAACACGTGATCAAAAAGCGTGGCCTCGTCCTCGACGCCGGGGACGAAATATTTTCCGAATACCGACGGCAACTTTCCTTGCGCGGGCAGCCGGGGGTGGGCGACAGGTTCGTGAAATGGGTCCACGATCACCGGTGGGGGCTGGCCGCCTCGCAACTAGTGGCCATAACGAGGGACGACGATTCGTATGCCGAATTTCCCCTGCATCCCGGGCTGGGAAATTTTGACAAATCGGATCGGAAATTTGTCGCCGTGGCCAACGCCCATCCCGACAAGCCGCCGATATTGCAGGCGACCGACAGCAAGTGGTGGGGCTGGCGGGGCGCCCTGGCGGAGGTCGGCCTGGCTGTCCATTTCCTTTGCCTCGAATACGCGAAGGGCAAATACGTCCGGAAAATAGGAACATGAGGGGGGATTTTTTCAAATTTCCCTCGACTCCCCATCTGGTGGCCCCGGCCGGAATCGATCTTAGGGGCGACAAGTCGCTCTCGGAGGCGAAGCGCGAGGAATTCCTCCGGCACGAACTCGTGGTCGAAGAAAAAATTGACGGAGCGAATTTGGGCGTCTCCTTCGACGGGGAGGGAAACCTCCGGGTCCAGAATCGGGGGGCCTATCTCGAATTGCCCGGAGCGGGACAATGGAGGCTGCTCGGCGATTGGCTGGCTCCCCGCCTCGACGCCTTGTTCGACAATCTTGGCGACCGCCATATCCTTTTCGGGGAATGGTGCCGCGCCCGGCATTCGCTTTTCTACGACCGTCTTCCCGACTGGTTTCTCGGCTTCGACCTCTATGACCGGGAGGCGGGCCGTTTTCTGGCCGCCGCCCGCCGCGACGGCTTGTTGGCGAAAATGAGCCTCGCCAGGGTTCCCTTCCTCGCCCGGGGCCGCTTTTCCCTTTCCAATCTGGGGAATCTGTTGCCCCGGTCGCGGTTTTCCGATCAACCCGCCGAAGGGCTCTATCTCCGCCGGGATCGGGGCGGCTGGCTGGAGGAGCGGGCGAAACTCGTCCGCCCGGAGTTCATTCAGTCGTTGGGGGAACACTGGTCAGCTTCGCCCAGGCGACTAAACCGGCTGGGCCGGGATTGAACCTTGAGAACTGGCGTAGAATCGCCATTATCCATATCCATCACTACGGACCCCGACCCAATTTTCATGCCTAGTGTTCCGTAAAGTCTAAATCTTTGATATTGAAGGTCGATTCCGGAGCGAGCGGACTTCGGCATCCACGGGATCAGCCTTTTCGGGCCACTAGCTTCCCCCGGAAAAACGCCTTCCATTTTTCCCTTGCCTTTTCCCCGATTCCTCGTAACAATATGGCGATAGCTTGAACCACGTAAGCGTTAACGGTATTCAACGCACGTCTCGCCGTTTTGGCCGGGAAGTGCGTTTTTTTATGCCTTCCCCGGCCGCGCGGCATTGTCAGTGGTAAGGGCTCGTCTAAACATGTGGTACTTATTTTTTGACGAGCCCTAAATTGGAAATGGAGGCCGCCATGAACACCCTTGCCGCCGCCCCGCTGGCGGGGCTCCTGGATTCCCTGTTCGCGGAAGCCGAGGCCGCCGAAACGGCGGCGGATTCCTTCTTCCCGGATGCCGAACCGGGCCGCCTGGAACGGGGCAAAACCGGATACCTTGACTACTACCGGCGATTGCGGGATTTGCCGCTCGCCGTCTCCCGGGAAACGGGGAGGCTTCTCTACCTGCTGGCCCGGAGTCGCGGGGCGCGGGCCATGGTCGAATTCGGGACCTCGTTCGGCATATCGGCCCTGCATCTTGCCGCCGCCCTGCGGGACAACGGCGGCGGCGTTTTGGTTACCAGCGAGTTCGAGCCGTCGAAAGCGGCGAGGGCCGGGAAGAACCTCGCCGCCGGCGGCCTCATCGACCTGGTGGACATCCGGGAGGGGGACGCCTTGCGGACCCTGAGGACCGATCTTCCCGAAAAGGTGGATCTGCTCTTTCTGGACGGAGCCAAGGATCTCTATACCGAAATCCTCGATCTGGTGGAAGGCCGGCTCGGGCCGGGCGCGCTGGTAATCGCCGACGACGCCGGCGGAAGTCCGGATTACCTGGTCCGGGTGCGCTCGCCAATCGGGGGATACCTGTCCATACCATTTGGCGGGGATGTCGAATTGTCTCTGCGGCTCGGATGAAGCGCCGAAACCGCTTCGGCGCGGGAATATTTTTTTTTTAAAATTTATTTGACTCTCGATTTGCCTTTAGATATTATTCGCGAGTTCGAGATGACGCATCGAGTTCGCGTAATTGAACATACGGGAAAAATCCTCCCTCCTTTATTTTTATTTACGGATCAGGGAATATATGACAAATCCCGTAAACAAGTCGGCTTCTCGCGCCCTGGATATGCTGGTTCTGCTTGCCAAGGAAAATAAGTCCCTAACCTTGAAGGAAATAAGCGACGCCTTGGCGCTTCCGAAAAGCAGCGCTTTCGAACTCGCCCACACCATGTTGGGACGCGGTTTTCTGGAACAGGATGAAAACAGGAAGTTCCGCCTGGGATTGAAGGCGTTCGAAATCGGCAGCGCGTACCTCAAGCGCATCGATATCGTCCAGGCGGCGAAACCATACCTTGAGGCGTTGGCCAAGCTGGTCGACGACACGGTGTTCAT
>JAISYL010000054.1 GCA_031269935.1 Planctomycetota bacterium
CCGGCCAATGAATACGCCTATAACCATCTTGTTCTGCTGGCCCGGAACTTCGCCGGCTACCAGAACCTTTCCCGGCTGTGCAGCGAAGGATTCCTAACCGGCTTTTACCGTTATCCCCGCATCGACAAGGAAATCCTCGGCCGGCGAGCGGAAGGCTTGGTGGGCCTTTCCGGCTGCCTCCGGGGGGAAATACCCCAATTGCTCCTGGCCGGGAGGACGGACGAGGCGGAGAGGGCGGTCGCCTGGTACCGGGAGGTCTTTGGCGAGGGCAATTTTTTCCTGGAAATAATGGACAACGGCCTGGCGGATCAGAAGAAACTCCTCCCCCCGATGCGCGAATTGTCGAAAAAAACCGGCGTCCCCCTGGTCGCCACCGCCGACGTCCATTATCTCCGGCCGGAGGACAAGGACGTCCAGGATGTCATGATTTGCATAAATACCGGACGGCTTCTGGGGGATGAAAATCGCCTGCGGGCCGATGTCGGCTGTCATCTCAAATCGGGCGAGGAAATGCTGGCCGCCCTGCCGGAATTCGAGGACGCCATTCGCAACACCGGGCAGGTGGTGGAACTTTGCGATTTGGAGTTGCCGCTGAATGAAAAGAAATTCCACCTGCCCCGGCTGGATGTTCCCGAGGGCCTGACCCCGCTCGAGTATATGACCCGGATTTCCCTGGACGGCTTGAGAAGGCGTTACGGGGATCCCTTGCCGGCCCCGGTGCGGGAGCGCTTCGAAAGCGAGGCGGCGGTGATTTCCCGGATGGGCTTCTCCGACTATTTTCTGATTGTCTGGGACGTGGTGAATTTCGCCCGGGAAAACGGAATTCCGGTGGGGCCGGGAAGGGGCTCGGCGGCCGGCTCCATCGTCGCCTACGGCTTGGGCATCACCAGCCTCGACCCCCTGAAATACGGCCTGTTCTTCGAACGTTTCCTGAACGAGGGCCGGAATGAAATGCCGGACATCGATCTCGACTTCGACATGGAACGCCGGCAGGAGGTGGTGGCGCACATCATCCAAAGGCACGGCGCCGGACGGTGCGCCAAAATCATCACCTTCAACTGCCTGTCCCTGAAGTCGGGCATCCGCGACGTTGGCCGGGTCATGGGGATGCCGCTGTCCCGCGCCGACAAGCTGGCCAAGATGATCCCCAACAATTTCAAGCCCGAAAAAGGCATTCCGCCCCTCCAAGCGGCCCTGGCCGTCCTGCCGGAATTGGAGGCGGAATATAGGCGCGATCCCGAGACGCGCCGGCTTCTCGACTGCGTGGGCCAGCTCGAGGGCGTCATGCGCAATCCCGGAGTCCACGCGGCCGGGGTGTTGGTGGCGGATCGGGACATCACCGATTACGCCCCCCTGGCCTCCAGGGCCGGCGAGGTTACGACCCAATATGAAATGAAATCCCTGGAAAAACTTGGCCTTTGCAAGATCGATGTCCTCGGCCTGGAAACCCTGTCCCTGATCAAGAACGCGGTGGCGACAATCGGGAAGAACCACGGAATCGGCATTGACATGGACGATCTTCCCCTGGACGACAAGCCCACCTTCGACATGCTGTCCAGGGGCGACGCCAAGGGGGTGTTCCAATTCGAATCCGAAGGCATGCGTCAGCTCCTGTCGCGGCTGAAACCCGATGTTTTCGAGGACTTGATAGCGGCGGTGGCCATTTACCGCCCGGGTCCCATGCAGTTTCTGGACAGCTTCGTCAACCGCAAGCACCGGCGGGAACCCATCAGCTATCCGAATCCCCGGATGGAGCCGATACTCCGGGAAACCTATGGTCTCATCCTTTACCAGGAACAGGTCCAGGCGCTGGCCCAGGACTTGGCGCATTTCTCCCTTTCCGAAGGCGATTCCATGCGCCGGGCCATGGGGAAGAAGGACGCCCGGCTAATGAACAGCTTTCGCAGCAAATTCATCGGCCAGGCCGGCGTCGGCATCGGCAAGGAGACGGCGGAGGCGATTTACGACCAAATCGAGCATTTCGCCGGTTACGGCTTCAACAAGTCGCATTCCGCCTGCTATGCCCTGATCGCCTACCAGACGGCTTACCTGAAGTGCCATTTTCCCCGCGATTTCATGGCCGCCACCCTTACCATCAACCGCGGGGACTCCGACGAGATCGCCATTTACATCCAGGATTCGGTCGGCATGGGCATCCCCGTTCTTCCGGTGGACGTCAACCGTTCCGAGGCGTTTTTTTCGGTGGAGGCCGGCGGCATCCGTTTCGGCTTGGCGGCGGTCAAGGGAATCGGCGACCAGGCGGCCCTGGCCATCGAAAACGAACGCCGGCGGGGGGGAGGGTTCGGAGACCTCTTTGATTTCACTTCCCGGATTGATTCCCGGGCCATCAACAAGGGGGCGATTGAAGCCCTGATTAAGGCCGGCGCCATGGATGGGCTGGGTTCCCACCGCGCCGCCCTGCTGGCCGGGCTGGAGACGGCGATGAAGTCGGGTTCGGCGGAACAAAGATCCAGGAACAACGGCCAATTGAGCCTGTTCGGGAACGCCGGCGACGCCGGTTCGGCCCCGGTGATTCCCAAGGCGCCGGCCTGGACCGATCGCCAAAAACTCCAGTTTGAAAAGGAGTCCCTCGGATTCTATCTGACTTCGCATCCCCTGGCCGAACATACGGCTATGCTTCGGAATCTGGCCACCGCCTCCATCGGGGAATTGGACAACCTGCCGGAAGGGACTTCGGTGGTTGTGGGAGGGGTGATTTCCGGCATAAAGCAAAAGAACGACAAGAAGGGCCGGCCGTTCGCCAATATTGTGCTGGAAGACATGGAAAAAAGGGTGAACGGAGTGATTTATTCCGGGGTGTTCGACCAGGCGAAGGCGGTGCTGGCGCTGGACGAGCTCTTTTTCATCGAAGCCAGGACGGAAAAATACCGGGACGCCACTTCGTTAATCGTCGATTCGGTCATTCCCCTGGAATCGGCCGAGGAGGAGTTGGTGGAGCGGGTCACCATTAAACTGGCGGCCGATATCGGGGAAGGGGACGAGAGAATAGCCGGCCTTCTCCGGATAGTCGGCAAGAGCCCGGGAAAGGCCAGGTTGTTTTTCCGGCTGCTTTTTCCCGGGGGCTGGGTCGAGATCCGGGCCGGCGACAATTTTCGCGTCCGCCCGGATCGGGAGATGCGACAGGCGATCAATGCCCTGTTGGGAGCCGGTTCAACCGTCCTGGCCGGCCGGGGCAGGTTGGCCTGACCGGCCTCATTTCCGGGGAAGGATGACGTATGAAAGAAGCCGCGGGAGTCCGGGATAATGTGTTCGACCTGGGATCCCTGGTTTCCGACGGTGAGCCTCGGGCCCAAGTTTCCGCGGCTCCGGCGGCGGCCCGGAACCCTCCGGGGCGAAACCCGGGAGCCAGGGAGGGCGGGCGGAAATTCGTCGCCGTCGCCCCCGAATCGGGTTCGGGAGCCCCCTTCATACTGATCCCGGCCAATTTTTTCGAGAAACTGCCCCGCTGGTCGTGGGCGGCCGTGGTCAGCAGCCTCGTCCTTTTGATTCTGGCGATGCTGTATCTGCCCGCTTTTCGCCTGGAACTGCTCGCCTCCCGGCTTGAAAACGCCAATCCGGCGGTGGTCCACTCCGCCATGCGCGAGTTGATTGTCTCGGGAGATCGGCGCGCCGCCGCCCGATTGTATGATTTGGCGGCCTCGAAGGAATCGACCCTGCCGACCCGGCTCCGCGCCATCGACACCCTTGGGCTCATTCGGTTGCGGAGCGCGGACAACCTGCTTCTCCGCCTGGAGATGTCGGAAGATTCGGAACCCCCGATCCGGGAAGCGGCCGGAGCGGCCAGAAAACTGCGCGTCCTGGAGTCAAGGCGGGTGCGGTTCCGGTGAATCCGCCCTTTCGCCGCACCCTGGTGCTTGACGGCTCCCCCTCGCCGGCCGGAAACAGCATGCGCCTGGCCCTGGCCATGCTGGAGGTCATCGGGGGCGAAGCGGACGTCATTCGGCTCTACGAAGTTTCCTTTTCACCTTGCCGGAATTGCGGCGCCTGCGCCGCCGGCTATGCCTGCGTCTTGAAAGACGGCCTGGACGGTTGGTGGAAGCGGCTGGAGGAGGCCGATTTCCTGCTCCTGGTGTCTCCCATCCATTTTTCGTCGCTTAGCGCCCCCCTGGTCGCCTTTATCAGCCGTCTTCAGCCTTTTTGGCTGGCGCGATCCCGGGGCGTCGAACTTTTGCCCGTCCGGCCCGGGCGGGCCGCCCTGGCGGCGGCCGGCGGTTCCGACTATCCCGGAATGTTCGCGCCGGCGAGGTCGGTGGCGATGGCCGCCTGCAAATCCCTGGGCATCCCTTTTGCCGGCATGGCCTCCGTATCCGGGACCGATCGCCGGCCGGCGGCGGAAAATCCGGCCGCCCTGGCCGCCGCCGCCAGGCTGGCCGGGGACGTGGTCGGGGCGCCGCGAAAAAGCGGTTGGGCGCGGAGGCCATGAAGTTCGCCGCCTCGGCTTCGCTTTCCGGCCAAACCCGCGGCGCTTGTTTTTTCGCGAAAAAAAAAGGTTGACAGGGGGCCGCCCCAAGTTATAATCTGGTTAACCAATTGGTAATCAACCTTTCGTTGCCTTAAAACTCCCGATCCTTTCCCGGCCCTTTCCGATTTCGCCGCCCTGGAAGCGAACCATGTCCAAAGACGATATGATAGAATTGTTTCAAGGGATAACCATCACCCGCCCCTCCGAACAGGTGGTGACGCAAATCCGCCGCCTCATCGCCAAGGGGGCGCTCAAGCCCGGGGATATGCTGCCTCCA
>JAISYL010000144.1 GCA_031269935.1 Planctomycetota bacterium
ATCTGTTAAATCCGAATGGCATTTTTGTGGTTGGTTACACTGCCGTTATTGCCGTATCAATCCTAAAACCGATCGCACCCCAATATATAGTTGTTTCTTCCTACCCTCCCCCCTACATATCCCCAATGTCCGATAAGAAGTGTTATGTTGCGTTCATTTCATGATACTCTTTGTCGCATTACTTTTTCCTAAGCTTGACTTGCCATAATCCGGGAGCAAATCGGCGATAGAACGAGGAGTCAATTCAGCGATTTTCCCGTCGTCAACAAGGGCGCGGAAATAAAATTTACAACTTCGGCAGGAAAGCGCCCCGCGGGCATTGAACCGCCACGCTCCGATGTAAACGTTATTTCTTTACGCGATCCAGCCAAGGCGATCCGGCAAGTCGTCCGCCAATTCCCAACCAATCGCGGATACCCCGGGAGCTTCAACAAAAACCCGCGCCCAGATGAATAATCATTGTAGCGATCGCGCCTTTTATTGGAAGCATATTCTCTAAATTTTCAGGAATTCCCCAAAAGGGCGTTTCCGGGAACCCGGAACGGAAAATGCCGGGGCCGGCCGCCAAATGTTAGAAAATTGCCGCTCCGCCCCTACCAGTCCTCGCTTGGCGAATTGCCGTAGGGAAGAAGCCGGTTCCAGTCGGCGGCGTTCCGCCCCCGGGAGGGAAAGGCGTAAGGGTCGGGTTCGGCCGCGGGGGGCGAATCCGGGGGGCCGGAGAACAGCGACCGCTCTCTTACGGCCCGGGCGGGGCCAGACGGCATTCCGGAACCGGGCGGGGATCTTTTCCCGGCATAGAACGAATAGCCGCCGGAGGGAGATCCGGGGCGGGACACCAAGCGATCCGGCCCGGCCAAGCCGGCGGCTACCGGGATTTTGGCCCGGCTTCCCAATTGCATGGGCAGGGAAAAGAGGGAGCGGCCATCCTCCCGGCCGGGATTGAGGGCGTTGTCCGCGTAGATAAGCGGGCTGGGCCTCGCGGTTTCGGGCGCCGGGGACGGGGAGAGTTCCAGGATTTCCCGGCGTTCGCGGGCGTCAAGCTGCAACAGGTAGCCGCGAGCCCAATTTTGCCAGGTTTCCAGCGACACCCAACGGGCGGTGTCGCGCCGCAATCCCTTTTCGGCCTCGCCACGCCGGGCTTCCGGCGTCCAAAGCACCAGATCCGGATTGGGCTTGGGGGCGTGAAGCTTAAGTATTTTCTCCCAGTAGGCGCGGGCGCCTTCCCGATCCAGGTTGACGTAATAACAGATTTCCCCCAGGCGGAAAAAACTGGCCGCCTGTTCCGCCAGGGTCCAGTCGGCCGCCGCCCGATCCAGGGCGCGGCCGTACCAGATCGCCGCCTGTTCAATCAGGCCCTTGGCCCGGAGGCGCTTTTCCGGCGAATCGGCGACGGCGAGAAGTTCCATGCCCTCGGCCTGGTAGGTCTCGCCCAAAAGGTGCATCAGATCGCCGCGTTCCGGGGCCTTGTCCCGGGTCCGCTCAATCGTGTCCCGGGCGGATCCATAGGCCCCGAGGGCGGTATAGGCCAAGCCGATGTCGGCCCAGGCGTCGATGAAATCGGGATCCTCCCGAACCGACAGCCAATAGTAGCGCAGCGCCTCGGCCGGGTTTTCCTGGCGCATCTGGTTAAGCGCCATAAGGTAATACAGCCAGGAATCTCCTTGTTCCGGTTTTTTTTCCGCCGCTTTCGGGGGCGCCTCCTCCGCTTGCCTCTCCTCCGGCTGTTCAATCGCCGCCGGGGAGGCGGCGGGCGAAGCCGGAACCCCGGCTTCAAGGCGGCGGGAGTCGCGGCCCAGGTTTCCCGCCTTGTCCACGGCGGCCAGGCGGATCAGCAACGGGCCGGCCAAATCCTCGGGGACGGTCCACCCGGTTTCCCCTTCCGCCGGAAGGGAAGCCCCCAGACGGTTCCAGCTTTTCCCCCCGTCGGTACTGTAGAAAAGCGAGGTCGGGAGAGGAGGGAAATTTTCGTCCTCGTTCTTCCAGGCGATTCGGACGCTTTCCCCGGGAAGGGGCCGAATGTCCCCGGCCGGGCCGGTCAGGGCCGCCAGCGGCGGCAGGGTGTCCACGACGACGATGGCTTGGGGAGCCGAGGATTCGCCCGGCGGATCGGCCACTTTTCCCCCAACCACCGGCCGGCTGGTGAAATGGTGGGCGCCGTCGTTTTCGACCGTCACCTCGCGGAGGAAGCGCACCGTCCCGTCGCCCAGGATCTCCTTCCGGCAAATCCCGATTTCCCGCCAGCCCGGGTCGGCGGCGGAACTTTGATAAAGAAGGGAGCTTTCGGCGTTTTCCGAAGCTTGATCGACCGGGGCGACCGACACCAGGAAGGAGCGGGAGGCCACATATATTTCCGCCCCGAATTCTCCGGCGAGGGAGCCGGAAATAGCCAGCCGGCCGGAAATCGCCAAGGCGATGAATAGGCGCCGCATCCTTGTTTTCTCCGGCTCCGGGGGCGGGTCGGGCGCTGGGCAGGCGGGGGCGGCCCCGAATCGCCGTTTCACCCGGATTGCGCCCGTAAAGCCCAAAGCGAGGATTTAGCCTTTACGGAGCGTTAGTCGATGTTGTCGGAGACGCCGTCCGGCATGGCCATATCGTTTATGAGTTGGGCGATGGACTCCACATCCCCGATGTTTATCGGGGTGATGGAGAATCCGGCGCCGTAGAAGTCCGGATTGACGTCCGGCTGGCACCAGCGGCAGACCCCGTTGAAGTCGGCCAATTTCAGGTTGCCCGCGCCGTTTCGCCAGCGGATGCGCAATGAATACCGGCTTCCCACCTCCAGGGGCGAGTCGCGGATAACCATGATGCCGTGGGGAGTAACGTCCACCAGGTGACCGATGCTGTCGCCGGTGTCGCGGTTCAGAACCCGCAGGTAATAGATCAGGTAATGCCGCTTCATGTCCCTTTTGTTGAAGCCGTCCCGCCGCTTGTCTTCGCCCACGCTATTCCCTCGCCGGAAGTCCGCTTAAAACCTCGTCCAGAGCCCGATCAAGGGCGAAATCAAGCTTGTCCGGGGTGAAATAATCGCCCGCGGCGATCTTGGAACGGATTTCCATCACCCTGTCCAGCCTAACCCCCTTGACGCCGCTCAACCGCATGACCTCGGAAGAAAACTCGACCGAATCGGCCGGAGACGGCGTTTCCGCGAAATGGTAGATTCTTTTGCCTCTCCTGGGCGCGGACAACTCTCCGGCGGTCCCCGCCACCCCGTTGACGTTATCGACCATGCCACCCCCCTCCTCTCCCTCGATTCCCTCCCCAAGCCGGAACAAAACGATTCACCGGGATTCTACGATTCCAAGGACGAATGTTCAAGAAATTATTCCGGACCGGAGGCATCCCCGGAACCGTAAGACTTTTGAAGGAAATCAAACAAACCGCCGTTTGATTTCCTTCAAAGTTTCAGGGCGTTCGTTTCAGGGCCGTTTTTTGGCAATGCCGCCGGCTTGGGTCGAGTTGTCGAAAAAACAACCCATTGAAACGAAAGCGGTTGAATCTTTAAAGGAGATCGAGGTGGCGGTTGGCCCGATCCCCTTTTAAAGTCCCCTAAACCGGGATGCCCATCTTCTCCAGTTTTTTGCGGATTTTCCGAATCATCGCCCCGTGTATCTGGCAGACCCGGCTTTCCGTAATCTTCATCAGCGCCCCGATCTCCTTCAGGGTCAGTTCCTCCTCGTAATACATGACCACCAACTGTTTTTCCTTGTCGGTAAGCATTTCCATGACGAGCCGGATGATTTCCTCGGCTTCCAGCCTGGCCCCCGGGGGATTGTGGTTGGCGGCGAGGGCGCTTTCGAGGGAGCGGCGCCGGCCTTCCGAGTCGGAGATTTCGGACAGGCTGACGCGCCGGGCGGCCTGGGCCCCCAAGGCGGCGTCCCAATATTCATCCAGGCTCAAGCCGGCGGCGGCGGCCACCTCCTCGGGCGGGGCAAGCGAACCCCGGCTCAACAACTCCGATTCCACCTTCTCTATCCGGTTGACCCGGTCCCTGACCACCCGGCCGAGGATGTCGTGCGAACGCAACTCGTCCAGCACCGCCCCCCGGATGCGGGTTATGGCGTAAGTGGTGAACCTGGCGTCCCGGCCCGGGTCGTACCGTTCGATCGCCGAAATGAGGCCGAGACAGCCGGCGGAATACAATTCCTCCCGGGAAACGAAGCTGGGCAGGTTGATGGCCAGGCGGGACACCGTCACCTTCACCAGGGGCAGATAGCTGTCAACCAGTGATTCGTAGGACTCGCGATCCCCGGCCCGGAACTTGTTCCATAATTCCTCCCTGGCGGCGTCCTCCCCGGAAATCCACGATTCGTCCCGTTCGCCGGGGCGGTTGGCGTTGGGCGTGGCTGGCATCGCGCGTTCTCCCGGCAATCGCAACGGCCATATGGGCCGTCAAGGGCGCGTAAGTAAATTAGGTTTACACTGTCGCGGGAAAAACGTCGCGCCAACAACAAACCGCGCGCCCAAGTGTAAACGTTATTTCTTTACGCGATCTAAGCCATAATTTGCCGAAACACGGCGGCGCCTTTCATGTTTTCCCGTTCCGGAGGGCGGGCTCCGGTTCCGGTACGGCCGTTCCGGCGAATGAAGTATACCATTTTAAGCGGACGGGGCAAAGACAGGAAAATATTTGGCGGGGACCTCCGCAAACAGGAATTACGATTGACTAGAAAAAATCGTTTGGTAAATTGGGTTGCCGTGGACTTTTCAAATCGGCTTTCCGGGAACGGCGGGGGGCGCGCGCCATGATCAATCTCCGGGAATTCCTCTCTCTGTCGGGGCGAACCGCGGTGGTCACGGGCGGGGCGAGCGGCATCGGCCTCGCCGTCGTCGGGTGCCTGGCCGGGGCCGGGGCCAGGGTGGCGGTGATCGCCAGGCGCGATCCCGACCTGGCGCTTCCCGCCCTGGCGGAATTCGGGGACGGGGTCCGGTATTACCGGTTTGACATCACCGACACGGCGCGAACCCCGGAAACCATCGAAAAAATCGCCTCCGAATGCGGTCCCGTCGACATTCTCGTCAACAACGCGGGCATCCATTGCAAAAAGCCGATCGAGGAGATGTCGGTCGACGACTACCAGGCGGTACTGACCGCCCATCTGGTGGCGTCGTTCGCGCTGACCAAGGCGGTCATTCCCGGAATGCGCTCGCGGAAGCGGGGGAGCGTCATCTTCATGGCCAGCATGGCCAGCTTCATGGGGCTCCCGTACGTGGCGGGATACGCCAGCGCCAAGGCCGGATGCCTCGGCATGGTCAGAACCCTCGCCAGCGAATGCGGAAGCGACGGAATACGGATAAACGCCATAGCGCCCGGGTGGATAGACACGCCCATGCTCCATCAGGTGGTGGACGGGGATCCCCCCCGGCGGCGGAAAATCCTTGGCCGCATACCCATGGGGAAGCTGGGCGAACCGCTGGACATCGGCATGGCCGCCCTCTATCTGGCCAGCGACGCGGCCAGGTACGTCACCGGCGCCTGCCTGCCCGTCGACGGCGGCGGACTGATTGGATTCTGAATCATCCCCGGGGAGGAGCGGCATGAAGCTGGCCTACGAACTGGAATGGCGGGTTTCCGACAAATGGCTGCACGCCGGGCAACTGGGGATCGAGCACGCGGTCTGCTTGAGCTGGCCGGGGGAGGACTATCCGTTCTGGGACTTCATGGAATTCGCCAAATTGAAGCAGCGCTACGCCGATTACGGACTGAATTTGGCGGTGATTGAGGCGATGCTGCCCCTTGACGAAATTCGCGAGGGCGGCCCCAACCGCGACCGGGACATCGACAGGATTTGCCGCGTCATCGTCAACATGGGCGCGCTGGGCATTCCGGTTTTCTGTTACAATTGGATGGCCCGAATCGGCTGGCTGCGCACCTCGCTCCGGATTCCGGCCCGGGGGGGCTCCGAGGCCTGCGGCTTCGACGAATCCCTTATCCGGAACTCGCCCGACCCCGGCGATTCCCTGGTGTCGCGGGACACCCTGTGGGAGACCCTCGAATACTTCCTGAAAAAAGTCGTTCCCGTCGCCGAAAAGGCCGGCGTCAAGCTGGCCATGCACCCGGACGATCCCCCCCTCCCCTCGGTGGCCGGGGTTGGCCGCATAATGGGGTCGGTGGCGGCCTTTGAACGGCTTCTCTCCCTTTCGGACAGCGAAGCCAACGGCATCACCTTCTGCCAGGGCAATTTCGCCCTGATGGAGGGCGATCTGTACGGGAACATCCGCAAGCTGGTCAAGACGGGACGCGTTTATTTCGCGCATTTCAGGAATCTTCGCGGCGACGCCCGGAAATTCGAGGAAACCTTCCACGACGATGGCCAAATCGACATGCATCGGGCGATGAAGGCCTATCTGGAGGCGGGGTTCGACGGATACATGCGCTGCGACCACGTTCCCGCCATGGCCGGCGACGATCGGGGAGCCTATCCGGGGTACGCGGCGCTGGGCAAGCTTTTCGCCATCGGCTACATGAAGGGCCTTATCGACGGCCTGCCCCGGACCGGATGCGGCGCGCCCTGACCCTCCGCCGCCCCCGGCGGGCCTTTTTCCGAAATCCCGGCCTTGGCGGCCGAATCGGATCAAGAACCGGAAACGAGCGTCATGAGCGCATTTTCCGAACAACCGCTTCTCGCCGTTGACTTTTGGCTTGGATCGCGCAAAGAAATAACGTTTACGCCTGGGCGCGCGGTTTGTGGTTTGCGCGGCGTTTTTTCCCGTGAAAGCGTAAACTTAATTTATTTACGCGCCTCTACCCCCGCCAGAAAACGAACAATCGAAGCCGGCGCCGGGCCGGCGGAATTTTCGGGGAAACGTAACCATAACGAGAGGAGAACCGCATGAAGAGATCGGGAAGTCTCGCCTCGAAGGCGGGAACGTTGTTGTTGGCCGCCGCCCTGTTCCTGACGAGCGCGGCCGGCCTGGCCGGCCAGAAGTACGACGTGATCATCGCCGGCACCTCCGGGGCGACCGACACCCAGTCGATAGCCCACGAGGAATTCGCCAAACGCCTCAACGCGACGGGCAACTGGAACGCGGTCGTGAGAATCGGCGGCGTCATGGGCGAAACGGACGACGTCACCGAGCAAGCCCTCCAGGGCGTCCCGGTCATCTGCGCGAGCGATCCGGGCCGCATCGCCTCCTTCGTGCCGGACTACGGCGTCATTCAGATGCCGTACGTGTTTCCGGATCACACGTACCTCAACAAAGTCATGGAAACCGACCTGTACAAGAAATGGGACAAGGATTTCCAGGCGAAGGGCCTCAAGCTCGTCACCTCGAACTGTTTCTCCGGCGCCCGCAGCTGGATCGTCAAGAAGGGGCCGGTGCGGACCCCCGCCGACCTGAAGGGCCAGAAAATCCGCACCATCGGCAGCCCCCTGTTCGTCAAGTCCGTGGAGGCCATGGGCGGCATCCCCACCGCGATTCCCTGGGGCGAAACGTACCAGGCGATTGAACAGGGCGTGGTCGACGGAACCGAGGCCCAGATACCCGGCATTTACGCCATGCGCATGTACGAGGCGGCGAAGCACATCAGCCTGTCCGAGCATTTCCTCCTCATCGGCTCGATGGTGACGGGGACGAAATGGTTCGACACCCTGCCCGGGGAGCGCCAGGAGGAACTGATGCGGATCGCCTACGAGGCTTACCGCGACAACCAGGACCTGGTCATCAAGCTGTCGAAGCAATACATCGATGAAATGATCGCAAAAGCCGGGGTGAGCGTGTACGAAATCGACAAGCAACCTTTCATCGACGCGGTCCAGCCCGTTTTCAAGGAATTGGGTTACGAGGAACTCCTCAAGGAATTGCGTAAGCAAATGGGCATGGACTGAGGAGGCGCGGACGGCGAAGCGCGAAGGGATCGAGTCTCCGCCGCGGCATTGTGGCGATTTCCCGGCGGGACGGGCGTTGCGGCGGAGGCGTCCGTCCCGCCCCGGGCATCCCGGGGTGGATGCGGCGGGAAAGGGCGGCAGGCATGAAAAAGGCGTATAAATGCTACTGTTTCCTGGAGGAGGTTGTTTGCGGGGCGCTTTTCGCCTCCATCGTCGCCCTGGTGTTTTCCAGCGCCGTTCTCCGCCTTTTCAACCACCCGCTTATATGGGCCGACGACATCGCCAAACTTTGCTTCGCCTGGTCGGCCTTTCTCGGCGCCGACATCGCCATGCGCCGCTGCCGGCTGGTCGGGGTGGATTTCATCCTTCTGCGCATTCCCCGCCGGACGCAAAAGGTGGTGCTGCTCCTCGGCCACCTCGCCATCGCCGTCACTCTCGCGGTTTTCATCCTCTATGGAATCAAATTGACGTACGCTTCGCTAAACAGGCATTTCCAGACCATCCCCATCTCCTATTCCTACGTGTCGGTGTGCTTGCCGGTCGGTTCGCTGTGCATGCTTTTGACCACCGTCGTCAGGATGGCCAAGCTGTGCCTGCATCTGCGTGACGACGAATACAGCCTGACCGGGGAGGCGCGGCGGGAGGAGGCGGAGAATGTCGAGCGGCAGGTGATTTGAGTTGGCGCGGGGAACCCGATCCGAACGCGCCTAGTGCTCCGAATCGGACGTGGCGTACCCCCGGGGGAGAAAACCATGCTCTTGCTGATTTGCGTGTTCGCCGCTCTCCTCGCGATGAACGTCCCCATCGCGTTCGTCATCGGCATCGCCGGGATGGCGTGGTTCGCCATCAACCCGCTCTTCACCATGGACACGGCGGTTCAAAGGGTGGTGGCGCAGACCCAATCCATCGCCTTCCTGGCCGTGCCCTTCTTCATTTTCGCGGGCAACCTGATGAACAGGGCCGGAATCACCCCGCGGCTCCTCCGCCTGTCGTCGCTCCTGACCAGGAGAATGGCGGGCGGTCTCGCGCAGGTGTCCGTCGTGCTCAGCACCCTCATGGGGGGGGTGTCGGGGTCGGCCGTCGCCGACGCCTCCATGGAGGCGAGGATCCTGGGCCCCAACATGATCAGGCGCGGATATTCCAAGGGTTATGCCGCCGGGGTCATTTGCCTGACCTCGCTCATCACCGCCACGATTCCGCCGAGCCTCGGGCTTATCCTGTACGGGTTCATAGGCGAAGTGTCCATCGGGCGCCTGTTCGCGGCCGGCATTCTCCCCGGCCTGGCGATGATGGGGGTGTTGATGTTCACCGTTTGGATAACGGCGAAACGGCGGGGGTTCGACCTGCCGCCTCCGGAAACGGCGGCTCCCAGCGCCCGGGAAATCCTGCACGATCTCAACGACTCGATATGGGCGCTGCTGTTCCCCGTCATTTTGATCGTGGGCATACGCTTCGGCCTGTTCACCCCGACGGAAGCGGGCGCGTTCGCGGTCGTGTACGCCCTGGTCATCGGCTGCTTCGTCTACAAGGATCTGGACTGGGCGGGATTCAAGGCGGCGTTGCGCGATTCCTTCATCGACAACGGCGGCATCATCCTCATCATCGCCCTGTCCGGCGTCTTCGGTTACGCCCTGACGATGGAGAACGTTCCGCAGCGGCTCGGCGGCGGCCTCCTGGAAATCACCGGGAATCCGCAATTGCTGCTAATCATCATCGTGCTGTTCCTGGTCGTCGCGGGCCTGTTCGTGGACAGCAACGTGAACATCCTGCTGCTCACCCCGATTTTTCTCCCGGTGCTGAAGAAGATCGGGGTGGACGAGGTGCATTTCGGCATCATCATGATGACCATCGTCACCATGGGCGTCATGACGCCGCCGGTGGGAACCGCGCTCTACATCGTTTGCGACATCCTGGACTGCCCGATAGAGCAGTACGTCAAGGAGAGCATTCCCTTTTTCGTCGCGGTGGTGTTTCTGGTGATCATTCTCATTTTCGTTCCGGGCTTCGTCCTGTTCATTCCCAATCTGCTCTACGGATAGAACCGCCAGCGGCCCGAAAAAGGCCAATCCGCGGGCGCCGGGGTCCTTTCGCTCCGGAATCGGCCTCCCGCCGCCCCCGGGGAATTCGCCTCCCCGAAGGCGGAAGCCGGATGAGCCGGGGGCGCTAGCCTTTCCGCAATTCCCCGATTTTGGCGATGGTCGCGGCGGTGCCCAGGCCCGCGAACGTCAGGTCGTCGCCGCAGAAGACGAAATCGACCTTCCGGTCGAGCCAGAACTTGAGGAACTCGTCGTCGGCCGGGCCGATCGACGGCCCGCAGGGAACATTCCGCGCCTGGCAGCCGGCGACGGCCTTCTCGCAGTACGCCAACACCTCCGGATGCCGCAACTGCCCGAGCAGTCCCAGCGATCCGGAAAGATCGTACGGCCCGATCACCACCCCGTCGATGCCTTTCACCCCGAGAATGGCGTCGATATTCCGCACCGCGTCCCGGTGCTCGATTTGGACGAGCTTGACCAGGGCCTCGTCAATCGAGGCCAGGTACTCCCGATCGCCCACCGTTCCGTAACGGTTGGCGCGGCGGGGGCCGAATCCCCTGGCGCCCGCCGGGGGGTAATGGCAGGCCGACATGACGCGGACGGCGTCGTCGGCGCTGTTAACCATGGGAATGATTATCCCGTCCGGCCCCATTTCCAGAATCGGCTTGATGACGGCCGGATCGCCCGCGGCCACCCGCACGAAGGCGCCGGCGCCGGCGCCGTTGATCGCGGTTATATGGGCGAGAATCTGTTCCTTGTCGAAGGCGCCGTGCTCGCCGTCTATCCACATGAACTGGTAGCCGAAATGGACCATGGCTTCCGCCATGGCGGGATTGGGGAGGAAAATGTGGCCGCCGACGATGAATTCACGGCTGTTCAGCCTTCGCTTCCACTCGTTTCCAAACGTTTTCATGGTTGTCCCTTTTCGGGGAATGCCGGCGGACGCCTCCCCGGCTACAAGCCGACCGCCCGGGGAATGAACAGGATGGTGTCCGGAATGTAGGTTATGACGAAAAGGACCGCGATCATGACCCCGATTTGCGGCAGGATCTCGAGAATGATGCTTTTCAAGGGGGTCCCCGAGATCCCGGAGGTGATGAAAAGAAGCATGCCGAAGGGGGGCGTGCTCAGGCCCACCATCATGTTGAAGGTCACCACCACCCCGAAATGGACAAGATCGACCCCCAGCGCCTTGGCGACGGGGATGAGGATGGGGATGAACACGAGTTGAATCGTGCTGGTGTCGATGAACATGCCAAGGACGAGAATGGCCGCGTTCGTGAGGAGGAGAAAGAAGTGCTTGTTCTCGGAGAGGCCGATCAGCCACGTCCCCAGGCTGGCGGTGATTTGTTCGCGGGCGACGATATAGGAAATGACCGAAGCCGCGCCGATCATGATGCTGGTCGCCCCGATATCCCTGACTGAATCCGTGAAGACGGCGACCAATCCCCTGAAGTTCAGCGCCCGGTAGGCGAACACGGAAATCAGGATGGCGTAGAATCCCGCGATCGCCCCCGCCTCGGTCGGGGTCATGACCCCGGTGTAGATGCCGGCGAGAAGTATGACCGGCGTCAAAAGCGCGGGAAGGGAACGGAGGGCCCGCCCCACGAAAACGGGGAAGCCGACTTTTTCCCCCACCGGGTAGTTGCGCTTCCGGGAAATATAGCGGACATAGCCCATCAATCCGATCGCCAGGATAATCGCCGGAATCATGCCGCCCAGGAAAAGGGCTCCGACCGAGGTTTCCGAAAGCATGGCGTAGATGACCAGGGGAATGCTCGGGGGGAAAATGGGGCCGAGGGTGGCGGACGCCGCGGTGATGCTGCAGGAAAAGGGCGGATCGTAGCCCGCCTTGTTCATGGCGTCTATCTCGATTTTGCCCAGCCCGGCCGCGTCGGCGATGGCGGAGCCGGTCATGCCGGCGAACAGCAGGGACGCCAGGACGTTCACGTGTCCCAGGGCGCCGTGGAAGCGTCCGCAGAGGGTGTTGGCGAAGCCGAAGATCATTTCCGTCACCCTGCCGGTGTTCATGACGTTGGCGGTGAAAATGAAAAGCGGGACCGCGATGATGACGTAATTGGTGTAATAGGTGTTGACCACCTGGTTGCACACTATCCCGAGATCGGCGCCCTTGACGAGAAAATAGCCGGCCGCCGCCGAAATCATCCCCAGAGCGATGGGTATCCGCAGGACAAAAATCAACGCGAATATCGCGAGACAGACCAGCATGGCCGGGCTCATGGCTTCGCCCTCCCGGCCGCGTGATCCCTGCTGTCCGGGATGCGGCCAAGAAGGACCTTGACGTCCTCGATAATGTCCACCGCGGTGTAGCCGACGACGGAGCAGAGGAAATAGGCGAACGACAGGAACATCACGGTGAAGGGAATGCGGAAGACGGCGGTTTTCTGGAATCCCAGGAAGAAGGAATAGTTGTACGAGGGGACGACGAGCAACAGGAAGGTGACGGCGACGATGAGGTTGCCCAGCAGCCGGAAGCTTGCCGCCGGCCGGGGGGAAAGCCGGTCGTAGATCATCGTGAATGTCACATGCGACCGTTTGCGCATCGTGTAGCAGGAGCCCAGAACGACCGTCCAGATGAAGCTCATGACAATGACTTCCTGGGTCCAGAACAGCGGGTGGCGCATCGCATAGCGGAAAAACACCTGGACCAGAAAAGCGGCGAACATGATAAAGAACGACAATACCGGGATGTAAAACTCGAAAATGTCCTTGACCAGACGAAAGGCCGTTTTCATGCGGCATTCCCCTTGAAAACAGGAGAAGCGATCCTGGCGCCGCCGGCGCGGCGCCACAGGCCTTGCCGGCGCGAAGCGTTCCTTTCCCCGCCGGCGGGACGGGCAATCCGGCGCGAAAAGGAACGGCGCGCTTGAAATCCGGAAAGCGGAAAGCCTATTCCACCATCGCCCGAATCTTTTTGAACAAGTCCATGTCCCAGGTCTTGGCGTAGTCGGACTTCAGGTACTGCCCGAGAACGTGGGAAGAGAACGCGTCCAGGTCGGCGTGGTAGATTTTAATCCCCTGCGACTTGAAGAATTCGAGGATTTCCGACTCAATCTTGACGTTGGTGTCGTAACAGTAGTCCAGGTTGGCCTTGACCCCCTCCATCACCCACGCCTTCTGCTGATCGGTGAGGGACCGCCACTTCGCCTCGTTGATGGTGATCCAAACGCTGTCCACCAGGTGGTTGGTGATGGAAATGGATTTCGTCACCTCGTAGAACTTGCTGCTGCGGTTGGTCGGCAGCGGGTTTTCCTGGCCGTCGACGGCCTTGGTCTGCATGGCGAGATAGATTTCGGCGAAGGAAATCGGGGTCGGGTTGGCGCCCATGGCCTTGCCCAGGAAAATCCAGGCGTCGGAATTGGGCATGCGCAGGTTGACCCCGTTGAGGTCGGCGGGGGTGATGATTGGCTTGTCCTCCACCATGCTGACCTGCCGGGTGCCGAAATATTCCGCGCCCAGGGGACGCACGCCCTGGTCCTGGAGGATGCGCTCGAAAACCCGCTTCCCGATTTCGCCGTTAAGCACCGCGTTCATGTGCTTGGCATCCTTGAACAGGTAGCCGGCGGCGAACATGGAGACCCAGGGCGAGGCGTCGGTGAACCAGGGGGCGGAGATCACCGCGATGTCGGCCTGGCCGGACTTCACCGCCGCCAACTCCTGTTCCTGCCTGAAGAGGGAGGCGGAATCGAAGGTCAGCACCTTGATCTCGCCCTTGGACACCCTTTCGACCACCTCCTTGAAAACCCGCATGCCTCCGCCCTGGGTGTCGGCCCCGGGGGCATTCAGGGTATAGATCAACTCCACCTCCCCCGCCGGCGCCCCGCCGGCCGCGAAGGCGCCCATCACCAGAAGCCCGACGATAAAACCGGTCATTCCCTTCATGGCCTTCCCTTTCCCGTCTCGTGTACCCGCCGGCCCACCAAGGCCGCCAATCATTTGGTCGAAATACCGCTTTTCCGCCGGCGCGGCGAACTCCCGGAAGCCTGTTTCAACCGGTCGCGTTTTTCTTCTTCTCGTAGGCGGCGACGTGATCCCAGGCGGAATTGAAATGGGCGCGGACGGCCTGATCGCACAGGTGGGGGTTCCCCGTTCGCAGGGCGTTCACTATTTCGCGGTGCTCGTTCAGGGTGCAGGTTTGATCGTAGTCGCTGTAGAGACCCTTGAGCATGTATTTCTTCAGCAGGAGCATCATCATTTCCACAAACATGGCCAAAAGCTCGTTTCCGCCGGCCTTGGCCAGGGCGACGTGGAAATCCATGTCGATCGCCAGCCACTCGCCGTGGGGCATGCCAAGATCGGACATTTCCTCAATGGTGGCCTCCAGGCGGGCGATTTCCTCGGGCGAGGCTTTGATGGCGGCAAGCCTGGCCGTGGCGGTTTCCAGGATAAGCCTGGTGTCGTGAAGATTCCGGTCGTTGATGCGGCCGGTTTTTATGATGCGGCCCACCGCCTCGGCCACGGTTTGGGTGCCTGGCTTGGACACGTAGGAGCCGTCGCCGTTCCGCGGTTGGACCAGGCCCCGCTCCTTCAACACCGTCAAGGCTTCCCGGATAACGGCCTTGCTCACGTTGAAGCGTTCGGCAAGCTCCTGTTCGGAGGGCAGTTTTTCGTCCTCCGCCGATTGGACAATCACCTTTTCCAGCGATTCGACCACCTGCTCATAACGCTTTTTGGGCGGGGCGATTGTGAAATCAATGCTTTCCACCGCGGTTTCCCCGGCTGCGAGGAATGCCTTCCAGCGTTTCCACCTTTTGACCATTATG
>JAISYL010000214.1 GCA_031269935.1 Planctomycetota bacterium
CCGGCCGGGCCGAGGAGGAGGAAAAACTCCGGATTTTTCCCCTTGCCGCCCAGGAAAGGGGTGGCCGCCGGTCCTTTGAGCGGCAGGTCCAGGGATTGGGCGGCTAGGCGGACTTGGCCGGTTATTCTATCCAGGGCCGAATCTAGTACCCGGCCCTTTCCCTTTAGAATTTCATTTTTTTCCGCCTCGTATTGCGGCTTAAGCAGGCTGAGGACAAACCCGCCGGGGGAAAGCAGGGAAACCGCCCGGGGGAGAATTTTTTCCTGCCTGGTCCAGCCGACATCGGCGGTGACCAGCCCAACCTTCTCCGGTAGTTCGACATGCAGGGCATTGGTGCGTTCCAGCAGAACCACCCGCCGATCCCGGCGCAATTTCCAGGCGAAGGTCCCATAGCAGGTGTCGACGGCATAGACCTTGGCGGCCCCGGCCTGAAGCAGGGCGTCCACAAAACCCCCGACATGGGATCCAAGGTCGCAACATGTTTGCCCTTTCGGGTCGAGCCCGGCCCAGGCCAGGGCCCAGGCCAATTTTTCGCCGCCCCGGCCTAGGTAGGGCACAGTTTTTCCCTTATTGTCCCGAGGGCGGCTTTCACCCCCCGCCAGCCGCGTTCCATCGCTTCGTCGATCCGGCTGAAATCGCCCCAGAAAATATCGGAAAGGTCGAGCCTCAACACCAAATCGGCGTTGGCGGTCTCGATGGCGTTAAGCCGGTCGCTTTGCAGCGACATGAGGCGGCGCACCACGTCGAAACCGTTCTGGCATACGCAGTCGCGTTCAAGAGGGGCGGAAATGTCGACCGCCAGCACCCTGGCGGCGCCCAGGCGACGGCAAAGTCCGACCGGAGCCGGACAGAGAGGGGCGGCATCGGCATATTGGCCGCCGTTCCAGGCGAAGGGGGCGAATACCAACCCCACCGCCACTCCGGCCTTGAGCGCCGGGGCCAAGGGACCGGAGGTGAATTCCGCGATTGAACCGGCGGAGAGGTCGACCGCGTTGGCCCCAAAGGGAATGGCGAGGTTTTCAAAATTCCGGCCGGCGCCAAAAAAATCGTCGATCGCCTGGTTGACCGGATTGCTCCGGCGTAGCCCCTGGCGGAAGGATATGATTGAAGCAATGCCGGCGGCGGCCATTTTTCTGGTCAAGCCTCCCAGCCGGCCGAATCTTTTGCGCAGGCCGTCCCCCTTAGGGGGTTTGGCTGCGCGGCCGAACAGCGGCGACTGGCGGAAGTAGGAGATGATTTTCCCCAAGTCGCCTTCCCTGCCCGCGTAAAGGGCGCCCAGCACCGCTCCCATGCTTGAACCACTGATAAATCCCGGCCTCAAGCCGGCCTCGGCAAGTCCGGAAAGAACGCCGAAATGGGCAAAAGCGCGAACGCCGCCGCCGCCCAACGCCATGCCGAATCCATTCCCTTCCATGTCGAGCCTTTTATTTTACCTTTAGATCCCGCAAGCCCTCCTTCGCCTTCGGCAGGCTCGGGTTTATCCGATTCAATTCGCGCCTGATTATTTCCGCCACCGCGATGTCGCGAAACCACTTGCGATTCGATGGGATTACATACCAGGGGGCATGGGGGGATGAACATTTCTCCATAATCGCCTGATAAGCCTCCCGGTATTTGTCCCACAATTCGCGTTCAGCCAGATCGGCGGGTTCGAATTTCCAGTTTTTTTCCGGTTTGTCCAACCGTTCCTTTAAGCGGCGCTTTTGTTCGTCCTTGGAAATGTGAAGATAGAACTTGAGCAGGATTACCCCGTTTTCCCCGAGATGGCGTTCAAAATCGTTGATCTGGCGATAGCGGCAATTCAATTCTTCCTTGGGCGCCAGCTTGTGGACCCGGGGGACCAGCACATCCTCGTAATGCGAACGGTTGAAAACCCCGATTTTGCCCCGGGCCGGTACCCGCGAGTGAATGCGCCATAGGTAGTCGTGCGCCAATTCATCCGGCGTCGGGCGCTTGAAGGAGGTTACTTCCACTCCCTGGGGATTAAGCGGACCTAAAACTTTCCGGATGACGCCATCCTTGCCGCCGGTGTCCATGGCTTGGAAGATTAGCAATAGGCCGGTCTTGGCTTCGGCATAAAGCCGGTATTGCAGGTCGGAAAGCTCCCGGGTGGCTTTTTCCAGCCGATCCTCCGCATCTTCCCTGTCCTTGATTCCCCAGACGGAAGATGGGTCTATCTGCGCGAGAATCGGCTTGTCCCTGACGGAATCAAGCGACTCAAACAGTTGCCGGTTTTTTTTCATGTTTTGCCCTTTGCCGAATGATGACGGTTCAATCGTCCCTGAGATAGGGATCGGTGGTAAAAGGCCGATGCCGCCCGGGATGCGGAAGAAGGGAATCCGCCTTGAATAAAATCGTTCTCCATCCCGGGATGATTGTTTCCGGGGATTTAATAGGGGGAGAAGCTTCGTTAATGGCCACGGGTTCCGGATCGGGTTCGATTGCCGCCGGAGATTCGGGAACGGGGGCGGCCGACTCCGCTTCGGCAATCGGTGATTCCGGGGTGTTCGCGGCGGTTTCGGAGTCCGTTGGGGCGGTAATTCCGGTAATGGCCACGGCTTCCGGGTCGGGTTCGATTGCCGCCGGGGATTCGGGAATGGGGGCGGCCGGCTCCGTTTCGGCAATCGGTGATTCCGGGGCGTTCGCGGCGGTTACGGAGTCCGTTGGGACGGCAATTCCGGTAATGGCCACGGCTTCCGGATCGGGTTCGATTGCCGCCGGGGATTCGGGAACGGGGGCGGCCGGCTCCGCTTCGGCAATCGGTGATTCCGGGGCGTTCGCGGCGGTTTCGGAATCCAGCGAAACTTGGGATTCGGCGAGGGCGGCGGTCAACATTTCCCCCAATTTTCCGGCTGTTTCAGGGCTGTATCGGCGCAGGAGATCAATGGATTCGCCGGCATCCCCCCAT
>JAISYL010000241.1 GCA_031269935.1 Planctomycetota bacterium
CCTTCTGGCATCCCATGGCGTCAATCGAGACGGTGGCATCGGTAATTTTGAGGCGGGAAATGATGTCCGGCAAGGCCGTGATTTCATTCGTCTTCTCGTCGACCTTGCCCTGGGTCGGCACCAACCCGCATTCCTGGGCATAGGCGCTCATCATATGGATAGGCTTCTGGTTGGTCGGATTGTGTTTGGAGCCACGCACCGTTTTTCCATCCAAACAGACATGATGAACGTCCACCCCTTTCATAAACCCCTGTATCCAATCCATATAGCACTGCTACAATTGTGATGCCGCTTGCCCGCCATCCGGGGATCGTCAATGACGCCTAAACATTCCACCAAAGACCGGGAAATAATCTCGTCCATCATATTCGTCCTCCGAAAAAAATTGACGAATATGGTTTTACAAATCCAAACAACTAAAACAACCCCCTAACCATTTTCATCCCCTAGTCCCGGCCCGGGGGATAGAAAATTTCCTGCCTTAGCCCTGGGCGCATTTCACGCCCGCCGCTTCTTTTTTGGCCGATTTTCCGCCGGCCTTTCCCCGAACCGGGCGGTTTTATCGGGAAATTTCAGGCACGGGTCCTGGCCAGCCCGGCAAAAAATTATTTTTTTAGTTGACATCGACTGGCGCGAAAAGTATAAATACTTCCGCTATGTTTTATTGCTAAAACATAATATTAAACCTAAAACTCCCTTTGCCCATGCGAGGAAGAACGCCGTGAACCCGACCCCGCGATTGACCGCCGCCCTGGCGCTGGCCTGGGTGGTACTGACATCCCCCGCCGTCCCGGCCGGGCAAGCCAAACCGAGTCCCGCCAGTTGGAACGAGGTGGCGGCGGAAATGATCCGCCTGCTCGACCGGTCCTACGAATCCTATTTCATCAAGGAGGTCGACCGGGCCAAGAAAGAGGTCAATGACGCCTATTTCGGCTATTACGAGAAATTGGGCTTCGAGCGGACGGTCCTGTCCTACATTTCCGGAAGGCGCGCCGCGGTGGTGGAATACCAGTTCAGCACCATCAAGCAGCACATGACCGAAAGGGCGGCCAACTCGGTGGTGAGGAAGGATCTCGACCTCCTCATAAAAATGCTCCGGGAGGACGCCAACCAGTTGGACGGCCGGGAGGAAAGCGGCCTCGGGGTTTTCATCGCCTCGCTTCTCATCCTGGTCCGGGAGGGATTCGAGGCCATCCTGGTCATCGCCGCCATCGCGGCCTATCTGGTCCGCTCCGGAAACGCCGGCCGGGTGGGGGTGGTGTATTGGAGCGCCGGGGGGGCGGTCCTGGCCAGCATAGTCTTGGCCATTGTCCTCCAGACCATTTTCGAAATCAGCGGCGCCAACCAGGAAATCCTCGAGGGGGCGGCCATGCTCCTGGCCACGGTGGTGCTGTTTTTCGTCAGCAACTGGATGCTGGCCAAGGCCGAGGCCGAAGCCTGGAAAAAATACATCGACGACAAGGTCAAATCGGCGGTGGCTTCCGGCAGCGCCTTCGCCCTGGGCCTGGCCGCCTTCCTGGCCGTATTCCGGGAAGGGGCCGAAACCATCCTCTTCTACCAGGCGCTGGTGGCGGAAACCAAGGAAAACATGAACATGGTCTGGCTGGGGATCGCGGTAGCCACCGTCATCCTCGCGGTCATCTTCGTCCTCATCCGCTACGGCAGCCTGAAAATCCCCCTCCGGCCGTTCTTCATCGGCACCAGCATCCTGCTGTTCGTCATGGCCATCGCCTTCGCGGGGGGCGGAGTCAAGGAATTGCAGGAAGCCGACGTCATCGGGGTGACTCCGGTGGCCGGAATTGAGTCCATCGACCTCCTGGGAATCCATCCGACCGTCGAAACCCTGGCGCCCCAGGTGGTTTTGGTGCTGCTGGCCGTCCTCGGCAGCCTCTGGAGCGTCCTCCGGGCCCGAAAAGCGGCCAAGGCTTGAAAAACCGCGGGTACAATTCCCGGCCGCCGGGATCCAAACAGTCAATACTAGGCTAGCGCCGCAAGGCGCCATGAAAAAGGAGAAGATGTGATGCGGAGGAAGTTAATCGGGATATCGGCCGTCCTGTCCCTGGCCGTGGTTTTGGGCTCGTTGCCCGCCGTGTTCGCCGCCGCCGCCCCCGCCCCGGGTGCCGCGACCGCCGGTTTCGAGGAATTTCCCCTCGGCGACGATCATGTGGTCGGTCCCTTGGTAGTCGCCGGGGTCTATTTCCAGCCCGTGGACATGGAGCCCCTGGGCATGGGGGGATTGGCGGCGGCCGACTCGGACATGCACCTGGAAGCCGACATCTCGGCGGGGGAAAACGAACTCGGCTACGGGGTCGGCGACTTCGTTCCCTACTTGACGGTCCGCTACAAGGCGGAGAAGAAGGGGGGCAAAACCATCGAGGGAGTCTTCATGCCCATGAACGCCTCCGACGGGCCCCATTACGGCAACAACGTGAAACTGGACGGGGCCGGCGAATACAAGATAACCTTTATCATCGACAGTCCGATCAAACAGAGCTACCTTCTGCACGTGGACAAGGAAACCGGGGTCGAGGGCCGCTTCTGGACCACGCCCATCGAGGTAAGCTGGGACTTCGATTTCATTCCGCGCACCTGGTAACGAGATAGGAGTAGAGCCAAAAAAGGGTTGCGCGGCTTCCACCCCCGCACGGCCATGATCTCCCCGGCTGGGATCGTCGGTTCAGGCGATTTCAGCCGGCGGAGGCCTGGGAAACGGTGGTTGAATCGCCGGGGGGTGGCGTTTTTCCAGCCGATCCGGAAGGAATGTTTCCGAAATTTTCCTTTTTTTTCGGCTGGTTATTTTTGACCCGATTTTTACGTCTACCGTCCGCTCGGACGGGTAGACGTTTTTTCCTGAATGGCGGTCGATGCTTAGATACCTGATTGAGGTGGTGGAAACCCTTATCCCGGCGCTCATCCCCCTGGGAGCCCTGGCCGGCCTGACGGCGAGGCGGGGAAGCCTTTCCCTGGCCCGCTGGAGCCTGTACGGCCGCCTGCTGGGCGTACTGATCGCCGTAAGCATGGCGGCCGTCAGGCTCGCCACCGGCCGGATCGTCCGCGAATTTTACGACCTGGCCGTTCTGGCGGCCGGGATCGCCGCCGAGTTCGTCTTGATCGCCCTGATTGCGGGGAGGGTGGATTGGAGGATTCCCCGCCGGATCCTGGCCGCGACCCTCTTCCTCGTCTCGGCGGCCTGGCTCGCCTTCGCCGTACCGGATCTGGTGTTTTTCCCCTTCCAATTCAGCGTCGGCCGGGACACCCTGGTGAACGAGGAGGTGTTGTCCAAGGGGACCGGCTACCTGGCCGGGCTAATCCTGTGCCTGATTTGCCATGCCGCCGTCAAGCGGATTTACGCCCAGTTGCCGGCCGCTCCGGCCCTGGCCGGGTTCATCCTGTCCATCCTCTTCCTTTTCGGCTCCCAATCCCTGACGATTTTGCGGACGCTCCTCGGCCGGAACCTGGTTCCCCGGGTCCGGGCGGTCACCCGATACGTCATGTACATGTCCAACCATACGGACTGGTTCATTTTTTATCTCCTGGGGATCGCCGCCGCCGCCGCCGCCCTGCTCTATTTCCTGAATCGGGGCCGGCGCTTCCCCGGCGACAACCCGGCCCAGGCGAGGAAGCTGGTTTACGCCGCCCGGGTCAGGCGGCGCTGGAGCGCGGTTTTGATCGCCGGGGCGGCGCTGTCCCTGGCGACCCTGACCGTGGGGCGGGACTTGGACAGCCGGGTGGTGGAATTGTCGCCGCCCCGGGAAGCGGCGGCCCGGGACGGGGCGATTTCCATCCCCCTGGATCAGGTGAACGACTGGCGCCTGCACCGCTTCCTTCACCGGACCGGGGAGCGGACCGAGATCCGCTTCATCGTCATCCGCAAGTCCGACACCGCCTACGGAGTCGGCCTGGACGCCTGCGACGTCTGCGGCCCCACCGGCTATTACGAGCGGGGGGACCAGGTGATTTGCATTCTCTGCGACGTGGTGATGAACAAGGCCACCATCGGCTTTCCCGGCGGCTGCAATCCCGTTCCGCTGGCCTTTTCCCTCGCCTCCGGAACCATCACGATAAAAACCGCCGATCTGGAAAAGGAAAAGCGGCGGTTTGAATAGGGGGTGAAACGCGATGTTTCTACGCCTGCTCAAGGGCGCCCTGCTGGGGCAGAGACGGAAGCTCGCCCTGGTGGCGCTTACCATGGCCCTCGGGGTGTCCCTGGCCACCGCCATGCTGGCGGTGCTTCTGGATGTCGGCGACAAGGTGAACCGGGAACTCAAGGCCTACGGGGCCAATCTCAACGTGGTTCCCCGGGGCGCCTCGCTCCTGGCCGATCTCCACGGCTTGGAGGACGGTTCCGGGATCGCCGACAAGTATCTGGCCGAAAACGAATTGGGGCGGCTGCGGACCATTTTCTGGTCCCACAACATCGTGGATTTCACCCCTTACCTGGACATGACGGTCGGATTGGAGGGTAAAGGGGGGAACGCGCCCCTAATCGGAACCTGGTTCGCCAAGAATTTGACCCTGCCGACCGGGGAAACCACGGTGACCGGGATGTCCCGGCTTAAATCCTGGTGGACCCTGGAGGGCGCCTGGCCGGACGACGCCGACCGGGCCGGGGCGATGCTCGGGCGGACCCTGGCGGAAAAATTCGGCCTCCGGCCCGGCGACCGGCTGACGGTGGCGGCCCCGGACGGCCGCCGGCGGGAAACGCTGACGATCCGCGCCGTCTTCCACGGCGGCGGCGACGAGGACGAGGCCATCTACGTCCCGATCTCGCTGGTGCAGGAATTGTCCAACCGCCCCGGCCTAGTCCGCAGGGTCGAGGTAAGCGCCCTGACCACCCCCGAAAACGACTTGGCCCGCCGGGCCGCCCGTGACCCGAGCAGCCTCACCCCCAAGGAATGGGACGCCTGGTATTGCACCGCCTACATCAGTTCCATCGCCTACCAGATCGAGGAGGTGCTGACCGACGCCCGGGCCAAGCCGGTGCTCCGGGTGGCGGAGTCGGAGGGGGCGATATTGAACAAGGTGAGCCTCCTGATGCTCCTGCTCACCATCCTTAGCCTGGCGGGTTCGGCCCTGGCCATCTCCAACCTGGTAACCGCCGGGGTCATGGAGCGAAGCGCCGAAATCGGCCTCGCCAAGGCGGTGGGGGCCGAGGATCGGGACGTAATCCTGCTGTTCCTGGCCGAAATCATGGTTACCGCCCTGGCGGGGGGAATCATCGGCTACGCGGCGGGGCTGGGGTTCGCCCAATTGATCGGCCGGACGGTGTTCGGAACCGCCATCGCCCTCCGGGCGGCGGTCCCGCCGCTGGTGGCGGTCATGGTGGCGGCGGTGTCCCTTCTGGGGAGCGTTCCCGCCCTCAAGATGCTGGCGGGCCTGCGCCCGGCCGACGTATTGCACGGGAGATAGCGATGGGCAACCGCCGGATGTTCCTGCGCCTGATAACCGGCTCCCTGCTGCGCCGGAGTTCGCGCATGCTGGCGGCGCTCCTGGCCGTGGGGGTGGGCGCCACCGTACTTTACGGCATGATCGCGGTTTACCTGGACATGCCCGACCAGTTGGAGCGCGAATTCCGTTCCTACGGGGCCAACCTGCTCCTGGTCCCCTCCGGCGAGCGCGGAATCATGAGCCTAGGTGACATAGCCGCCGCCGCCCGGGCCCTCCCCCGGGAAAAGGTCCTGGGAATCGCGCCCTACCGCTACGAGTCGCTGTCCCTCAACCGCCAGCCGGTCACCGCCGCCGGCACCTCCCTCAAGCAGGCGAAAAAAACCAGTCCCTACTGGAATCTCGAAGGGGCCTGGCCGGAAAAGTTGAACGAAATGATTCTCGGGGCCGAAGTGGCGGAATACCTGGGCCTGGCTCCGGGGCGGGAGGCAAGGCTCTCGGGGCGGACCCGCGACGGGAAACAGTTCTCGGCCGACCTGCGGATAACGGGAACGCTGAAGACCGGCGGGGCGGAGGAAGGGATGATCTTCCTGGAATTGGCGGCCCTGGAGCGTCTGCTGGGAGGCAAGGGGGAGGCGGGGGCGGCCGAGGTCAGCGTCGCCGCCTCGGCGGAGGAGCTGGAGCGGCTGGCGGAGGCCGTCCACGCCGCCGCCCCGGCCGTGACCGCCCGCCTGGTGAAACGGGTGGCCAGTTCCGAGGCGAAGGTGGTGGACAAGCTCCAGGCGCTGGTGTTCCTGGTCACCGCCGTGGCGCTGGGGTTGACCATGATCTGCGTCGCCACCACCATGATGGCGGTGGTCATGGAGAGGCGCCGGGAAATCGGCCTGAAAAAAGCCATCGGCGCCGACAGCCGTTCCATCGTCCTGGAGTTTCTCGGGGAGGCGGCGGCGCTGGGGCTGGCCGGCGGCGCCATCGGCGCCCTGGTCGGCCGCTGGTTCGCCGCCCTGGTGGGGGAAAGCGTCTTCCAGCGCTCGGTTTCGGTGGGCTTTTACGTCGCCCCGGCGGTCATTCTCCTGGCGGCGATGGTCACGGTGCTGGCTTCCCTGGCTCCGGTCGGCAAGGCGGCGGGGGTGGAACCCGCCCTGGTGTTGAAGGGCGAATGATAGAAAGGTCGGAGATGGACGAAATCCTCCAGCTTCGCGGAGTTTCCATGGTTTACGGACAGGTTCGGGCCCTCTCCGGGGTGGATCTTTCCATCGGCAGGGGGGAATGGCTGGCCGTCATGGGGCCGTCCGGCTCCGGCAAGACCACTCTCATGAACATCATCGGCTGCCTCGCCAGTCCCACCCACGGTTCGGTCATCCTGGACGGGCAGGATCTGTCCCGAATCGGTCCCCGGGAACTGACCGCCATCCGCCGCGACAAAATCGGCCTGGTGTTTCAGCAGTTTCACCTGGTGTCCCACCTCACCGCGGTGGAAAACGTGATGATGGCGCAATATTACCACAGCCTGGCGGACGAGGGGGAGGCGATGGCGGCCTTGCGGGGGGTGGGACTGGCCGAACGCGCCCGGCACCTGCCCAAGCAGCTTTCCGGAGGCGAGCAGCAAAGGGTATGCATCGCCCGGGCGCTCATCAACCATCCCCGGCTGATCCTCGCCGACGAACCCACCGGCAACCTCGACGAGGCCAACGAGAAAATCGTCCTGGACATCCTGGGCCGGCGCCATGCCGCCGGCGACGCCATCATCGTCGTCACCCATGACGCGGAAGTCGCGGAGCGGGCGGAACGAATAATCGTGCTCGAACACGGCCGCATCGCCCAGCCGCGCCATCATCACCACCATCGCCTCCCCCGGAAGCGGCGCCATTCCCGCCTCGATTTCGAGGGCGGGGAGGACGGCTCGAAGGATGAAAATCACCATCCCCACCATCACATCCCCTCGGGGCGGTATCATTCCCCCCACGATTTTAAAGGCGGGGAAGACGGCCCGAAGGATGACCCCACCCGGCTGGACGAGCCGCCGGAACCGGACGCCGCCGCCTCCTGAACGGGCGTTCTCAGAGCGTGTTGTTAAATACCGTCTCATCGGGTTATACTGCGTCAAAAGTCGCTTCTCGGATGATTTTTGCCCTTGACCTCCGGCCAAAAATCATCCTGCCAGCGCCTTTTTCCTTGTCT
>JAISYL010000263.1 GCA_031269935.1 Planctomycetota bacterium
GTTGAACGGGCGCCCGAGCTGGCCGGAACCGGGACGCCCGCCTCCCTGCCCCTGGCGGACAACGGCGGCGGCGCCCGGTTGCGGCGGGAACGCCGGGAACGCCCGGCCGCCGGAGGGGGCGCCCCGGAACCCAAAATGCCGGAGCTTGGCGAGCCCCCGGCGGAATCCGTGACGGCTGAATCCGGGACGGCGGTTCCGTCCCCCGAAGTCGGCCTGCCGGATGAAGACGGGCCGCCCGTTTGGCTGGAAGAGGAAAGGACGGCCCGGGAACTTGCCGGGGGGGAACCCCTGCCGGGGGGGGAGGCGCGGGAGTTCGCGGTCGCCGCCCCGCGGCCGCCGTACCCCCGCCCCGAATTCCGAAGCCGGCCCCGGGAGCGACTTATTTCCGAAGCCGGGCCGCCCCAGTCCCGGGAAAGAACCGCCGGGCATTCCCTTGACGCCCCCGAAGCCGCCGCCGCCGGGCGGGACGAATTCACCGCCGCCGCCGGCGACCGCGAAGCCGGGGAAATACGGCCCGACTTTTTTTCGGCCTCCGCCGGCCCGGATCGGTCCGGGCCAAGGCCGGAAATCGCCGCCGGCCGCGGCCGGGTGGAGCCGCGGCCGATCATTGCGGATCCCTCTTCGGACGGGCGGGCGGGGGAAATCGCCTCCCTCCCGGCCGCCCAATGGCGGAACGGCGCGACCGGTCCGGCCCTCCGGCGAACCCGGGACGAATCCGGGCCCGCCTCCCCCGGGCCGGGCGGTTTGGCGGAAACATCCCGGCCGCGCCCCGCTTCCGGCCCGGCCCGGGGAATGAACGAGACGGGGGAGCGGCGTCCGTCCCTTCCCGCCGCCGGGACGGCGGCCGAGGCCAAGCCGGCCGGGCCGGCTTCCGGGAGGCCGGACCTTTCCGGGATCGCTTCCGGCGATCTTCCCGCCGGGGGAGAAACCGGTCCGGTGGAATTTTCCCGATCCCCCGGGGAAGGGGGGACCGGGAAAATATCCCGGCCAACCGGCCGGCGAAGCGGGGGCGGCGAATCCGGCGGACCGCCGCCGGAGGATCGGCCGCCCGGATCGGGGGGATCGGGGGTGATTCCCGGCGGCGGCCTTTCCCCTTCCCGGGTGGACGGAAAGGCGGACGGCCGCTCCGGGAAGGAAGGGAATCCGGGCGGTTCGGCCGGAGCCGGCGGGGAGGGGGAAAGCCGCTTTTTCGCCCCCGCCGCCGCCGCCGGCGGCGAAGGGTCCGAAAAGGGGGAAACCGCGCTTCCGGCGCCTCTCGGCGCCCGCCTGGATCGCGGGGAGGAACCGGCCGGGACGGCGATTCCGCCTCCTTCCGGGGAAGCCTCGGACTGGCGCCGCCGAAGCGTTCCGGTCCGCGCCCGGCCCGGCGCCGCCGCCAGCTCGGTCGAGGCCGGAGGGCTGCTCCTGACCCTGGGCGATTTCGCCCGGCTTCCCGACTCGGCGGCGGAAAACCTGTTTTCCGATTTGCGCCGGCGCCTTTCCGGCGGAGCCGAGATCCGGGATCGCCGGCTGGAGCCCGCCGCCGGGCTTTCCGACTGCCTGCTGGCCCTGGCCGCGCCCGAGACCGTCCTGGCCTGGAGCGAATCCGAGACGGCCGCGGTGGGAAGCTACCTGGCCGGCGGCGGCCACATCTGGCTGGATTCGCCCGATCCCGATCGGACGGCGGCGGCCCTGCGGCGGCTGGCGGCGGCGGCGGGCGGCTCCCCCGGCCGGCTGCCGCCGGATCACCAATTGGCGGCCGCCGAACCGGTGGGCGCCGTCTTCCTCGAAAACGGCGCCCTGGCGGCGGTTTCTACCGGGCGAAACTGGCGCCAGGCCTGGCGCTACGGGGCCGGCGACGATCGGGATCTCCGTTTTTTAATCCGCGGCCTGAATTTCTTTCTGTCCGGCGACGCCGAGGAGGGCATGGAGTTGGCGGAGGAGGGGAGGCCCGGCCTGCGGATCCAGCCGTTCGGCGTGGAGATGCCGGAACGCCTGGCCGGCGGAGCGGCGGCCGGCCCCGGGGATGAACCCTGGGACGGCCTGACCCCCGGGACGGCTTGGCGCCGGGCGGCCTGGAGCGATCCCGGACGGATATCCGATCTGGCGCCCGCCCAGGGCGGCCGGGCGCTCAAGATCGATTTCGAGGAGGGGCCGGGCGGGGGGAGGCTTGCCCTTTACCGGACGCTCGTTCCCCCGGCGGACTTTTCAAGGGCGGCCGGTTTCCGGCTGGAAGCCTATTACGACGGCCGGGCGGAGGCGGGAATCTCGCTTATCCTCACCCTGCCTGACGGCCGGGGCTGGCGGGATTACGAAACCCCGGCCCAAAAACTCGGTTCGGGCTGGAACCGGCTGTCCTTCGATCTTCGGGACGGGCTTTTCCGCCCGCTGGATCGGGGAGGGGCGTTTTCCGGGGAATTGCCCGGCCGCGAACAGCTGGGGCGGATTGGCTTCCTGATCCGGCGTCGGGAGTCCTCGGCCGCCGTTTTGCTGCTCCGGGAGGCCAGACTGGGTGAATAGAAAGCTCGTCCGCCGCCTGGCGATTCTTTTCCTGCTTCCGGCCCTGGCGGGCCCGGGGGCGGAGCCGCCCCCGGCCGGTTTGGATCGGCGGGAGGAGTTGATCGAATCCCTGAACGCCGCCTCGGCCGGCCGCGCCGCCGTCGTGGACGCCATTCACGGCGAGTTGCGCGGACCCGACGGCGGGCGAATGCGGGAAGCCCTGCTGGCCGCGCTTTTCCGCTCCAATTTCCTCATTCAGCGGGGAGCCGCCGAATCCCTGGCCCGGCGGGGCGACCCCGACGACCTGCCTTGGCTGGAGGCGCTTCTGGCCACCAGCGCCAACCTGGAGGTGAAGTGCCTGCTCCTCAGATTGCTGCCCGCCTTTTGCCTGGCCGGCCAGGAGCGGGCCCGGATCGCCTACCTCCGCCACGCCACCGATCCGGGGTCGGATTCGAGCCGCGGCCTCCTGGCCCCGCTTCGCCGCCCGCCCCTGGATCGCCGGGGGCGGCTGGCGCCCCGGTTGGAGTACCTGCGCCGCCGCGTTCTCCTGGCCATCCTAGCCCAATTCGATCCGGTGGGGGCGGCGATAGGGCGGCTGGAGGAGCCGCGGTTCCGGGACGCCGCCCTGGCGACCGTCGTACACTACGTGGGCGGCGGCCTGGGCAACGATCCCTCGTTCTGGGCCAGGATTTGGGCCGCCAGCGGGGCCGCCATGGCCGTCAAGGTTCCCGACGAGCTGGAGGAAATCCGCCTGAACGCGCTCCAGTCGCTCCAGGACATGGGGGCGGAGGGGTTGCCGGAGACCATCGGCGCCCTTGACGGCTTGCTTTCGGGATCCGGCATCCTCTCCCAGGCCGTGTTCGACGCCTTGGCGGGAATGTGCGCCGCCGCCTTCGCCAACTACCCCCCGCTGGCCGGGCCGGGATTGGATTTGGCCGGGGCGGGGGAGGTCTGGCGGGATCGCGTCCTCGCCTCTTCCCTCAACCTGGCCGTCTTCGCGGCCGGGAAGGCCGCCGAAGCGCTGGCGCCCTCCGGCGACCCCGGCCTTTTCGCCGCCGCCGCCGCCTGCCTGGGAACCGTCCTGGCGCCGCCGCCCGGCTTCCCGGATCCGGAGGGCAGGCTGGCCGGAGCCGCTGGAATCGCCCTGGCCCGGCTGGAGAGCCTGCTTACCCTGCCCGATCTGCCCCGGGAAAACCGCGAGGCGGCGCTTCGCGCCCTGGGCGCCTGCGGCGCCCCCCGGGCGGTCGCCGCCATCCTGGGCCTGCTGGACTCCCCCTATGCCTCGCCCGGGGCCGGAAGCCGGGGTCTGCGGCTGGCCGAGGCGGCGGTGGACAGCCTCCGGGACGCCGCTTCCGGTCCCGGCGCCGGCCGGGAGGCGGCCCGGGCCGCCCTGCTGGCGCTGCTTTCCGACAATCGCGGCTTCCCCCCGGTTCGGCCCGGCCAACCGCCCATCCGCCTGGCGCACCTGGCGCTGTGGCGGCTGCGGAGGCTGGCGAAATCGACCGACACCGGCCTGGACGCCGAATCCTGGCGGCTTCGGCTGGGCTGGTGAGGGAGCTTCAAAAGTCAACTTGAAGGAAGGGACAACCATGCCCCAACCAATTCCGGCCGGCGGCCTTACCTCGTTTTATCCCCGCGACGAGGGGACCCGGGCCGGAAAGGAGGCCCGGCTGGTCGCCGGGCTGTGGGTGGATCGCGGCAGCCCCCTGCCGCTCGGCCCCAATCTCACCGCCCACGGGGTCAATTTCGCCGTGGTCGCCGGCCCCGCCGTCGGCATGCGCCTGGAACTTTTCCGGGCCGACGCCGGGGAGGCGCTGGCCGAAATCGATCTCGACCCCCGGCTGAACCGGACCGGCGACGTCTGGCACCTACGGGTGCTCAACTCCGATCCCGACTGGGTCCGGGAACTCCGCTATGTCTGGAAGGCCGGCGGGCCCCGGAATCCGGCGGCGGGATTGTATTACGATCCCGCCCAGCCCCTGCTCGATCCCTACGCCCGGGCCTTCTCGGGGGTGGCGCCCTGGGGAAGGGCGGATCTTGCCCGCTCCCATGACGGCGTCCATTTTCTCAACCGGCGCCGCTGCCGGGTCGTTTCCCCCCGGAGTTTCGATTGGGACGGCGACGTCCCCCCCCTGACCCCCCTGGAGGACACGGTGATTTACGAACTGCATGTCCGGGGCTACACCGTTCATCCGGGCTCCGGGATCACCCGGCCCGGAACCTTCATCGGGCTCGCCGAAAAGATCCCCTATCTCAAGGAACTCGGAGTGACCGCGGTGGAACTGATGCCGGTCTTCGAATTCGACGAGAACGAAAACCTGCGCCGGCACCCCCGGACCGGGCGGCCCCTCCTCAACTTTTGGGGCTATTCCCCCATCGGCTTCTTCTGCCCCAACGCCGGCTACGCCGCTGCCGGCGACGCCGGGGCCATGAACGAATTCCGCGAAATGGTCCGCCGGTTCCACCGGGCCGGCCTGGAAATAATCCTGGACGTGGTGTTCAACCACACGGCCGAGGGGGACGAGCGGGGGCCCACCCTCTCCTTCCGGGGCCTGGACAACCCCACCTACTACATGCTTGACGAAGGGGGAAAATACCGCAACTATTCCGGCTGCGGCAACACCTTCAACTGCAACCATCCGGTGGTCAGGATCCTCATCCTCGACGTCCTTCGCTACTGGACGGCGGTCATGCACGTGGACGGCTTCCGTTTCGACCTCGCCTCCATCCTGGGGCGGGACACCAACGGGGAGGTGCTGCCGCGGGCGCCGCTCCTGGAGGTCATTTCCCTGGATCCGGTTCTCGCCCGGGTCAAGTTGATAGCCGAAGCCTGGGACGCGGCCGGCCTCAACCAGGTGGGCAATTTCCCCTCCTACGGGCGCTGGTCCGAATGGAACGGCTATTACCGCGACGACGTCCGCCGCTTCTGGCGGGGGGACAAGGGCATGGTGAGCCGTTTCGCCAGCCGGATCTGCGGCTCCGACGATCTCTACCGGCGGGGCGACGGCGGCGGCAGGCCCGGGGCCACGGTCAATTTCGTAACCGCCCACGACGGGTTCACCCTGAACGATCTGGTCAGCTACGACCGCAAGCACAACGAGGACAACGGCGAGGGCAACCGCGACGGCGAGGACCACAACCATTCGCGGAATTTCGGGATCGAGGGGCCGACCGGGGACGCCGGGGTGAACCGGAGGAGGCGCCGGCAGATCCGCAATTTCCTGGCCACCCTTTTCCTGTCCCAGGGGGTGCCCATGCTCCTCGGGGGGGACGAATTCGCCCGCGGCCAGGGCGGCAACAACAACGCCTATTGCCAGGACAACGAGATCAGCTGGCTGGATTGGAGTCTGGCGGAAAAAAACTCCGAGCTGGTCCGCTTCGTCCGGCTGCTTGTCGACTTCCGGCGCCGGCACCCGATCCTCCGCCGCCGGCGTTTTTTCGGTCCGGGCGGGGGCATTTCCTGGCACGGGGAAAGGGAAAACGCCCCCGACTGGTCGGACGGGGCCGGCTGGCTGTCCTTCGTCCTGGACGGGGGCCAGGCGCTCCGCCCGGACGGCGGCCGGGACGACGACATCATGTTCATCGCCAACGCCTCGGAGGAACGGCGCCATTTCGCGGTTCCGGATCGGGGCGGCGACTGGCGCCGGGTGGTCGACACCTTCCAGGATTCGCCCGGGGACATATTCGAATCGGCGGATTCGGCGCCCAACCTGGGCCGCCGGGTGGAACGCCTTCCGATCGAGCCGGGCAGCCTGGCGATCCTGGTCCGGCCGGTCGGGGCGGCGGGGCGCCGACCGTAAGGGTCCATAAACGCATCACGCATACTCCGCGAAATCTTCCAGGGGAGCGTCGAAATCGTCGGCCATCCAAATCTCTCCCTTAGAGCGTGTTGTTAAATACCGGATCGCCCGGGTTAGACAAGGAAAAAGTCGCTGGCAGGATGATTTTTGGCCGGCGGTCAGGGGTAAAAATCATCCCGCCGGCGCCTTTTTCCTTGTCTAACCCGGACGATCCGGCATTTAACAACACGCTCTAAAAGTCGACGTCAGGTTAGGCGATTAGATCACGCAAGCGCTAGCGGCGCAATAGTCGGCGGTCGGGACCCATGGGAGGCGTACCACACCGGTTCTTCAACCATTTCACCTCTTCTTTCCCGGTCTTTCACCTAGCCGCCGACCAGGGTTGCTCCCCGAAGGGAACTTTCCTGGCCCCGGCGATCGGATGGTTATAGGCATAGATG
>JAISYL010000289.1 GCA_031269935.1 Planctomycetota bacterium
ATACCCCTGGAGGAAAATGGCGACTCCTAATTTCGGGATCGCCCAGAAGTGGACTTTTTAAGGAAATCAAACAAACCGCCGTTTGATTTCCTTCAAAGTTTCAGGGAGTTCGTTTCAGAGTCGTTTTTTGCAATGTCGCCGGCTTGGGTCGAGTTACGGAAAACGACGGATAGCGGATCCGGTAATGCTCCCCTTTCCAGCGGCGGAGCAGCCACTCCAGCCAATACTCCGGCGCCTCGGCCCGCGGGCCGAATTCGGCCTGAATCGCCGCCGGGGAATAATCCCGCGATACCCGCTTGACAAAAGCCGGGCTGATTGCGTCCTCCTGGATGAATTCGCGCAGGACGCTCCGCTCGTCCCGGGTCAGGGAGGTTCCGGCTTTTTCCAGCGATCCAGAGGAAATCGAACCCGAACAGCATCTCGGCGCCTTCGCCGGGATTGAGAAATTCCCCGACGCCGTCGGCGCTGTGGCGCAGGCGCTCGGGAAAGGTCATGGACGCCGGCGGGGGCGGCGCTTGACCAGGCGCACCCTTTTTCCCCGGTTCCCGCCCGGCTTGCGCCCGAAGCAGTTCATCGCGCCGCTTCCTGAAAAAACGGTCGCTGTCCTCGGCCAAGGATTTGGCGTCCTTGAAATACAGCAGGTCGCGGCCTTGACTGTCGGCCAGCTTGGCCTCGTGGTTGGCGTCAGCCAACGTAATGACCTTGGGAACGGTTCGCGCCTTCGGAATTTCAAGGGGTTGGAGGACGACGCAAAATAATATTCGCAATTTTGGCCGGATATGCGTATACTGGACCGGCATGAGGCTTGATGAGCAAATATCCCTTCGTTTTCTTCAATTGGCGCCGACCTTTACTGAACGGTCGATACATCTTTTCGCCGCCGTCGAAGCCAATGCCGTCGGCCATGGCGGGGTGTCGCGTTTGTCGCGCATTACCGGGTTGTCGCGTCCAACCATAGAAAAGGGGAAACGCGAAATAGCCGCCGGTCATCCGCTTGACAACGCCCGCATCCGCTCGCCCGGCGTCGGCCGCAAGAAAACCATAGACAAGGATGCCACCCTGCTTGCCGATCTGGAAGGGCTGGTCGAGCCCAGGGCGCGCGGCGATCCGGAATCGCCTCTTCGGTGGACCTGCAAAAGCACCCGGGGTTTGGCCGCGGAATTGAAGCGGCAAGGGCATGCCGTCAGCCAGCGCCTGGTTTGGACCCTGTTGCACCGGCTGCGATACAGCCTTCAAGGCAACGAAAAGGCGGCGGAAGGCGACAATCGGCGCCCGGACCGGAACGCCCGGTTTGAACGCATCAATGCGGAAGTCTCGCAAGCCTTGGCGGAGGAACAGCCGGTCATTTCCGTGTACACCCAAAAAAAGGAACTGGCCGGGAACCACAAGAACAACGGACGTCAAAGGTTGGCGGAGGATTCGGCTCCGAGGGCGAACGGCCATGATTTTCCCGGCCCCGAAGTTCCGCGCGCCTTTCCTTACGGCATTTACGACTTGGCGAAGAACGAGGGACATGCGGCGGCGGGCGGCGCCCACGACCCCGGAGCGTTCGCCGCGGCTTCGATTCGCGGCTGGTGAAAAACCGAAGGGAGCTCGCTCTACCCGAAGGCGCGAAAGCTGTTGATTACGGCGGACGGCGGCGGCTCGAACGTCCACCGTTCCCGCTTGTGGAAGCGCGAACTGCAACGCTTGGCCAATGAGTTCGAACTGACGATTTCGGTGTGCCATTTTCCGCCCGGCACCAGCAAATGGAACAGGGTTGAACATCGCCTGTTTTCTTTCATCAGTTCAAATCGGCGTGGCGAGCCGCCGAGGGATTACGAAACCATCGCCAAATTGATCTCTTCGACAAAGACCGCGGCCGGCTTGCCGGCGGCCTGCCGCCCGGACCGGGGCGGGTATCCGATCGGAATCCGGATATCCAAGAGGGAAATGACTCAATTGAACCTTGCCAAGAACAATTTCCATGGAGAATGGAACTACACGATCACACCGAAAAAGTAATGGCATCCGAAAATGTTATTTTGCGCCGGACCTTTAAAGCCCGTCGGTTTGAGATGAATCAACCATGCAAAACGGCAATGCCCTAACCCGGAAGTTGCGCGCCAACGCCTTCCGGGAAAAACTGGCCCGCCTGTATTGCTGCGGCGAGGATGAAACCGGCATTTATGCGGAGCGGTTCATCGGCCTCATTAACATTTATTCCGAAAGGTTCGGCGACGGCGAAGGAATGGGACTGTTCAGTTCGCCGGGGCGGACCGAAATCGGCGGCAACCACACCGATCACCAGAGGGGATGCGTCATCGCCGGCAGCGTCAATCTTGACATCGCCGCCGCCGCCGCGCCCAACGGAATCAACGCGGTACGCATGATTTCGGACGGCCAACCGATGGAGACGGTGAATCTAAGCGACCTCCGCCCCAATCCGGACGAATTTTTCCAAACAAGCGCGCTCATTCGCGGCATCGCCGCCGGTTTCGCCCGCGAAGGCCACCGCGTCGGCGGCTTCGACATTGTCGCCGCGTCGTCCGTGCTCAAGGGCTCCGGCCTGTCCTCTTCCGCCGCCTTCGAGGTGCTCATAGCCAACGTCCTGAACAGCCTGAATTGCGATGACGAGGTTCCGCCGGTGGAACTGGCCCGTTTCGGCCAATACTCGGAAAACACCTTTTACGGCAAACCCTGCGGTCTCATGGATCAGCTTTCCTCGGCGGTCGGAGGCGTCCTCTTCATTGATTTTTTCAACCTGGCGTCGCCCCTGGTTGAAAAAATGGATTTCAACCTGGCGGCGCACGGTTACGCGCTATGCATCATCGACTCCGGCGCCCACCATGCCGACCTGTCCGGCGCCTACGCCTCCATCCCCGGGGAGATGGGGAGGGTGGCGGCGTTTTTCGGCAAAAACCAGCTTCGGGATGTCGACCACGTCGAGTTCATGAACAACTTCGCCGAGGCCCGGAAGGCGGCGGGCGACCGCGCCATGCTGCGCGCCCTCCATTTTTTCCATGACAACCGGCGCGCCATCGAAGAAAGTCGGGCGTTGAAAAACGGGGATTTCGAGACCTTCCTGAAACTGGTGCGCGAGTCCGGCCTGTCGTCGTCCATCCATCTCCAGAACATACACCTGCCGGGAGCCGACCGGGAGCAGGCGGTTGACGTCGCCCTGGCGCTCTGCGCGGAAAGCCTCGGGGGGCGGGGCGCCTGCCGGGTTCATGGCGGCGGCTTCGCCGGGACGATTCAGGCTTTCGTTCCAATCGACATGCTTGATTCCTTCATGCCGGAAATCGACGCGACTTTGGGAAAGGGCAGTTGCCACGTCCTTTCCATTCGCCTGGACGGCGGTGCGCGGCTGGCGTAAGGCAAAAACGTTCGTTGAAGGGAAGCCTCATGGCGGTATTGGTGGTCGGCGGGGCCGGCTATATCGGTTCGCATACCGTATTCGCGCTGGCGGACGGCGGTCGGAAAGTCGCGATTGTCGACAATCTCCTGACCGGCCACGCCGAAGCGGTTCATCCCGGCGCGCCGTTTTTCCTGGGCGACATTCGAGACGCCGATTTTATGGAACGGGTATTCGCCGAGGTTCGGGTGGAAGCGGTCATCCACTTCGCCGCCAGTTCGCAGGTCGGCGAAAGCGTGGCGAAACCGCTTGCCTATTACAACAACAACCTTTACGGAACCATGGCGCTCCTTGACGCCATGACGAGGCATAATGTCGACAAAATCGTGTTTTCCTCCACCGCGGCGGCCTACGGCGAGCCGGAGCGCGTCCCCATCCTGGAGAACGACCGAACCGGGCCCACTTCGCCCTATGGCGAGACCAAGCTGGCGATGGAAAGGATGATGAAATGGGTGGCCGGCGCCGGAGGCCCCCGCTACGTGTCGCTGCGCTACTTCAATGCCGGCGGCGCGCGCGAGGACGGCACGATTGGAGAGGATCACCGGCCGGAAACGCACCTCATTCCCATCGTTCTTCAGGTCGCCAACGGCCGGCGCGAATCGGCGGCCATTTTCGGGGACGACTACGACACCCCCGACGGCACCTGCATCCGCGATTATATTCATGTCTCGGATCTCGCCCAGGCTCACATTCTCGCGCTCGAACACCTGGAACGGGGCGGCGGCAGCGAAATTTTCAACCTCGGCAACGGCGCCGGCTTCAGCGTCAGGCAAGTCATCGAAGCGGCGGAGGCGGCGACGGGCAAATCCATTCCGCATACGGTGTCGGCCCGCCGATCCGGGGATCCGGCCCGGCTGGTGGCCTCGAACGCAAAGGCGGCGCGCGGACTCGGGTTCAAGCCGGCGACTCCGGATCTCCGGGACATAATCGCGTCCGCCTGGAAATGGCACCGGACGCATCCGGACGGTTTTGGCGCTAAATTGGCTTGAACGGACGAACAATCTTTTTTTGCGTGTCGACAAACTTGGTCGACATTTTCCGGTTTTTTCCCACAGGAGATTGAATCATGAGAAACCACGCGCTCAAGTTATTCGCCGCCCTGCTTATGGCCTGCCTGCCGGGAGCGGCCCCGTCGGCCCTGGCCGGCCAACCGAGAATCGGGGTCCTCATCTACAAGTACGACGACACCTACATTTCCACGGTCCGAAACGCGCTGTCCAAGGCGCTGGACGGCAAGGCCGCCGTCATCATGCAGGACGGCAAGGGCGATCAGGCCACCCAGAACGATCAGCTTGACGTCATGATAGCCAGGCAAGTCGACGGCATTCTCGTCAACATGGTCGACGCCCAGGCCGCGTCCGGCGTGCTGGCGAAAATCAAGGCGGCGGGCATCCCCGTGGTATTCTTCAACCGGGAACCCAACCTTGGCATCGTCAAGACCTACGACAAGGCTTGCTTCGTCGGCACCAACGCCGCCGATGCCGGCAAGATGCAAGGCGACATCATTAAAAACCTATGGCTTAACCACCCCGAGTACGACCTGAACAAGGACGGCAAGTTCCAGTACGTCATGTTCCAGGGAGAACCGGACAACCCGGAGGCCATCGCCCGCACCGAATGGAGCGTCAAGCAGGCCGTCGCCAACGGCATCGACCTGGAACAGATCGGCCAGACCTTCGTCTGCAACTGGGACACCGCCCTCGCCCAACAAGCGATGGAATCCGCCCTGGCCGCGAACGCGGGCAAGATTGAATTGGTCATCGCCAACAACGACTCCATGGCGATGGGCGCCATCGCCGCCCTTTCCAACATCGGCTTCAACCTTGAGGGAGCCGGCGGCAAGTACGTTCCCGTCATCGGCGTCGACGCCACCGATCAGGCGGTGGACGCGATCAACCGCGGCATCATGAGCGCCACCGTCAAGCAGGACGGCGAGGCGATGGGCAACGCCATCGCGACAATCATCCTCAACATGGTCGCGGGCAAGGACAACCTCAACGGCACCAATTATTCCTACGACGACACCGGCATCGCCGTCCGGATTCCCTA
>JAISYL010000041.1 GCA_031269935.1 Planctomycetota bacterium
CCTGGAGGCGGTGGAGAAACTGGACGACCTGGCCTTGATTGCCGGGGCCGTGAAAATCGGGGGCGTCCGCCTGATCGACAATATCCTGGTGGGGCCGGACGGCCCCTGGGAGGATTGAGCGGACTTTTGCAGGGAATCAAACAAACCACCGTTTGATTCCCTTCAAAGTTTCGGGGCGTTCGTTTCGGTACCGCTTTTTTTGCGACGTCGCCGGCTTGGGTGGAGTTGGTGAAAAAACAACCCAGTGAAACGAAAGCGATCGTTTCCCCGGCCGCCCTGGCCCGTTTCGCGGCGGCGGCGCTGGAAACCTCGGACCTGAACCGGATAGCCGGGGAGGAGGCGATTTCGCCGGAACTGGCGGGATTGCGGATATACGCCCCGCCCCCCCTGATCGGAGTGGCGGCGGCGGCGGATCCCCTCTTCCGGGAATTGCGCCGGCCGGAGGTGGCCGGCCGGAATTTCCGCCTTCCGGAGGAATGGCTCCCGGGCGCCGCCAGCGTGATTTCCCTTTTTTTCCCCTTCACCACCCGGGTGGTGGAAAGCAATCGCCGGGATCCCGAGTGGCCTTCCCCCGAATGGCTGCACGCCAGGATCGAGGGGCAACGCTTCAACGACGCCTTCTCCGCCGGGCTGGCCGAACGGCTCCGCTCCGCCGGTTTCGCCGCCGTCGCCCCCGCCCTGCATCCGGAATTCCGGGTCTGGCGGCGAGGTCAAGCCGAAACCGGGGAGGGACCGGACTACGCCAGCAACTGGTCAGAACGGCATGTGGCCTATGTGGCGGGCCTGGGCACCTTCGGCCTTTCCGCCGCCCTGATAACCCGGCTGGGTGTGGCGGGACGCCTGGCCAGCGTCGTCACCCGCCTTGAATTGCCCCCCACCCCCCGGCCCTATCGGGCCTACGACGAATATTGCCTTTATTGCGGGGCCTGCGCCCGGCGCTGTCCCTGCCTCGCCATTTCCCGGGAAAAAAGGAGGAAGGATCGGCGGATTTGCGCCGCCTTCCTCGAACTCACCAAGCACAAGTACCGTCCCCGCTACGGATGCGGCAAATGTTACGTGAACGTCCCCTGCCAAAGCGGCAATCCGGCCGGCGACCGTTCTCCGGGGTCCGGCCAGGCGGCGCCCGCCCCTTCGGGCGGTCCTCCTCTCGAAGGATCCCCCACTTGAACGGCGAATTGGCGAAAATCCGCCTCGACCGGATCCGCTCCCTGGCGGAAAACTGCCGCCTCTGCCCCCGTCGCTGCGGGGTCAATCGGACCCGGGGCGGCACCGGCGCCTGCGGCGCCGGCCGGCGGGCCGCCCTCTTCATGGAGTATGTGCACTGGGCCGAGGACGCCGACCTTGTTCCGGCCCAAACCCTGTACCTCGCCGGCTGCAACCTTGGCTGCCGGTTTTGCCAGACCCGGGCCGAACGGAACCGCCTGCCGGAGATTGAGCTGACCCCCGCCCTTTTCCGCGATATCCTGGCCCGGGGAAGGGAAGCCGGGGCCGCGACCGTGAACGTCCTGGGCGGCGAACCCACCGTCAACCTGCCGGCGCTCCTGGAGCTGTTCGCGGAGACGGGGGATTTTCCCGGGCTGGTCTGGAACACCAACCTGTACGGCTCCTCCGAAGCGTTCGAACTTCTGGCCGGGGTGGCCGACATCTTTCTGGGCGACTTGAAGTTCGGCAATCCCGGCTGCGCCGCCGGCCTGGCCGGAGCGGCGGACGCCGGGGAGGTGGCCCGGGAGCGGGCGGAGGAAATATTCGCCCGCTCTCCCGAAGCCCTGATCGTCCGCCACCTAGTCCTGCCGGGGCATTTCGCCTGCTGCGCCCGGCCGGTGCTGGAATGGATTGGCCGCCGGCTTCCCGGGGTCAGGGTCAGCCTGAAGACGATCTACGCCCCTCCGCCCGGCTTGGCCCCCGCCGACGGCCTGAACCGTTTTCTTCCCCGGGAGGAAGCCGGGGCGGCCCTGGAACTGGCCCGGGAAATCGGCCTGCGGTTGACCCGGGACGCCCCTCCTCCCCTCCCGGCGGCTCCCGGAACGGCTTCCCGGCCGGGTTCGTTGCCAACCGTCTGCGAAGCCTTGATCAGCCCCGAAGGGGGAATCTACCTGCGCCACATTACCAGGGAGGTTTTCGAGGCGGCCCGGGCGGCGGCCGCCCCCCGGGATTGAATCGCCGCCGCCCGGAGATTTGTTACCGCCGCCCGGAGATTTGTTGCCGCCGCCCGGCCGCCTGGCTATAATCGCGGATCGGACGCGGACGCCCCTGGCGAACGGCCCGGTTCCCCCCCTTCCCCCGCGGAAAGGGACTCCCTTGGCGGCAAACGACATCCGGCAGCGGCAGTTCGATCTCGAAATCCTGATCCGTTCGCGCTATCCCGTCATCTATGTGGTGACCTGGGAGGAAGGGCGGGTGGTGGAGGCGGCGGCCGAAATCGGGGCCCGGCTCGGCAAGAAAGTCTACACCTGGACCTGCCTGAACGGGCTGGCCGGCCACGGCCCGGCCGGGCAAAACCAGCCCAAGCCGGGAAATTCCGCCTCCCGGGATCCCCTGGCCGCCCTGCGCGAGGTCATGGATTTCAAGGAATCCGCCCTCTTCATTTTCAAGGATTTTCACGCCTTCCTGTCCCGCAACAATGTGACGGTGATCCGGGGCCTCAGGGAAATCGCCCGGGATTTCACCACCTCCTTCAAGACGATCATTCTCACCGGCCCGATCCTGAACCTTCCCCCCGATCTGGAGAAGGACGTGACGGTGCTGGATTTTCCCCTGCCGGGGCCGGCGGAACTCGACACCCTCCTGGAACGGGCCGCCCGCGAGCTGGCGGCCAATCCCAAATTGAAGCTGGACCTTTCCGGCGACAGCCGCGAGGAGATTCTCAAGGCGGTCCAGGGCTTGACCCTGGCCGAGGCCGAATCGGTTTTCGCCAAGGCCCTGGTCCTGCACGGCCGCCTCGGGGTGGAACAGATTCCCGACATCCTGGCGGAGAAGCGGCAAATAATCCGCAAAAGCGGGATGCTGGACTTTTACGACTCCGACGCCTCCCTGGCCGAGGTCGGCGGCTTGGAAAACCTGAAAAATTGGCTGGTGAAGAGAAAACTCGCCTTTTCCGACAAGGCCGGCGGCTTCGGCCTGCCCCCTCCCCGGGGGGTTCTGCTGCTGGGGGTGCAGGGTTGCGGCAAAAGCCTGTGCGCCAAGGCGGTGTCCGCCCTGTGGAAGCTTCCCCTCCTGCGCCTGGACATCGGGAGAATCTTCAATTCGCTGGTGGGCGGTTCGGAGGAGAACATCCGCCGGGCCATTTCCGTGGCCGAGGGGGTGGCGCCCTGCATCCTCTGGGTGGACGAAATCGACAAGGCGTTCGGCGGCCTTTCCGGCTCCTCGACCGACAGCGGCACCTCGCAGCGGGTGCTGGGATCGTTCCTGACCTGGCTGGCGGAGAAGCGGTCGTCCGTGTTCGTGGCCGCCACCGCCAACAACGTGACGAACCTTCCGCCCGAACTGCTCCGCAAGGGGCGTTTCGACGAGATTTTCTTCGTGGATCTGCCCAATTCCCGGGAACGGGAAAGCATCGTCTCCATCCACCTCCGGCGCCGGAGGCGAAGCCCGGAAAATTTCGACTTGGCCGGACTGGCCGGGGCGGCGGCCGGCTTCAGCGGCGCGGAAATGGAGCAGGCGGTGATTTCCGGCCTGTTCGACGCCTTTTACGACGGGGGCCGCGAAGTGACCACCACCGACATCCTCCGGGCCCTGGTTGAAACCGTTCCCCTGTCCCGGACCATGGCGGAGGAAATCGAACGGCTCCGGAATTGGTGCCAGACCCGCGCCCGCCCGGCCACGGCCGCGGAAAGGGAGAACGTCTCCGCCTCCCGCCTGGCCGATTTGCCCTGTGTGGAGGGGGAACCCCTGTGAGTTGCAGCATATTCCTGATCGTCAACCTTCCCGCCGGAGTCAATTTGCTGGTCGGCGCCATGCCGGCGATCATCGCCCTGGCGGCGGAGGCGTTGGGCCTGGAGCGGGAAAATTCCGTTCCGGTCGCGGGACGGGAGGAAAATCGGGTCGATTTGGGCGTGAACAACGCCGCCGAGGTGACGGCCGGCCTGAGCGCCGGCCAGTCGATCAGCTTTTCCGGCCGGGGGGTCCGGGCCACCTTCTATCCGGATTCGGAGGGGCGCGCCGCCGTCCGGGTGGAAGGGAGGGCGCCGGAGGCCGAGCTTCGCGCCCTGGGCGAGGCTTTGAGCAAAAAATTGATTCAGCAATACGCCTATCACCGGCTGGTCACGGAAATGAAGACCCGGGGCATGAACGTGGTGGAGGAGGAGGTGGAGGCCGACGGCACCGTGCGCCTGCGGGTGCGGGTGTTCCAGGGATAGCTTCGGGGGGACGGACCATGGAAGCGCATGAATTCGACATCGCCATAGGCGCGGACGGAAAGGTAAGCGTCCAGGTGCGGGGAACCCGGGGGCCGGTTTGCGAAAAATACGCCGGGCTGTTCCGGGAAATCCTGCCCGGCGAAATGACCCTGGAGCGCACCGCCGACTATTACGCTCCGCCCGGGGAGGTCGATCTGGATTTGCGGCAAGGCTTATGACCTGTCCGTCCTGCGGATTCGAGAATATGCGCGGCCTCGTCGCCTGCGCCCGTTGCGGCGCCAAGCTGGTTTGGGACGGCCCGACCGGCCGGAGGCACTTTCTGCCCCCCCGGGCGGAGAAAGGGATTTTGCCGCGCCTTTTGGCCCTCGCCCGGGCCGGCCTGCGCCGGGCGGGCGTCGTGCGCTTCTTGAATTCGCTTGATTTCCCCGGTTTCTGGCGGAAAATTCCGGGGCCGGATTTCAAAACCGTCGTCCTCTCCCTGATCCCGGGTCTGGGCAATGTCCGCCGGGGCGGGTTCATAACCGGCGGCCTGTGGTTTTCCCTGTGGCTGGCGCTTTGCTATTACTGGTTTTATTATTCGCCGGGATACTTGTTTTTCATTTACGCGGCGGTCCTGTTGCATTTGGCGTCCCTGGCCTCGGCCTCGCGGCCGGGGCGCTTTTGCCGGGGGAAGGAGTGGGCGCACTTCCTGCTTCCGCCGGCGGCGATCTTTTACGCCCTGTATTCCGCCGCGGTCATGGCCGCGCTTCCCTTCAAACCGATATTCATTCATTATCCGGGCAATTTCCCCCAGACCGGGATACCGCGGGGAAGCGATCTGGAAATCAGGCTTGGCGGCGCGAATCCGCAACCCGGAGATTTGGTGATTGTCGAGCCGGCCTTCGATTCCGGCCGCGCCGGGGCGGTTCGGGGTTTATTGGCCGTATGGCTGGCCGGACCCGGCGGGGAGGTGGAGTATTCCGGCGGCGTCCTGCGGGTGGACGGGATGGAGGTGGCTCCGCGTTGGACGAATCTGTTTGCCCGGCAGGCTTGGCCCGGCCAGCCGGATCGGGAATTCAAGTTCCGGGTCAAGGAGGGTTTTTTCCTGGCGGCAGCCAATTTCAACGATTCGGCGGCTCTGGAGTTGTCCGAACGCTTCCAATATCCCGAAAGCCGGCGGATCGGGAAGGTGGAATACGTCCACACTCCCGACCGGGAAAGAAGGCCGGCGTCCGATTTCACCGGGGAATGAGGCGACATGACCAACGCCTCCGGCCGGTTCGCCAATCTCGAGGTGTCGCGCGCTTCCGGCCCCGCCGGGCCGGAAGGCGGCGTCCCGATCCGCGACGCCGCCTTCTACATGCGCTCGGGCCTGGCCCGGGAACTGGACGGCGATCACGAAAAGGCCTTGGCCGATTACTCGGCCGCCCTGGGGGAGAATCCGCTGTACATCCCGGCCTGGGCCAGGCAATTGTGGATGCTTTTGTACCTGGGGGAGACGGAGGAGGCGGCGATTTGGGCGGATCGGGCCTTGGCCTCGTTTCCGAACGATCCCGATCTCCTGGCCCTGAAGTCGCTGGCCCGCTGGCGCGCCGGCTTCCCCGAAGAGGCCCGGCGGCTTAACGACGCCGCCCTGGCGGCCACCCGCGAATCGGCCGAGGTGTGGCTGGCCCGGGGCGGGATCCAGACCGCTTCCGACGTCAAATCGGCCAATGCCTGTTTCCGGCACGCCGCAGCCGTTTCCCGGGAGCCCGGCCTGGCGGAAATGCGGGCCGGTGACCTCCTGCTGCTTAACGGGAAGCCGGCCGAAGCCTTGTCCTATTGCCGGGAGGCGACCCTGAAGCTTCCGGATTCCGCCTGGGCCTGGTATGCCTACGGCCTGGCCCAGCGCGGACTGGGCCGGACCGGCTACGCCCGTTCCGCCCTGATCCGGGCCGTGAACCTGAATCCCCGGGATCCGCGCTACCGCGCGGCCCTGCGCCGGGGAAGGGGCTGGCTGTCCCGGCTGGGGGAATGGCTGGCGAAATTGGGGGGGCGCTGATGCCGGACGCGGCGGGGCTGGGTGAGCGTTTCGAGGAACTGCTGCTGGCCGCCAAGAACCTCGGGGCCAGCGACATCCACCTGCTGGCCGGCCTCCCCCCCATGCTCAGGATCAACGGGGAAATCCGCGGCCTTCCCGATTGGGAACCCCTGGCCGCCGATTGCCTCAACGCCCTGCCGCGGGCGATACTTCTTCCGGAGCAGCTCGCCAAACTCGAGGCGGAGCGCGAAATCAGCGTTTCCCACTCGTCCCCCCGCCACGGGCGGCACCGCCTCAGCCTTTACCACCGGATGGGGGTACGGGAAATGTCCATCCGCGTTGTCCAGACCGCCATCCAGGATCGCGAGACGCTGGGGCTCCCGCCCTGGGTGGACGAGGTCGTGGCCCGCGCCTCCGGGCTGATGCTGGTCACCGGCCCGACCGGATCCGGGAAAACGACCACCCTGAACTACCTGATTGACGCGATTAACCGCTCGCGCAACAGCCGGATAGTCACCATCGAGGATCCGGTGGAGTTCGAGCACCGGCACCGGCGTTCCCTGGTTACGCAAATCGAGGTGGGGACCGACACCCCCTCGTTCCCCGGTTTTCTCCGGCATGTCCTCCGGCTGGATCCGGACGTCATCGTGATTGGGGAGATGCGGGATTTGGAAACCATCTCCACCGCCCTGACCGGGGCGGAAACCGGCCACCTGGTCCTTTCCACCCTGCACACCCCCTCGGCCATCGGCACGGCGGAGCGCATCGTCAACGCCTTTCCGGGGGAGCTTCAGGCCCAAATTGCCATCCAGACCGCCTCCACCCTGCTGGGGGTGATTTCCCAGCGCCTGATTCCCACCGTCGACAAGCGGCGCCGGGTCCTCGCCGCCGAAGTGCTGATAGCCAATTCCGCCGTCCGGCACGTTATCCGCGAGCGGACCTTCTTCAAGCTCTACGACGCCATCATGACCGGCTCCCGGCAGGGCATGCGCCTGCTGGAAACCAGCCTGGCGGAACTGTACCGCTCCGGGATCATAACCCTGGCCAGCGCCCAGGCCAACGCCAACAACCTCGGCCATTTTTCCTCGCTGATCAAGTCCTCCCCGCCCCCGGGGGAGGATCGGGATTCACCCTGGGGATAGTTTTCGGGCGGAAAGGCGTCCCATGGACGAAACCCTGGATTTTTCCGCTTCGCGGGAGGCCGTCCGCCGGCACCTGGAGCGCTTCGGCGCCGCCGGCCGGATACGCCGCCTCGCCGAAAGCACCGCCACCGTCGATTTGGCCGCCCGGGCGCTGGGGGTGGCTCCCGACCAGATAGCCAAGACCCTGGCCGTCAGGGCGCGGGGAAGCGGGGAAATCCTGGCGCTGGTGGCCCGGGGGCGGGCCAGGCTCGACAACGCCAAGTTCAAGGCCAGGTTCGGCGGCAAGCCGCGGTTCATCGCCGACGCCGACTGCCTGGAGGCGGTGGGGCATCCGCCGGGGGGCGTTTGCCCGTTCGGGTTGAAGCGGGGGGCGAGGGTCTGCCTGGACGTGTCCCTGAAGGCTTTCGCCGAAATCTACCCGGCCGCCGGGGCGCCCGACAATTGCGTCCGGCTTTCCCCGGAGGAACTTTCCGCCTGGACCGGCGGCGAATGGGTCGACGTCTGTTCGGATGGCTAGGGGATTTTTAAGTGTCGACTTTTGAAGGAAATCGGGCCAACCGCCGCCCGATTTCCTTTAAAGATTCAACCGCTTTCGTTTCAATGGGTTGTTTTTTCGTCAACTCGGCTCAAGCCGGCGACCTGGAAAAAAACGGCTCTGAAACGAAAGTCCTGAAACTTCAAAAGTCCACTAAGTGGAATCGGCATAATTCATCGTCAAGGACGCGCTTGACAAAATGCTTGTCGCCGGTTATGATTCACCCTCGGTTACGGCAAAGAATCGCCAACCCCGTCTTCCCCGCGACAGAGCAAGCATTTTCTGTGCCCCCGGCTGCCCGCGTATCCCGTCACGAGCCAGATGTTCTTGAGGAGGCGGTTATGACGTTCGGGAAGCGATTCGACGCCTTGACCGGAGCCGGGCTATTGGGGCTGGCCGGTTACGTCTATTGGGAAGGTTCATCCATGCCGCAGGCGGCCAAGGGGTTGGGACCGGGCGGCTACCCGGTGTTCATCGCGGTCGGCATGGCCATCCTGGCGGTCATTCGCATTGTTCAGGCGCTGGTCCGGTACGTCCGCGACAAAAACGCCGCCCCCACCCTTACCCTGAGCCGCGGCGCCTTTTTCCGGGTGCTGTGGTTCCTGGCCCTGGTCTTCGCCTATCTCGCCCTTCTCCCCCATGCCGGCTTCATACCCGCCTCCATCGCGCTTCTCGTCTATCTGACCCACTTCTACGGCTACCGCCGCCTGTGGGCCAACGTTTTGGTCAACGTGGTTTTCACCATCTCCATCTACCTGTTGTTCCGCCATTTTTTCCTGGTGCTGTTGCCGACCGGCGGCCTGTTCGGCTAGCCGATCCGCCGCCTCCGGCGGGATCGGCTCCGGCGCCCCCCGGGAGAAACAATGTCGTTGGGATACTTTCTGGAAGGCCTGATATCCTCCTTCGAACCGATGACGTTTCTCATCATGTTTCTGGCCACCGTCGCCGGCATCGTCATCGGCGCCCTTCCCGGCCTGACCGGGGCGATGGCGATCATCCTGTCCATGCCCATACTCGCCCGCATCACCCCGGCCCAGGCGCTGCTGGTGCTGGCGGCGATTTTCTGCGGCGGCATGTACGGCGGCTCCATCTCCGCCATCCTCATCAGCACCCCGGGCGGCCCCTCGGCCTCGGCCACCCTCCTGGACGGTTATCCCATGGCCAAACAGGGGAGGGCCGGCAAGGCGATGGGGATCGCGGTGTTCGCCTCGTTCATCGGCGGCATCTTTTCCTCCTTCGGCCTGCTTCTCGTCGCGCCGCTCCTGGCCCGCCTCGCCCTGTCCTTCCAGGCGCAGGACTACTTTTCCCTTTCCATTTTCGGCCTGACCATCATGGCCAGCGCCGGCGGCGGCGCCTTGGTCAACGGGCTCGTCGCCGGCTGGATTGGGCTCCTCCTGTCGACGGTCGGGGTGGACGGCAACATGGGGATGAGCCGCTTCACCTTCGGTTTCCCGAGCCTGATGAGCGGAGTCAACCTGCTGCCGGTGCTTATCGGCATCTTCGCCATGTCGCAACTCCTGGAGAACGCCGAAGGCCTCCTCGTCGCCCACCAGTCCCTCAAGCAGGATCTCAAGGACATCTGGCCGTCCTGGCTCGACATGAAGCGGATCTCCCTGTCGCTGGCGGTCGGTTGCGTTGTCGGCATCTTCATCGGCATCATGCCCGGCGCCGGCGGCGCCATCGCCTGTTTCATGGCCTACGACATCGCCAGGCGCCTCTACGGTTCCCGGGCGAAGTTCGGCTCCGGCGTCATCGAGGGCGTCGCCGCCCCCGAGTGCGCCAACAACGCCTGCACCGGCGGCGACATGGTGCCCCTGCTCACCCTCGGCATCCCCGGCGACGTGCAGACGGCGGTGATGCTGGGCGCCCTGATGCTTATCGGCGTCCGGCCGGGGCCGCTGCTGTTCGTCGAGCAGCGGGAGGCGGTCTACACGCTGCTCGCCGGCATGTTCGTCATCCAGTTCCTTATCCTTTTCCTGGGCCTGGCGGCCTGCCGCGTCTCGCCCAGGATTCTCGCGGTGCCCCCGGGATTGCTCAACCCCATAATCCTCATCTTCTGCGTCGTCGGCACCTTCACCCTCGGCAACAGCCTGTTCGACGTCAAGATGGCCCTGGTTTTCGGCTTCATCGGCTACCTGATGCGCAAATTCGGCTATCCCGGCGCGCCCTTGGTGCTTGGCCTCATTCTTGGCCCCATCGCCGAGGATCATCTCAACCGCGCGCTCCTGGTCACCGACAACGACTGGACCACCTTCGTGACCAGGCCGATTTCCTGCTTCTTCCTCATTCTCTCCGTCCTGTCGATTGCGACCGCCCTGTACAGTTCCTACCGCGAGGCCAAGCTGGCGGGGAAAACGGCGGCGGAACCGGCGGGCGGGCGGGGATAGCCGTTCGGCGCCCCTGGGTTTTCTCGGTTCTTCGTAAAGGAGTCGACATGAGAATCAAAGGCATTGCGGCGGTTGCGCTGGCGGTCGCGTTCGCGGCGCCGCCGGCGTTCGGCGGCGGCTTCCCGGAAAAGCCGGTCGAGGCGATTGTCCCCTGGTCCCCGGGCGGCGGCGGCGATCTGGTTTTCCGCGCCCTGGCGGCGGTGTTCCCGAAATACGCCAACGGACAGCCGCTGCTCATCAAGAACATTCCCGGCGCGGCCGGGGTTCCGGGCATCATCGAATTCATGAAGGCGAAGCCGGACGGCTACACCATCGCCCACTGGAACCCCGCCCAGACCATCAAGACCCACATGACGAAGACGCCCTACACGGCGACCCAGTTCAAGGGGGTCGCCAACATCGTCAACGACACCTTCTACCACCTGGTCGCCGCCGACTCCCCTTTCAAGACCCTGCGGGACATGATTGACTTCGCCAAGGCCAATCCCGGCAAGCTCACCGTCGGCAACGCCGGGACCGGCGGCGGGAGCCATTTCGCCGAGGTGCTGTTCGAGGAAAAAGCCGGCATCGCCGCCACCGCGGTTCCGTTCCAGGGCGGCGGCCCGCTTGTCACCGGCATCCTGAGCGGCCAGGTGATGGCCGGCTCCTGCACCATTCCGGAAGGCGCCTCCAACATCAAGGCGGGACAGTTGCGCATCCTCTCCATCTATTCGCCCGAGCGGCACCCGTTCTATCCCGACACGCCGACCGGTCTCGAGCAGGGCATCGACATGGTCTTCAGCGCCTATCGCGGCATCGTCGCGCCCGCCGACACCCCGCCCGAAACGCTCCGGGCGCTGCAGGATATTTTCCGGAAGGCGATTACCGACCCCGGCTTCGTCAAGCAGATCAACGACATAGGCTCCAACCCGACCTTCCTCACGGGAGCCGAATACGACAAGATTATCGCCCAGGACAGCGAGAACTTCCTGAAGGTCATCAAGGAGCTGAAGATGGGCGACATCTACAACAAGTGACCGCCTCCCCCGGGGAGGGGGATTGCGTCCGCGGAACGGTTCGGGGAGGCGGCGGCGCCTCCCCGAACGCTGTCCGGGCGGGGAAAAAGGAGCCGGACCATGGCCGAATACATCACCGAGGACTTCCTGCTGGGCAACGAACCGGCGCGCCGGCTCTACCACGAGTTCGCCGAAAACGAGCCCATCGCCGACTACCACTGCCATTTTCCGCCCGCCGAGCTGGCGGAAAACCTGTCCTATGACAACATCGCCCGGATGTGGCTGACCGGGGACCACTACAAGTGGCGCGCCATGCGCGCCCTCGGGGAACCCGAACGGGTGATCACCGGCGACGCCGGCGACCGGGAGAAATTCGACGCCTGGGCCCGGACCGTTCCCTTCCTGCCCGGCAACCCGATGTACCATTGGACCCACATGGAATTGAAAAAGCCGTTCGGCATCGCCGACCGGCTGTTCGGGCCCGACACCGCCGACGCCGTCTGGGAGGAGACCCGCGCCCAGCTTGGCCCCGGCGGCATCCGGGTCTGGGATCTGCTGGACCGCCACCGGGTGCGGACGATCTGCACCACCGACGACCCGGCGGACAGCCTGGCGCACCACGAGGCGCTGGCGAAGTCCGCCTGTCCGGCCCGCGTCCTCCCCACCTTGCGGCCGGACAAGCTGGCCGCGGCCGGCGACCCGCCGGCCTGGAACGGATACATGGACAAATTCGCCGCGGCGGCGGGAACGGCAATCGCCACCCTCGACGATTTCCTGGCCGCGCTGGACAACCGGCACCTCTTTTTCCACGAGCACGGCTGCCGCGCGTCGGATCACGCCCTGGCGGTTCCCTACGCCGCCGCCGGCGATCGCGCCGCGGCGGAAAAGGCCTTCAAGGCGCTGCGGGCGGGCGGCGCGGCGGATCCCGCCGGGGTCGAGCATTTCCAGGCGGCGCTTCTGGAGGAGATGGCCCGGCTTGACGCCCGCCGCGGCTGGGTCATGCAGCTTCATTTGGGCGCGATGCGCAACCTCAACCGCGGCCTGTTCAAGCGCCTCGGTCCCGGCGCCGGCGGCGACGCCATCGCCGACGGCGATTTCGCCCGGCCGCTGGCGCGCTTCCTCGGGAGGGTCAACGGGGAGGACGAGGGTCTCCCGAAGATCGTCCTTTTCACCCTCAATCCCGCGTACAACGAGTCGCTGGCGGCGATGGCCGGCTGCTTCCAGGGGGATGCCGTCCGGGGCAAGGTGCAGTTCGGATCGGCCTGGTGGTTCAACGACCACAAGGACGGGATGACTAGGCAGATTCAGGCGGCGGCGAACCTCGGGGTGTTGGCCGCGTTCATCGGCATGCTCACGGACGCGCGCGGCTTCCTTTGCTTCAGCCGCCACGAGTACTTCCGCCGCATCCTCTGCGGCCTCCTCGGCGGCCAGATGGCCAGCGGCGAACTGCCCGCCGACTACCCGCTCGTCGGGCGCATCGTCAAGGACGTCAGCTACCGAAACGCGTGCCGCTACTTCGGATTCGCCGAATAAGGGAGGGGTAAAATTCGGGGGACAGTACTAAGTCGTCCCGGAAAAATATAGTGGTGGAGCGGTCGGCCGGTCCGGCGGGGGGCTGGTCAAGCCGCCCGGGCGGGGGAAAAGCGGAAAAATGCCGGGATAAGGCGGCAAAAAGGGCGATT
>JAISYL010000050.1 GCA_031269935.1 Planctomycetota bacterium
GACCACCCCCTGCTTGAGGGCCATGAACATCTCGGAATAGGTGATGGGAGTCGTGTTCGCCCCCAGAAGGCGCCAGGTGGCGATGTAGGCGGGGACTTCGGGAACCCGCAGCTTGAGGCCCCTGAGATCGGCGGGGCTTTCCACCCGGCGGGTGGAGGTGGTGAGGTAGCGGGGCCCGCGGTGCCACCAGTCGATGATTATCAGCTTGTTTTTCGCGTAGAGCCTTTCCGCGATTTCCTTGCCGACGTCGCCCTTGAAAACCTTGTCCATGTGCTCGTAGTCCCGGAAGATGAAGGGAGCCTCGATCATGCCGTATTCCGGGATATACCAGCTTATCGGGGCGGCGCCGACGATCAGCAGATCCTGCATGCCGACCATGAGGCCTTCGCACATTTCCCGCTCGTTGCCGAGGGCGGCGCTGTGGAACAGTTCAATCTCGAGGGAACCGCCGGACTTCTCCTTGACCAGTTCCCCGAATCGGATCGCCGCGTCGTGAATGGGGCCCCCCGGCACCACCGCGTATCCGAGCTTCAGGGATTTCGGCGCCTGTCCCGCGAGGGCAAGGCCGGCGGTCGCAACCAGAACGGCCATCAAAGACAGAATTCCCTTCATGTCGTTTCCCTTCCCAGCCAATGAGCCCCGGAAATCCCGGCTCCCCGCCGGCTCCCGGGCGGCTCCGTCGTATTCCGTTTCGAAGCCGTCGTGGAGAGGCTTCGCGATATCACCGGGCGTTTTCGCCGGCGCGGCGGGGGATCGCCCGGGCGCCCGCCGATCGAAACGAGCGCGTCTCACTTCCCGAAAACCGCTATTCCCGCGTCCAGGAACACTCCGGCGCCGGGATAGCGCCCGGAAGGTCCCAACTCCTCCTCCACCCGGATCGCTTCGTTCCATTTGGCCGTCCGCTCGCCCCGGGCGGCCGAGCCGACCTTGAGCTGCCCGGCGTTGGCGGCGACGGCCAGGTGGACGACGGTCGCGTCCTCGGTCTCCCCGGACCGGGCGGACACCACCGGCAGGTAGCCGCGGCCGCGGGCGTAGTTGATGGCCTCGAAGGTTTCCGAAATGGTGCCTATCTGGTTCATCTTGACGAGCACCGCGTTATAGCAGCCTTCGTTCACACCCCGGCGGATGCGCTCCACGTTGGTGGCGAAGAGGTCGTCCCCGATAAGCTGGACCCTTCCCCCCAGCCGGTCGGTCAGCATTCTCGCCCCCTCCCAGTCATGCTCGCTCGCGCCGTCCTCGATGGAGACGATGGGGTAGCGGTCGACCCAGTCGCAGAGCATGCCGATGAATTGTTCCCGCGAGAGTTCGCGGTTTTCCATGTTGAGGCGATAGACGCCGGCTTCCCGGTCATAGAATTCGCTGGCGGCGACGTCGAGGGCGATGGCCAGGTCCCGACCCGGCCGGTAACCGGCCCTGGCGATGCTCTCGGTCAACAACGCCACCCCCTCCTCGTTCGACTTGAAGCCGGTCGGCCAAAGGCCCCCCTCGTCGGCGAGCGAGAGCGGCTTCCCCTGTTCGGCGAAGAGCCGCCGGGCGGCGATATAGACGTTGACGACCTTTTCGTACGCGGCGGCGAAGGTCTTCTCCCCCAGGGGGATTACCAGGTAATCCTGGATGTCCACCGCGTGGGCGGCATGGGCGCCGCCGCCGATGATCTGCACCATCGGCACCGGCAGGGTGGCGGCCAGGGCTCCCCCGAGGTAGGCGTAAAGCGGCAGGCGGCGGTGATTGGCGGCGGCCCGGCAAGCCGCCAGGGAACAGCCCAGGATGGCGTTGGCGCCCAGATTGGCCTTGTTCGCGGAGCCGTCGAGTTCGATCATTTTCCCGTCGATTTCCCGCTGCCTCCCGGCGTCCATCCCGATCAAGGCCGGCGCCAGCGATTCCCGGATGTTCCGAAGGGCCTTGTCCACCCCTTTCCCGCCGAGATTCCCGCCGCCGTCGCGCAATTCCAGGGCTTCATACTTCCCGGTCGAGGCGCCGGAAGGGACCATCCCCCGCCCCAGGGTTCCGTCCTCCAGCCGGATGTCCACCTCCACCGCCGGATTGGCCCGGGAATCGTAAATTCGCCTGGCCGTCACCGTCTTAATCCTGTAGCCATCCATCTCTCGGGGTCTCCCCTTCTCCCGGCGAGGGCCGGTCCCAACCGAAAATGTCCGCCGGACGCGGAACCGTCAAAACCCCTTGATGCCGCGGCCCTTCGCCGGGAGGCGTGGCGCATCTCCTTCCAATCGCGATAGCCGAGGGTCGCGGCCAGCCTGCTGGCCGAGGCGATCGACACCCCGGCCAGCGCCGCCGCCTTGATGGAATTGTCCACCACCTCCCCCGGCCGGCGCCGGATGAATTCCGCCACCTTCACCTCGCTCGGGGTCGGGACCTTGTCGAAATTCCGCGGGCGGCCAAGTACGGATGTCATGCGGACTCCAGGCAAGGGAATGGCGCCAGCTCAAGCGCGGGGACAAGGCAAGAGGAAATCGGTGGCGTCTCGGGAGCGGCGGGGACATGATAGCAAATTAATTTACAGTGTCAATAAAATTCTGAAAATAATTTACAGACACGCCCAAGCGCGTACGGCTTTCGGTCGACTTTCACCACCGGCGTCTCAACTCGTCCCCCGAAGAGGCTATGAGGTCGTCCATAAATTATTTATGGACAGACCCTTGAGACGCGAATTCCCTTTTGAACGATGCCACCAGTTCCCTTCCAATTTTTCCCAGGGTGGTGGTGTCGGACATGGTCATCACCAGCGAATAGCCGCGGCGGTATTTTTCGGCCGCGTCGTCCCATCCGCTGGAAATGGTCGACAAGAGCTTCCCCGCCGCCAACGTTTTGGCTTCTATCCCGCGAATGGCCGACTGGACCTCGGGAGCGCCGGGATCGACGAAATGCCCCATGTTGGTGGACAGGTCCATCGGGCCTATGACTATTCCGTCCAGGCGTTCGATCTCGAGGATGGCGTCGAGATTGGCGATGGCCTCCGGCGTTTCCACCTGGATGAAGACGCTGATTTCCGCATTGGCCCGCCGCAGGTATTCCTTGGGATTGTCATTGAAGTGCGCCGCCCGGGTACTGGCCGCCATGCCCCTGACGCCGGCGGGGGGATAGAGGGCGGCGGCAACCGCCGCCTCGGCCTCCTTGCGGGTGTTGACGTAGGGAACGAACAATCCGCCGGCGCCGGCGTCGAGAATCCGCTTGATTTGTACAAAATCGTTCCATTGGGCGCGGGCGAAGGGGACGATGGGATATGCCTGCATGGCCTGTATCTGGGCCACCAGGCAACGGATGTCGCCGTGGCCATGTTCCAGGTCGATGACCGCCACGTCGAATCCGGCGCCGGCCACGACCTCGGCGGTTATGTTGCTGCCGGCGTGCAGCCAGGCCGCCGACAATTTTTCCCCGCGTTTCATCCTCTCCCGCGCCGGGATTTTTCCATACGGCAGCATTTGTTCTCCTCATCCTCAAAAAGGAAACCCGGCGCGGGAACTCCACGTTCGGGAAGACGTTTTTCCCGCCGGCGGCACAGAACATTCGTCCGAGTTTAACCGTTCTGTCGGACCTACCCAAATCTGATCAGGCAGATTTGGCGCCAACTTCCCGCTTCGTCGAGGCCGGTTTCACCCGACGCTTGCGCATCGGGCCAGAGCCTTCCTCTCCACAGGCT
>JAISYL010000062.1 GCA_031269935.1 Planctomycetota bacterium
CGTCGATTATTCCGAGGCTGGGGTCGGGGTCGCGCCCCTCCTCTATTCGGATCTCCTTGCGTAAAGCCGTATTGATCTCTATCAGGGTCTGGTCGCCGCACCACTGCCGGAACCACTGAAACTTCGAAGGAAATCAAACGGCGGTTTGTTTGATTTCCTTCGAAAGTCCACTCAAACGAAATCGTCCCGCTTCGGGGTGAACACGTCGATGATCACGCTTCCCTCCTCGAGGGCGATCGCCCCGTGGGGAACGGCCTTGGGGGCGAGGTAGGCGTCGCCGGCCCTGAGGATTTTCCTTTCCCCCCCCACCGTGGCCTCGAAGCTGCCGGCCGCGATATAGGCGATCTGGGTGTGGGCGTCGTGGCTGTGGATCCGGCCGATCGCCCCCTTGGCGAAAACGACGCGGGCCGCCATGAGGTTGTCGGTCCAGGGCATGATTTTCCGCTTCATGCCGTCGCCCAAATCCTTCCAGGGGTTTTCCGAATCAATAAAAAAGTTTTCCACAATCCCTCCCGTCTCGGAGCTTGTTGACAGATTGCCGGATCGTCCGGGTTAGACAAGGAAAAAGCCGCTTTTCGGACGATTTTTGCCTCGGACCGCCGGCGAAAAAACCCTGTCGATCCTCGCGCCTCGTCTAAACGTGTAAACTTTATTTCTTTACGAGCCCTAAACCCCGCCCCGCTCCGGCGGGGCGGGGCGGCTTTCCCGGCCGTCAATATTTCACGTTGAGAATGGAATCGATCAGGCCGGCGGGGAGGCGGGAGCCGTGCTTTTCCCAGACCGCCCGGCAGGCTTCGCGGAAGGCGTCGACCTCGGCCTCGTTAAAGGCGATGCCCTGGCCTTCCAGCTTTTTGTTGAAGTCGGCCTCGATCCGCGTCCACTCGGCGAACAGGAAATCCTCGGTCTCGCGGCCGGCCTGTTCGACGGCGTCCCGGCAGTCCCCGGGCAGGAGGTTCCAGGCCGCCAGGGACATGATGGAGATGTTGGTGTCGACCATGTGGTTGGTGTAGGAGTAGAACTTGGCGACCTCGCTATGTTTCTGCTCGTAGTAGAACAGGGTCGAGTTTTCCGCCCCGTCCACCACCCCGGTGCGGATGGAGGTGTAGATTTCGGCCAGGTTGACCGGGACCCCGGTGCCGCCCATGGCGTTGATGGTGTCGATCATGACCGGGTTTTCGGGCACCCGGATCTTCAGGCCCCTCATGTCGGCCGGGGTTTTGATGGGGCGCCGGGAGTTGTAGATGCAGCGGTTGCCGGCGAAGTACCAGGCGACGCCCTTGATCCCGACCTTCTCGAGATTCCTCATCATGTTTTTGCAGATGTCGGACTTGATCACGGCCTTGAAATGATCGTCGCCCTTGTACAGGTAGGGCAGGCTGAAGACGTTCATCTCGGGCATGAAGTTGGCGAGGACCGAGGTCATGACCTTGGTGAATTCGAGGGTGCCCATTTGCAGGGCCTCGGCGCGTTCGCGCTCGGCGCCGAGCTGGTTGCTGGGAAACACGGTGATTTCCACCCTGCCGCCGGTCAACTCGCCGACCCGCCTGGCGAAGAAGCGGTGGGCGATGGTATGGGGGTGTTCCTCCGACAGGCCGCCGCCGAACTGCATTTCGAACTCGGCCGCCGCGGCCGTTCCCGCGGCCGCGAAGGCCGCGGCCATGACACAGGCGATGAAACTGCGCTTCATGATATTCCCTCCCTGTTGGCGAAAAAAAACGGCGATTGCTTCCCGATTGGGCCGTAAGGGTCTGTCCATAAATAACTTATACATGTTTAGACAAGGAACCGAGTCGCGGTGGTAAATTTTCACCCGTGGTTGGGCAAAAATTTACGAGAGTGACGTTGGTGACGCGGTATAAACTTGTATAAGTTATTTATGGACGAGCCCTAAGAGCGTGTTGTCAGGGCTCATTCCGGCATCAAGGTGTTCGGTATCCACAACACGAGTTGCGGGACATAGGTGATTAGCATCAACACCGCGACCATCACCGCGATGTAGGGGACGAGGGTCTTAATCACCTTGCTGATCGGCTCGTTGGCCAGGCTGCAGGCGACGAACAGCGTCACCCCCACCGGCGGGGTGCACATGCCGATGGCCAGGTTGATCACGGTTATGACCCCGAACAGGGTGGGGTCGACCCCGAGTTGGGTGACCAGGGGCAGGAAGATGGGGACCAGCAGCAGGATGGCCGGGGTGGTGTCGAGGATGGTTCCGGCGAACAGGTAGATGACGTTGATCATGAGCAGGATGTAGGCCGGGTTGGCGGTGATCTCGATCATGAAGGCGGCGACCTTGGCCGGGATTTGCTCCCGGGTGATTAGCCAGCCCAGGATGGCGGTGGTGGCGACGCAGAACATGCAGATGCCGGTGATGACGCCGCTTTGGATCAGGGCCGCGGGGATGTCCCCGGGCTTGAGGTTCTTGTACACGAACATGCCGACGGCCACCGCGTAAACCACGGCGATGACCGAGGCCTCGGTGGCGGTGAATATGCCGCAGATGATGCCGCCCATGATGATGACGGCCATGCCGAAGGCCCAGATCGAGTCCTTGAGCGCCTTCCAGCGCTCGGCGCCGGTCGCCCTGCGCTCGGTGGGGAAGTTGTGGCGAAGGGCGAAAAGATAGGACAGCCCGATCAGCGCCAACCCCACCAGGACGCCGGGGATGTAGCCCCCGAAGAAGAGCCGGCCGATGGAGACGTTGGCGGTGAGGGCGAAGATGACCATGGGGATGCTGGGCGGGATGATGACCCCGATGGAGCCGGAGGTGGCCATGACCGCGGCGCAGAAGCCGCCGTGGTAGCCTTTTTCCTTCATGGAGGGGATGAGGACCGACCCGATGGCGGCGGTGCTGGCCTGGGCCGATCCGGAGATGGAGGCGAAAAACATTCCGGCCAGGGTCGAGACCATCGGGAGGCCCCCCCGGATGTGGCCGATCAGGGTCATGGCGAAGTCGATGAGCTTCCGGGAGATGCCGCCCCGGTCCATGAGGGTGCCGGCGAGGATGAAGAAGGGCACCGCCAGCAGCGGAAAGGAGTCGAGCTGGGCGAACATCTTCTGGATGACGATCAAAAGCGGCGTCTTGGTGTAGAGGAGGATGGCGCCGGCCGAACTCAGGCCGATGGCGAAGGCGACGGGCATGCCTAGCAGCAGGAGAACGCCGATGGCGGCCACTATGAAGGTTATCATTCCGCGTACCCTCCCTCGAGGCCGGCCGGGGCGGCCCCGCCCCGGCCGGGGAAAAAGCCGGCGACGAGATGGACGATGGTGAACAGTCCCGAAAGGGGGATGCACAGGTAGGGATAGCACATGGGCAGTTCCAGGGCGGGGGAAACCTGGAAGCGGGTGCGCCAGGCGACCGACCAGCCGTAGTGGACCATGATGGCGGCGAAGACGAGGACGCACAGGACGGTGAACAGCGCGGTCGCCTTGTACAATTTGGGCGGGAAGCGGCTGATCAGGAAATCGACGCAGAAATGCTTGCCGAGGGCGATGGCATGGGACGCCCCGATCAGGGTGATCCAGAGGAACAGGTATCGCGCCACCTCCTCGCTCCACGAGATCGGATCGTTGAAAATGAACCGGGCGACAACCTGGGCGAAGGTCACCGCCACCATGACGAAAAACGCGGCGCAGATAAGCGCCCGCTCCGCCCATTGAACGCCCTTGTCGAATTTCTTCATGGGTTTGCCCCGGTACCTGGTGAATGAACGAAACGAAAGGCGTTATTCGTACAGCCTCTCGCGCCGGAAGCCCATTTTTCGGGAAATTTCCAGCGCCGTCTTCGGAACCTCCCTGGTCAACAAGTCGAAATACCGTCCGTCGACCTTGAAATAAAAGGTCGCCACGCTTATCGCCGCGATCGGCTCCTTGCCGACGGAATAGAGGGGCGCCGCCACGCAGAAGGTGTCCTCGCGGTTCTCCCGATCGTCAAGGGCATAGCCGCGTTCGCGGGTCTTTCGCAATTCCTCAAGCAGGTCGCCAAGGTTGGTCAAGGTGTTTTTTAACAAGCGCCGCATCGGGTGTCTCTTGACGATCCGCGCCACCCTGTCCCCGGAATAGGCGGCGAGCAGGGCTTTTCCGACCCCGGTGCAGTACATGTGGTTCCGCGAGCCCAAATCGCAGGTGCGGACGATGGTGGAACTGCCGATGATCTTGTATAAATAGACGACTTGGCCTTCATTTTCCACCACCATGAACACCGTGTCGTCGACCAGCTTGGCCAACGCCTCAAGGTATGGTTTCGCCGCCTGGACGATATCGATGCGCTTGAGGTACGCGCTGCCGATTTCGAACGCCTTCAATCCCAGGCG
>JAISYL010000072.1 GCA_031269935.1 Planctomycetota bacterium
CTCAAGAAGCTCAGAGAAATCGAGATCATCAAACCATCCGATCATGTGGTTCGCCAATTAAAGGAGCTATTGATTTCGGGCGAGTTGAAGCCGGGCGACGTCCTGCCCAGCGAACGCGAGTTGGCTGAAACGTTCAACATCGGCAGAAGCTATGTCAGGGAAGCGTTTAAGAAATTGGAATTGTATGGCATCTTCACTTCCATTCCGAGCAAGGGAACGGTGGTCAACGAGATTAATTTTCAATGTTTCAGCGATTTTCTCGGCAACATCATTCAATTCGGCGTACATGACGTGATCGAGCTTTCCGAGGTTCGGCGCGCGCTAGAGCCAAACATCGCCTACAAGGCCGCCACCGACGCCACCGACGAGGAAATCGACGATGTTGACGCCTTGCTTAAAATGTTACGGGGCGAATTGGGGCGGGGGGTGGTCAATCCGATAAAGACCGGACAATTTCATTTGAAGCTGGCAAAAGCGTCGCACAACCGATTTTTCGCCACGACCATGGGGATTATCATCCCGGATTTGGCCCATATGATCGGCGATTTGCAAGTTAACAGGGAGAACCGCGGCCATGATTCGCAAAACGAACATGAGGCCATTTTGGAGGCGATCAAAGGCCGCGATCCCGAAAAAGCGCGCGCCCGCATGCAACTGCACATGGACAATACCGACAAACAACTGGTTTCCTGCATGAAATCAATGCATTGGCGATGACCAACTTTGTCGGCAATCACAGGAGGCAATGGGCATGTCCGAAAACATCCGTTCCTATTTGCGCCGCCATTTCCGCCATTTCAACGCCGCCAGCCTAGTGGACGCGGCCGAGGCCTATTCCGCCCACCTGGACGGGGGGGGGATCATGCTCCTGGCCATGGCCGGGGCCATGAGCACGGCGGAACTGGGGATTTCCCTGGCCGAAATGATCCGCCGGGGCAAGGTCCACGCCGTTTCCTGCACCGGGGCCAACCTGGAGGAGGACGTCTTCAACCTGGTGGCCCACCGCCATTACGTCCGCGCCCCCAACTACCGCGACCTCGCCCCGGGGGACGAACTGAAACTCCTGGAACGGGGGCTCAACCGGGTCACCGACACCTGCATCCCGGAGGAGGAGGCCATCCGCCGGTTGGAGGGGAGCATGCTCCGGCTCTGGACCGGGGCCGACGCCCGGGGGGAAAGGCTGTTCCCCCACGAATTCGTCTACCGGCTGCTCCGTTCCGGCGAGTTGGAGCGGCATTACCAGATAGATCCCGCCGATTCCTGGATCCTGGCGGCGGCGGAAAGGGATCTTCCCCTGTTCGTCCCGGGCTGGGAGGACTCGACCCTGGGCAACATCTACGCCAGCCACGTCCTCCGGGGCGATATCGCCAAGGTCCACACCGTCCGGGGCGGGATTGAGTACATGCTCCGGCTGATCGACTGGTACCGGAAGGCTTCGGCGGAGGCCGGAATCGGCTTTTTCCAAATCGGGGGCGGCATCGCCGGCGACTTCGCCATCTGCGCGGTCCCCCTGCTTCGGCAGGATCTGGGGGAGGAGGTCCCCCTGTGGGGCTATTTCTGCCAGATCAGTGATTCCACCACCAGTTTCGGCAGTTATTCCGGGGCGGTTCCGAACGAGAAAATAACCTGGGAGAAGCTGGGGGCCGACACCCCCAAGTTCATCGTCGAATCGGACGCCACCATCGTGGCCCCGCTCATTTTTTCCCACGTGCTGGGCGACTGACCCCGGGGGAGAGCCGATGCCGGAGGATCCCGACGATCTGGACGAAATCGGGGAAATCCCCCCCGAGGGGGATTTCCTGGGCCTGCCGGCTTGGCTGTGCCGGAAGGAGGCCGCCCGGGTGGAGGTCGTCCCGGCGCCCTACGAGGCCGGCGTCAGCTACGGCGGCGGCGCCGCCCGGGGGCCGGCCGCCCTCATCGCCGCCAGCCGGCAGGTCGAGCTTTACGACCGGGGCCTGGGGACGGAGCCGGTCCGCCGGTACGGCGTCCACACCGGCCCCGCCCTCGCCTTCGCCCCGGACGAGCCCCCGGCCTCGGTCCTGGGGCGGCTGGCCGAACGGACGGCGGCGGCGGCGGCGGCCGGCCGCTTCCCCCTGGTTCTCGGGGGCGACCACAGCCTGAGCCCGGGGGCCTTCGCCGGGATCGCCCTCGCCCGGCCGGGAGACGCCTTCGACATTGTCCACCTGGACGCCCACGCCGATCTCCGCGACCGTTACGGCGGCAGCCCCCACAGCCACGCCTGCGCCGCCCGCCGGCTGCTGGAACACCCGGCTTGCGGGAAAATCTGGCAGTTGGGCGTCCGCTCACTCGGGGCCGGGGAGGCGGCCTTCCTCCGTTCCCGGCCCGGGCGCCTCCGGACTTGGTTCGCGGAGGATTTGTCCGGGGACGCTTGGCGCCGGGAACTGGCGGAGGGCTTGGCGGGCAAGCGGGTGTACCTCACCCTGGACGTGGACGCCTTCGATCCGGCGGTGGTTCCCGGCACCGGCACCCCGGAGCCGGACGGACTTTCCTGGCGGCTGGGGCTGGAAATCGGGGAACTGGTCGCCCGGGCGGCGGAGCGGGTGGTGGGGATGGACGTGGTCGAGGCCGCCCCCGTTCCCGGACTGCATTATTCCGAATTCAACGTCGCCAAGCTGCTTTACCTGTGGCTGAACCGCTTCATTCGGCTGCCGCCTCCGGGGAAGTGAATTCCCCGGCCGCCGGCCGCGAACCGGGCGCCGATTGTTTTCCGCCCGGCTTGGCGGTATAATGCTTTTTCCGGAAGCCGGCGGCTTCCGCCGGGACGCCTTCAGAAAGGCGAGAGACATGGGCCCGGTCATACCGAAATACTTTAACGTCGCCGGACCCTGCATTCCCGGCAAACATTATATGCTTCCCGCCGTCGAACGTTTGCCGGAGGCGCGGAGCCTGGCCGAACGGGGACAGTATTTCGTCGTTCACGCCGCCCGCCAGTCGGGGAAGACCACTCTCCTGCGGGCCTTGACCCGGGAAATCAACGCCGAAGGGCGGCATTACGCGCTCTATTGTTCGTTGGAAACGCTGTAGGGGGAGAATGATCCCGTCCCGGCCGTCGGCTACATTATCGCCGCCTTGCGGCAGGCGGTTGAATGGTCGGCGGTGGAACCCCTGTCAGCCGCTTGGCCATCTTCCGTACCGCCGACGGTCAATACCATGATTGGCGATTATTTATCCATTTTTTGCCGGGCGCTTGACAAGCCGTTGATTATTTTTTTCGACGAAGCCGACTGCCTGTCGGGGCAGACCTTAATCACCTTCCTTCGCCAGTTGCGCAACGGCTACATTAATCGCGCCAAGGCGCCCTTCCCCTGGTCGATAGCCCTGGTGGGGATGCGGGACATCCGCGATTTCAAGGCGGAGGTCCGTTCCGGGAGCGAAAGCCTGGTCGGGGCCAGCCCCTTCAATGTTGTAACCGAAGCTTTGACTCTCAGCAATTTCACCGCCGAACAGGTGGGCGAACTCTACCGGCAGCACAGCGAAGCCACCGGCCAGATTTTCCAGCCGGAAGCGATCGAGCGGGCTTGGTATTGGACGGAGGGCCAGCCTTGGCTGGTGAACGCCCTGGCTCGGCAAGTGGTGGAAAAGGATCTGAAGCGGGACTATTCGTTTCCGGTGACCGCCGAACATATCGACGGCGCCGCCGACACCTTGCTGAAGCGGCGGGACACCCATATCGACTCGCTCCTGGAGCGGCTGAAGGAGCCAAGGGTGCGGAAGGTTATCGCCCCGATGCTGACCGGGGCGAAAAAGGAGGTATCCCTCCTCCACGACGACACCAGGTTCTGCCTGGATCTGGGCCTGGTGAAAATCAGCGCCGCCGGCGCGCTTGAACCCGCCAATCCCATCTACCGCGAGGTCATTCTCCGGACCTTGACCTTCGACGACCAGGACGATCTGCCAACCGATCTGATCAACCGCTGGATGGACGGGAAGACACTTGACCTGACGGCGCTTCTCAAGGCGTTCCAGCAATTCTGGCGGGAAAACGCCGACGTGTATCTGAAAAAAAGCGAATACCTGGAGGCGATGCCGCATCTGGTGATTCAAGCCTATCTCCAGCGGGTGGTCAACGGCGGAGCGCTTATCGCCCGGGAGATGGCGGTGGGCCGGGGCCGGGTGGACCTTTGCGTTCAATATGCCGGGAAGGCCTATCCGGTGGAGTTGAAGCTGGCCGGCCGCGAGCCTTTGGAGAAAAGCCTGAAGCGGACAGCCGGCTATATGGATGCCTTCGCAGCCAAGGAGGGGTGGCTGGTCATTTTCGACCGGAGGGCGGAGAAGTCCTGGGACGAAAAGCTGTTCCGGGAAGACAAAACCCTCCCGGACGGCAAGCTGGTCCATGTCGTCGGCTGCTAGACCTACGTCGCCCCGGCGTACCAAAACCTCCCGCCGGAAGAGGATCGCTTCCGGCGGGAGGCGGAGGAAACGTGCGTTCGGCGAGGAGGCCGCCTAACGTACGAAATTGCCTGATTTTCCCTTTCCGCTTAGAAGCTGACGCCGACGGAACCCGTCAGCTTGTGGGCGTCATAGCCGGATTTGCCATAATAGTCGTACCGGACGCCGATGTCGAAGCGCTTGAACTGGAAGCGCGCGGCTCCGCCCAGATTCAGGGTATGCCGGCCCGGGTTGCCGCCGCGAACGTCGTAGGAGATGTCGTTGTTCAGCCCGACCAGACTGGCAACGCCGTCAACCGCATCGCCGTCGAAGTTGTAGGAGTAGCCGACATTGGCGGAAAGATTCAGGTTCCCTTCCCCGAGGCAGGTGATGTCGTATCCGACCGCGAGGTCGATCGGCAGCAGGGTGGATTTCTGCCTGACCGAGCCGTAGGCGACAACGGGGCCGATGCCGCCGGCGTAGCGGTTGTGCCCCTTGGCCTTGGCGTTGACATAGGTCAGCCCGACGGACGGGGTGACGCTGAAGTTCGCGGCCGGGCGCCAGTCGTAGCCGAGCTTGCCGCCGAGATACCAGGAATTGGTGTTGTAATCCTCTTTGAAGGCCATGCCGCCGACCACTTCGCGGATATTGTTGTCGGATAAGGCGTAGCCGCCCAGGAGGGAGGCGAAGAGTCCGCAAGCGTGGTTGTACGAGGCGTAAAGGTTGAAGCCGAAGTTGTCGATGTCGGAATTGTTCTGCTCCGCCAGCTTGTTCTCGTAGTCGCCGGAGGCGTAGGAGAAGGCGCCGCCGACGGTCACGGCCCCGAACGCCCGATCCAGGCCGGTGATGAAGCCGTAGGAGTCGTATTCGTAGCCGGCGAAGCCGTCGCGGGCGTCCATGTCCTGCCAAAGGCCCAGGCCGCTGAACCAGACGCGATTGCAATAGTCGCGGTTCAGGATGGCGGAGGCGAGAGCGTCGTCGGCGCCGGAAAATTTCCTGGCTTCGGCGAACTGCCGGTTGATTTGCCCGACGCGGCTGAAAACGGCGCCGCCGATGTCAAGAACGCCGTCAAAGGCGGCGGCGATTCGGCCGTATTGGTTGGCCCCGACATAGGACTCGACCAAGCCCTGGGTGACGGCGTATTTTTCGCCGTTGACGGTGAACTGGGAACCGTTGCCGTCAAGCATGGCGCCCAGGACGGCCATGTTGAAATTGCCGGGCTGGCTGTTGTTCCGGGCGGTGACGGCATTGGCGAATCCGCCGTCCGCGGCGTTGTAGACATTGGCGAGCAATCCGGAACCGGCGACTCCGGC
>JAISYL010000084.1 GCA_031269935.1 Planctomycetota bacterium
ACGTTACCGCGACGATGTGCTGGCGCTCCAAATCGTGGGCAAGCTTGAGGGTAATCCTCTCGCCGGCCGTTGCGGCGAAAGCCGCGGATAATCCGATCAAAACCAGTACCGCGAAAGACATCTTTTTCATAATCGTTGCTCCTTTCAAGGCAAAGATCCCTCTGGACCCGCGTCCAAATTTCATCCAGGGATCGCTTTGTAATCCGGCATTGTTCCTGCGTCGTGAGTTCATGGCATCGCCTACCGTGGACTTTTAAAGGAAATCGAGCGGTGGTTGACGCGATTTTCTTTAAAAGTCCACATACCGCCGGCGGTTTAAAATTGTGATTTTCGATCAGAGGGGATATAGGTTTCATAAACCGAATCAAGTGTAGCACAATATTACATTGAGGTCAACCAATTTTTATGAACATTTGACCATTTTTCTAGTAATTTTATGGTAAGTTTATTTTTAAAATGATTATATCATGGGCGTGAATTGACTTTTTTAATCCGGACGTCTATAGTATACTGTTTATCGGGCGGGCATATCCGGGGAGAAAACACATGAAATATCCGCGCCTGCGCGAAGTGGAGGAATATGTCCTGAAACGGGATTTCGTTTCCCTGGACGAGTTGTGCCACACCTTCGGCAAGTCGAAAAACACCATCCGCCGCGATGTGTCCGAGCTGGTGAAGAACGGCGCTTTCGAAAAGGTCTACGGCGGGGTGCGGACCATCAAAACGCCCATGGTCATCAAGCAATCCTTTGTCGATCGCAGCGCCATGTATCAAGCCGGCAAGCAGTCCATCGGCGCCCTGGCGGCGCGTTTCGTGGCCGACAACGACATCGTCTTCCTCGATTCCGGCACCACCACCCTGCATATGTTGCCCCACCTAGCGGAACGGAGCAACGTCACCCTGCTGACCAACAACCTGCACGCCATCAACTTCTGCCTCGAACACCCAAACATCAACGCCATCTCGCTCGGCGGGCAACTCAACCCCGCCACCGCCTCCTTTTCCTCCAACTACAGCCCAGTCGACCACTTGGAGAATTTCAACATTTTCAAGGCATTCATGGCCGCAACCGGCGTGTCCATCGAAAAGGGCGCGACCAACACGGTGGGCGAACTGGCCATCAAGAAAAAGATCATGGAACGGAGCGACGTTTGCTATTTGCTGGTGGATTCGAGCAAATTCGACCGTTCGGCGTTGCTGACCTACGCCGAATTGTCCGCCTTCCATTGCGTCGTCACCGACACCGAACCACCCGCGCGATACCTGACCTTTTTCAGGGACAACGGGATTCAGGTGATGATGAAATAGTTGGATTGCATAAAGTCGACTTTTAAAGGAAATTGGGCCAACCACCGCCCGATTTCCTTTAAAGATTCAACCGCTTTCGTTTCAATGGGGTGTTTTTTCGTCAACTCGGCTCAAGCCGGCGACATGGCAAAAAAACGGCTCTGAAACGAAAACCCTGAAACTTTGAAGGAAATCAAACGGCGGTTTGTTTGATTTCCTTCAAAAGTCCACTAAAAGCGAGTTATAAAGAAAAATATCCCCCAATTCAAAGGCCGGACGCCACCACCGCGCGAATACCATCCGGAATAAAGACCGGACGCGAAGCGGCCGGATGGGATGAAAACCATCTCCTTGAACTCCTCAAAGGAAATTTTCCTGCGTAGGTCTGGAAATGTATCGCCCCGGCCCGAAAAAAATCTTGCAAGGACCGGGGAAGAGGATTAAGATTGTTTCCCTTGGTGGGTGTCGTTAAATGCCGGATCGTCCGGGTTAAACGAGAAAAAATACGCCGGGAAGCGATTTTGACGAAGTATAACCAGATGAGACGGCATTCAACAACACGCTCTTCCGGGCGGAGAATTCCAAAATGATCGTCCTGATTGTCAACTGCGGATCGTCGTCGATCAAATACCAGCTCTACGACATGCCGGGCAGGAAAGTCCTGGCCAAGGGGCTGCTGGAAAGGATTGGCGAAGGCGCCAGCGCCCTTACCCACCGCCGGGGGGAGGAGAAATTTGAAATCGCCCGGCCGATTCCCGATCACAAAACCGGGCTTTCCCTCATCCTCTCCTGCCTCGCCGATCCCGGGCGGGGGGTGCTGAAAAACGTTCGGGAAATTTCGGCGGTGGGCCACCGGGTGGTCCACGGGGGCGAACGCTATTCCAACGCCATGCGGATCGACCAGGACGTCATCGGTTGCATCGGCGACTGCTGCGACCTCGCCCCCCTCCACAACCCCCCCAACCTGGTCGGGATCCAGGAATGCACCCTGGCCCTGCCCGGGGTGCCCATGGTGGCGGTGTTCGACACCGCTTTCCACCAGACCCTTCCTCGGGAAGCCTACCTTTACGGGCTGCCCTACGAAATCTACGAACGCTACCGCATCCGCAAATACGGCTTCCACGGCACCAGCCACGCCTATGTGACCAACCGGGCCGCCAAGCTTCTGGGGAAGCCCGAGGCGGAGGTCAACCTGATTACCTGCCACCTGGGGAACGGCAGTTCCATGGCCGCGGTCAGGAACGGCAAGTCGGTCGACACCAGCATGGGGTTCACTCCCTTGGCCGGCTTGGTCATGGGGACCCGCAGCGGCGACCTCGACCCCGCCATCATTCCCTACCTCAATTCCAAGCAGGAATATTCCCGGGTGGCCGACATCGACCGGATGCTCAACAAGAAATCCGGCCTCCTCGGCATTAGCGGGATTTCCAACGACATGCGCACCCTGGGGGACGAGGCGGCCAAGGCGGGAGCGTCCTCCCGCCCCCAATTGGCCATAAACATCTTCTGCTACCGGATAAAAGCCTTCCTTGGCCAATACATGGCCATTCTGGGGCGGGTCGACGCCGTCTGCTTCATGGGAGGGATCGGCGAAAACAGCGCGGCGGTGCGGGAACAATGCCTGGCCGGGCTGGAAAATTTCGGCATCGCCATCGATCTCCAGAAGAATCGGAATTTTCCCCGGGGCGAGGAATGCGACATTTCCGAGGCCGCCTCTAGAACCCGCGTCCTCGTCATTCCCACCGACGAGGAGGGTTGGATCGCGGAAGAAACCTACAAGCTCTGCAAATAAAAATCCACTTGAGGGCGGAAACGGCCGAAGTCCGGGCGTCCCCGCCCAAGCGAATCCCTGGAAGCAATCATTTTGTCTTGTGGGCAAGGCCCGACCCGGCGGCGGCGCTTTGGCAAAGCGGGCGGCTTCGATTCGAAGCGAGGATTTGGACTTCGCGGATCGCGGGGAGGATAAAATGCTGGGTTTGGTGAAATACGCCCGGGGAGTCGGCCAGGTCGGGATCCGCGAAGTGGAAAAACCCCTCATCGCCGCCCCGGATCAGGTCCTGATCAAGTTGAAGGCCTGCGGGGTCTGCGCCACCGATCTGCATGTGCTGCACGATACCTTCCGCTATTGGCCGCCGGTGGTGCTGGGGCACGAATTCTCCGGCGAAGTGGTGGAAACCGGGGGGGAGGTGGAGGATTTCCGGCCCGGGGATCGGGTGGTGGCCGAACCCAAGACCATCGTCTGCGGCAAATGCGAGGTCTGCAAGCAGGGGAAAACCAACCTTTGCGTGCACCGCCGGGCCCCGGGCTGGGGGGTGAACGGGGGGATGACCGACTACATCGCGGTTCCCGAACGGCTTCTCCACCGCATTCCCGAGGGGGTGCCCTACGACATCGCCGCCCTCTGCGAACCCCTGGCCATAGCCGTCCACGAAATCGACGAGCGCTGCGGGGTCGATTGCGCCGACGTCGTGCTGGTCAACGGGGCCGGTCCCATCGGGATTCTCGCCGCCTACGTCGCCAAATCCTCCGGGGCCAGCCGGGTCTACCTGACCGGCCGGAGCAAGAGCGAGCCGATCCGCTTCAAGGCGGCCCTGGCCCTGGGGGCCGACGGGGTGATCAATGTCGAGAGGGAGGATCCGGTCGCGCGGGTGCTCGAACTCACCGGCGGCCGGGGCGCCGATCTGGTGGTCGAGGCCTCGGGCGCCCCGGCCGGCATCCGCCGCCTGGCGGAAATGACCCGGATCGGCGGCCGGATAACCTGCATCGGCCTCTGTCCCTCTGACGAGGCCGCGATTTCCTGGAACACCGCCATGTACAAGCAGTTGGACATCCATTTCAATTTCAGTTCCAGTTACACCTCCTGGGGCAAGGCGCTTCGCCTGATGGCCTCCAGCCGCTACGACTTGGCCAACGCCATCAGCCACCGGGAAACCATCGCCGACTGGGAGCGGGTCTTCCGGGACATCGAGGAGGAGCGGGCGGTCAAGGCCATGTTCATTCCCGCGGATGAAATGCCGGGGATGGGGCGGGGATGAATTTTTCCCGTTCCGCCGGCCGGCCGCCTGGCCGCGCCCGGGAGGAACGGACCAGCTTTTTTAGGAGAAGCCCATGCGGAAAATGTTATTGCCGTTCCTGGCGATCCCCCTCCTGGCCGCCGCCGCCCCGGCGGTTGACCTCCGGCTCGGCCACGCCTACGAACCAACCCATCCCTGGCACCTGGGAATGGTCGAGGCGGCCAGGATCATCAAGGAAAAGAGCGACGGCCGGATCAACATCGCCGTCTTCCCCTCCGCCACCCTCGGCAACGAACAGGAACTGATGGAGCAGGCCATCACCGGCGGACTGGACATCGCCGAGTCCGGGGCGGGACAGTTGGCCAATGTCTACGAGGTCATGACCATCACCGAAATGCCCTACATCTTCCGGGACAACTCCCACATCATGCAGTTCGTCCGAAGCCCGAAATTCGAGGAAATCAAGAAGGATTTCCACGAAGAGCACGGGGCCTACATCGTGGGCTCGAGCACCTACGGCATCCGCCACATCATCGGCAACAAGCCCATCCGCGTCCCGGCCGATCTGGCCGGCTTCAAGCTGCGGGTGCCGGACCAGCGGATCACGGTCGGCTACGCCCGGGCCATGGGCGCCAACCCCACCCCGATCGCCCTGGGCGAAGCCTACCTCGCCCTCCAGCAGAACGCGGTGGACGGCCTGGAAAATCCCCTCCCCACCATTTTTTCCTTCAAGTTCCACGAGGTGTCCAAATTCCTCAGCCTCACCGCCCACGTCACCAACGTGGTGCACCTGGTCATGAACGGCGACTCCTACGACAGCCTGCCGCCCGCGGATCGGGAGATTCTTTCCGCCGGCCTGATCGAGGGCTGCGAAATCATTTTCCGCATGATCAACGAAAGCGACGCCAAGCTTATCGACTTCTTCAAGGAGCAGGGCGTCAACATCGTGGAGGCGGACCGGGCGGCCTTCGCCCGGGCGACCAAGTCCATGTCGGACGAATACGCGAAAAACTGGGCCAAGTTCGGCGATCTCTACGATTACATCCAGAATCTGAAATAAGGGAAAAACGCCTTCCCGCTCCGGTTCGCGAAACCGGACGCCCATCGGCGGGGGATCCCGAAATTCGGAACCAAAATGGCGGTGCCCGTTCCGGCCGGGTGGGATCCCCTCCCCGGACCGGGACGGAGGTTTTCCTCAGTTTGAAGAAAGGATAAGGAGCATGCGTAAAATCGGATTGGCGGCGGCGGTTTTCCTGGCGGCGGCTTCCGCCTGGTCGGTGGATCTCAAATTGGGCCACATCTACGAGCCTTCGCATCCCTGGCACGTGGGGATGGTCGAGGCGGCCAAGATCATCAAGGAAAGGACCGCCGGCCGGGTCAACATCACGGTCTATCCCACCGGCACCCTGGGGAGCGAGCAGGAATTGATGGAGCAGGCCATCACCGGCGGCCTGGACATCGCCGAATCCGGGGCGGGGCAACTGGCCAACGTCTACGAGGTGATGACCCTCACCGAAATGCCCTACCTCTTCCGGGACAACGCCCACGTCATGCAGTTCGTCAAGAGCCCGAAATTCGCGGAAATCGCGAAGGACTTCCACGAGGAGCACGGAGCCTACATAATCGGGGCCAGCACCTGGGGCATCCGCCACATCATCGGCAACAAGGCCATCCGCACCCCGGCCGACCTGGCCGGCTTCAAGCTGCGGGTGCCGGACCAGCGGATTACGGTCGGCTACGCCCGGGCCATGGGCGCCAACCCCACCCCGATCGCCTATTCCGAGGCCTATCTGGCCCTCCAGCAGAACGCGGTTGACGGCCTGGAGAATCCCCTGGTGTCCATCCAGTCCATGAAATTCTACGAGGTGGCCAAGACTCTCAGCCTCACCGCCCACGTCACCAACATCGTCTCCCTGGTGATGAACGGCGACTCCTTCGAGGCGATCTCCCCCGCGGATCGGGAAATCCTGATCGCCGGGATGGCCGAGGGCTGCGACCTCATTTACCGGCTGATGGTGGAAAGCGACAACAAGCTGGTGCAGTTCTTCAAGGACCAGGGCCTGACTGTGGTCGAGGTGGACCGGGCGGCCTTCGCCGAGAAGACCAAGTCCATGTCGGACGAATACGCCAAGAACTGGGCCAAGTTCGGCGATCTTTACAAGTACATCCAGGATTTGAAGTGAAGCCAGCCCCGCCCCCGGGAAAATTCCCGGGGGCGGGGCCCTTGCGGCCGTGATCGGAGTGGGAGCCGTTGTCAAGGAATTCAAACGGCGGCAGGTTTGAGTTCCTTGACAAGTCCGCTCCCTGGGGGAACGTCTTGAAAAAAATGATAGCGTCCTATGTCTGGCTGGAAAAGTTCGTGCCCGGGCTTCTGTTCGTCGCCATCTTCGTCGCCATGCTCCTGGAAATCGGCTTCCGGGCGGTCCTGCGCACCTCCATCACCTGGAACACCGAATTCTGCCGCTACGCCCTGGTCTGGGTCGCCTTCGTCGGCTCCGTCTACGTACGCCGGGAAGGCAAGCACATCCAGGTGGTCTTCCTCCACGAATACCTGGCCAGGCATAATTTCCGAATTGCCCTGTTCCTGATCAACCTCTTCCGCTGCCTGGCCGGGCTGGCCTTCTGGATCTTCCTCGCTTGGTTCGGCTACCGGCTGTCGGCGCGGACGGTCAGGTTCTACTCCTCGGCCATGGCCATCAGCCAATATTGGCTTTATTTCGCCACCGTCCTCTGCGGGGTTCCGGCCGCGATCATGGAGGCGGGCCGGATATGGCGGCTGTTCACCGGCCGCTACCGGGAGCCGGGCGGGGGGCCGGGGGAAGGGGATGGTGAAAAACCGGAGGTGCTCGTATGATGCTTTACGTACTGTTCGGCCTCCTGGTCTTCTTCATCGCCATCCGGATCCCGATTGCCTTGGCCATCGGGGGAGCCTGCTTCGTGTACATGGCGATCACCGGCGACATCCAGCCCCATACGGCGGTCCAGCGCATGGTGGGAGGGGTGAATTCCTACACTCTGCTGGCCATCCCCTTCTTCATCTTCGCCGGCAACGTCATGAACTACGGGGGGGTCACCACCCGGATCTTCAACTTCGCCAACGCCTGCGTGGGCCACGTCAAGGGCGGCCTGGCGCACGTCAACGTCCTGGCCTCCATCATCTTCGCCGGGATGTCGGGGGCGGCGGTCGCCGACGCCGGGGGGCTCGGGGCCATTGAAATCCGGGCCATGAAGGAGAGGGGCTACGGGGAGCGGGTCACCATCGGGGTGACCGCCGCCTCCTCGCTCATCGGGCCCATCATCCCCCCCAGCATGATCATGGTGGTCTATTCGGTGGCCTCCTCCTCCTCCCTCGGGCGGCTGTTCGCGGCCGGGGTGATCCCCGGGGTGATGATGGGGCTGTCCCTGATGCTGGTGATCTATTTCCAGGCGGACAAGCTGCAATGCCCCCGGGAGCCCCGGGCCAGCCTGCGGCAGATGGCCGAGGCCTTGGTCAGCGCCTTCTTCTCGCTCATGGCCCCGGTGATAATCCTGGGCGGGATGTTCACCGGCTGGTTCACCCCCACCGAATCGGCGGCCATCGCCAGCTTTTACGGGATAATCCTCGGGATCGCCTACCGGGACCTGAACTGGAAGACCCTGAAGACCGCCATCGTCGACTCCATGACCACCACCGTCCAGATTCTCCTGATCGTCGCCTCCGCCACCCTCTTCGCCTACATCCTGGCCCGGGAGGAGGCGCCCCAGAAAACGGCGGCCTGGGTGCTTTCGGTCACCGACAACTACTGGGTGGTCCTCCTCATGCTCAACATCCTCCTCCTGATAATGGGCCTTTTTATGGAGACGGTGGCCTCCATCAACCTGGTGACTCCGGTGCTCCTGCCCCTTTTCGACGCCCTTCACATAAACCCGGTCCACTTCGGGCTGGTCATGTGCGTCAACCTGGTCATCGGCACCCTCACCCCGCCCTTCGGGACGGTCCTGTTCGTGCTTTCCAGCGTGGCCGGGATAACGGTCGAGAAAGTCTTCCGCCACACCGCCATCTTCATCCTTCCCCTCCTGGCGGTGCTGATTATTCTGAACGTTTTCCCGGGGATTTCCCTGTGGCTGCCCGACCTGCTGTTCGGGCCGGAATGAACGGGCGGCAATCGCCCATAACCTGGAGGAAAAACATGGCGACGCTTCCCAAATTCTCCTTCGGCGTGGGGGACCGTTTCACCCGGCAGGGCCGGGCGCAGTTGCGCGCCTTCGAACTGCTCCGGAAGGACGGCTTCGCGGTCGCCCCGGTCTGGAACAAATCCTTCCGCGAGCACGGCATCACCGGCACCAAGCCGGAGTCGGTCCGCGAGGAGGCGGCCGCCGCCGTCCGGGCCGCCGGCTGGACCGACCCCTATTTCGTGGACGCCGATCACATCAACCTCGGAAACGTCGACGGCTTCGTCGCCGCCTCCGACTTCTTCACCCTGGACGTGGCCGACTACGTGGGCAAGCCCGATCCGGGGGCGGCCGAATTCGCCCGCCGCCGGGCCGGAGCCGGACCGGTGAAAATCGAACTGCCCGGAGGGCTCCCGCCCCTCCTGGCCGATCGGCGGGACGTCGAGGCGGCGGCGGACAAGTTCCTGGGCGCGGTCCGGGAGGCGGGCCGGATTTACCGGCGGATCCGGGAGGCCAAGGGGCATGACGACTTCGTGGTGGAGGTGTCGATGGACGAGACGGATCAGGCCCAGTCCCCCACCGACCTCTATTTCATCCTGGCCATGGTGGCCGAGGAGAAAATCCCGGCCCAGACCATCGCCCCCAAGTTCACCGGCCGCTTCAACAAGGGGGTCGATTACGTGGGCGACCTCGCCGGCTTCGCCCGCGAATTCGAGAGCGACGTGGCGGTGGCGGCGGCGGCGGCCAAAGCCTTCGGCCTCCCGGGGAACCTAAAGCTTTCGGTGCATTCGGGAAGCGACAAATTCTCCATCTATCCGGCCATCCGCCGCGCCTGCGGCAAATTCGGGGCGGGGGTGCACGTCAAGACCGCCGGAACCACCTGGCTGGAGGAAGTGGGCGCCCTGGCGGCGGCCGGGGGCGACGGCTTGGCGGCGGCCAGGAAAATCTACGCCGAGGCCCACGCCCACCTGGAGGAACTGGTCAAGCCCTACGCCGCCGTCATCGACATCGATCCGGCCGCCCTGCCCCGGCCGGAGGAGGTGGCCGGCTGGAGCGGGACCAGGTACGCGGTCGCCCTCCGCCACGAGCCCGGCTGCCCCGACTACCACCCCGGCTTCCGGCAGTTGATCCACGTCGGCTACAAAATCGCGGCCGGGATGGGGGGGGAATACCTGTCCCTCCTGGACCGCTACGCCGAAGCCATCGGCGAGGCGGTCACCGACAACCTCTACCGCCGGCATATGCGGCCGCTGTTCGGGGGGGAATGAGCGGGCGATTCCAGTAAAAAGTCCACCCCGGGGGAGACGGAATTGATTGGATCGCGTAAAGAAATTACGTTTACAACGGGCGCGGCGGTTTATTGCCGGCATGGCGCTTTCATGCCGAAGTTGTAAATTTTATTTATTTCCGCACCCTTACCCCGTCGGGGGCGTGAACCCGCCGGGAGGGAAACGGGCGTTTTTTTGGACCCACGGGAAATCTCGCGTGAAAGGGGACAACTATGCGGAGGAAATGTTGGTTCCGGGCGATTTTGCCGCCACTGGCCTGCCTATTCGCCATGGTTGCCGGCCGCGCCGCCGGCGGCGAGGCCATCCAGTTGATCATGGGGGACGTACTGGCGGAGGAGCATCCCCACTCCCGCGCTTACCACTATTTCGCCGATCGGGTCAAGGAACTCACCAAGGGCGAGGTGGAGGTCCAGGTGTTCGTCAATTCCGCCCTGGGCAACCAACGCGACCTGGTGGAAGGCCTGGGCCTGGGGACGGTGCAGATAGCCAAGACCATGACCACCGGGCTCTCCTCGTATTTCCCCGAGATCCAGGTGTTCGATCTCCCCTACATGTTCTCCGGGCGCGAGCATTTCTACCGGGTCCTGGACGGCGAGGTCGGCAAGTATTTCCTGACGGAAATCCTTCCCAAGCATGGCTTTTACGGCTTGGCCTATCTTGACGCCGGCATCCGCAGCATCTACAACCGCAACAAGCCGATCCTCAAGATCGACGACGTCCGGGGAATGAAGCTCCGGGTGCCGGAAAGCCCGATCTTCATGGATTCCATGGCCGCCTTCAACGCCAGCGGCACCCCCATGCCGGTGGGCGACATCTACACCGCCCTCCAGACCGGGGTGATCGACGGGGCCGAGAACGCCCCCATCTTCTACCACATGCAGGCCCATTTCGAGGCCGCCCCCTATTTCTCCCGCACCTTCCACATGATGACCCCCGACATCGTCCTGATGTCCCTGGATTTCTTCAACGGCCTTTCCGAGGACCACCGGGCCGCCCTTCTCCAGGCCGCCGCCGACATGGTGAAGTGGGAACGGAAGGCCTGGGTCGATCTTGAGACCAGCACCGAGAAGCTCCTGGTCGAGAAGGGCGCCAAGTTGAACGACGTCGACGACCTGACCGGCTTCCGCGAGGCGGCCAAGAAGGTCTGGGCCAAATACGCCCCCATCGTGGGGCAGGAACTGATCGACAAGATCCAGGCCCAGGCGAAATGAGGAGGTAAAAATCCATCCAAAAATAACTTATGCATGTTTAGACAAGAAACCGAGTCGCGGCAGTGAATTTTCGCCCGTGGTTGGACAAAATTTACGAGAGCGACGTTGGTGACGCAGGATAAGCTCGCATAAGTTATTTTTGGACGATCCCCAAGGCGGCCGGGAAGCCGGAGAGAATCCCGGTTTCCCGGCCATGATTGACCCCGGGCGGGGCGGTTTCCGGGAGGGACGATTTTGGACGCTTTGTTCGCGGCGGTGAGGAAGGCCGAAAGGTGGCTCCTCGTCGCCCTGATGATCCTGCTCGCCGTTTTCTGCTTCGCCCAGGTTTTCTGGCGGTTGATCCTGCAGAATCCCCTGGCTTGGTCGGAAGAGGTGTCGCGCTACCTTTTCGTGTGGCTGACCTTCATCGGGGCGGCGGCGGCGGTGGCGACCAGGGGGCATTTTCTGGTGGACGTGGTGATCGGCAAGTTGCCGCCCCGGCCGGCCCTGGCTTTCCGCCTTTTCGGCTACCTGGCCATCCTGTTCTTCGCCTACATCATGCTCTTCCACGGCTGGGAGCTCCTGAAACGCATCCTCAACCAGTTTTCCCCGGCCATGCGGCTGCCGATGGTGATTCCCTACGCGGCCCTGCCGCTTTCCGGGCTCCTGATGATCCTGCACCTGGTCGAGCTGGCCAGGGCGGATCTGCGGGAGTCGCGTAACCGCAACCGGGAGGGCCGGGCATGATTTGGCTGGTGTTTTCGCTCCTGGGAGGACTGTGCCTGGCCGGGGTGCCGGTCGCCTTCTCCATCGGGATCGCCGCCATCGGCGGCATCATGGTCAGGAACGTCCCCCTGACCGTGGTGGATCAACGGATGTTCACCCAGATCGACTCCTTCGCCATGCTGGCGATTCCCTTCTTTATCCTGGCCGGCAACCTCATGGATCGGGGCGGGATTTCGGAGAAAATAGTCCAGTTCGCCACCGACGTGGTCGGCCATATCCGGGGGGGCCTGGCCATGGTGTCGGTGATCGCCTCCATGTTCTTCGGCGCCATCTCCGGCTCGGCCCAGGCCACCAGCGCCGCCATCGGCTCCATCCTCATCCCGGCCATGGAAAAGCACGGCTACGACAAACCCTTCGCCGCCGCCCTCACCGCCACCTCGGGGCCGCTGGGGGTCATCATCCCCCCCAGCATCCCCATGGTGATTTTCGCCGCCGCCGCCAACGTCTCGATCGGCAAGCTGTTCCTGGGGGGCTATCTCCCGGGCCTGTTCATCGGCCTGGGGCTGATGCTGGTCTGCTACTTTTACGCCCTCCGGAACAATTACGCCACCGATCCCCGGGTCTCCCTCCTTCGGGTGCTCAAGTCGTTCCTCGACTCGGCCTGGGCGCTCCTGATGGTCGTCATCATCATGGGGGGCATCCTCGGGGGCTACTTCACCGCCACCGAGGCCTCGGTGGTGGCGGTGGTCTACGCCGTCTTCGTCGGCCGCTTCATCTACCGCAAGCTCGTCTTCGCCGACGTTCCCGACATCCTCTACCGCAGCGCCATGGTGACCGCCACCGTGATGTTCTGCGTCGCCGCCACCAACATCCTGGGCTGGATCATGACCCGGGAGCAGATTCCCCGGCTTATTTCGGGGGCCATGCTGTCGGTGACCGGCAACAAGTACCTGATCCTCCTGTTCATCAACTTCCTCCTGTTGATCCTGGGGATGATCCTGGACGCCACCCCCGCCATCATTCTCACCGTCCCCATCCTCCTGTCGGTGGTGACCAACCTGGGGGTCGATCCCATCCATTTCGGCCTGATCGTGGTGGCCAACCTGGCCATCGGGATGAGCACCCCCCCGGTGGGGATCACCCTATTCGTGTCCTCCGGCATTTCCGGAGTGCCGATATCGAGGATGATCCGGCCGCTGATTCCTTTTTGGATAGTCATGACCATTTTCCTCATGGTCCTCACCTATGTGCCGGCCCTCACCATGTTCCTGCCGGGGCTGGTTAATTGACGAAAGGCCGCGAATGGAAGAGGCCGGCGCCGGTTTCCTGAGGATAGGCAAGGTCCGGGCGGCGCTCCGCCGTTTCAACACGGTGGTGGTGGGAAGCGGCGCCGCCGGCCTCAACGCCGCCGAATGCCTGGACCGGGGGGGGGAGGGCCGGGTGGCGGTGCTTACCGAGGGACTGACCCTCGGAACCTCCCGGAACACCGGCTCCGACAAGCAGACCTATTACAAGCTGACCCTGTGCGGAGAGGACGGCGACAGCGTCCGGGGGATGGCCCGGGCAATTTTCGCCGGCGGGGCGGCCGACGGCGACACCGCCCTGGCCGAGGCGGCCCTTTCGGCCCGCTGCTTCTTCCGGCTGGTGGAACTGGGGGTGCCCTTCCCCCACAACGCCCAGGGGGAGTACGTCGGCTACAAGACCGATCACGATCCCCTGCGCCGGGGAACCTCGGCCGGCCCCCTCACCTCGAAATACATGCAGGAACTGCTGCTCCGGGCGGTGCGGGAGCGGGGGATCCCGGTTTTCGACCGCTTCCAGGCCATCGAAATCCTGACCGCCGGGGAGGCGGAGGGCGGCCGGCGGGTCCTGGGGATCCTGGCCCTCGATCTGGACCACCTGGAGGATCCGGACCGGCGCTACGCCGTTTTCGCGGCCGGGAACGTCATTCTCGCCACCGGGGGGGAGGCGGGGATGTACGAGGCTTCGGTGTATCCCCCCTCCCAGGTCGGGAGCACCGGGCTGGCCCTCCGGGCCGGAGCCCTGGGCAAGAACCTGACCGAGTCCCAATTCGGGCTCGCCTCGGTGAAATTCCGCTGGAACCTGTCCGGCACCTATCAGCAGGCGTTGCCGCGCTATGTTTCCCGCGCCCCGGACGGGGGGGAGGAACGGGAATTCCTGGACGAGTTCTTTCCCGAGGCCGGACGGCTCCTGGACGCCATTTTCCTCAAGGGCTACCAATGGCCCTTCGATCCCGGCAAAACCGCCGGCTTCGGCTCGTCCCTCGTCGACATCCTGGTCCACCACGAAACGGTGTGCCGGGGGAGGCGGGTCTATCTCGACTACGCCCGGAATCCCTCCCGGCTGGAAAGGGACGGCCGCCCGGACTTTTCCCGCCTGGGAGCGGAGGCGCGGGAATACCTGGCCAACTCCGGAGCCCTCCTGGAAAAACCCATCGACCGGCTGGAAAAAATGAATCCGGCCGCCATCCGGCTGTACCGCGAACACGGGATAGAGCTCGGGGGCGAGGAGCTGGAGATCGCGGTGTCGGCCCAGCACAACAACGGCGGCATCGCCGGGGACGCCTGGTGGCAAAGCCGGGTCCGGGGCCTTTTCCCGGTGGGCGAGGTCAACGGTTCGCACGGGGTCAGCCGGCCGGGGGGGAGCGCCCTGAACGCCGGCCAGGCGGGAAGCCTCCGGGCGGTTCAGTACATCCTCGCCAATCGCCGGGAGGAGGCGCCGGCCGGAGATGACTTGGAAAAGGCGGCGGGCGGGATCCTGGCCGCCGCCGTCGCCTACGGGGAGGAGGCCCTGGCCCGGGAGGGGCCGCCCCTCGACTTGGCGGAGGAGCGCCGGGCCATCGGCCGGCGGATGTCCCGGTACGCGGGCCCCATCCGTTCGGGTCCGGGGACGGAACAGGCCCTGGCCGAGGCGGCGGAACAATGGGATCGCCTGGAAAGGGGCGGGGCGATCCGGGAGCCGGGAGAGCTCCGGAACCTGCACCAATTGCGGGATCTGGCGTTTTGCCAATACGCCTACCTTTTCGCCGTCAAGGATTACATCGGGCGGGGGGGAGGCGGCCGGGGCTCCTTCCTGGTCCAGGACCCGGCCGGGGAGCGGCCGATACCCGGGCTTCCCGATCTCTTTTCCCACCGGCTGGACGGCGGCCGGTTTTCCGGGCAAATCCAGGAAATCGCCTGGGCCGGCGACCGCTGGGAGGCGATCTGGCGGCCGGTGCGGCCCCTGCCGGCCGGGGCCGACTGGTTCGAGACGGTTTGGCGGGAATATGTTTCCGGCGGGATCTTCGCCTGATCCAACCCTCCGCCAGATCCAAATCGAAGATTTGGATCTGGCGGGTATTGTCCCCGGTTCAGCCGGCTTCGGCGGTTTTTTCAAACCAATTCCCGGGAGGACGCCCCGCCATGCAAAAGGTGAACATTTTTTCCATCGAGGGGACCGAGTATCCGGCCGGGCGGCGGACCCGGGTGATCCTGGGCGACAACGGGGCCCTCCCCGGCCAACTTTTCTGCCAGGGCTACGTCGAGATTCATCCGGGCGGCTCCATCCCCGGGCACCGCCACGAAACCGTGGAGAGTTACCTGATCCTGGAGGGGGAGGGGAACATGACGGTGGCGGGGGAAACCCTCCCGGTGAAAAAGGGCGATTGCGTGTTCGTGGAGCCCAACCAGGAACACGGTCTGGACAACTCCGGCTCCGGGGAACTTCGCCTGGTATTCGTCTACGCCCCGAAAATCGTGGTGGATCACTGGGCCCGGGAAATGGCGGGCGAACTGAAGTGATTCGGAATTCAAGGAGGCGGGCATGAAATCCATGGCCAGGGCAATGGTTCTGGAAGAGTTCAACCGCCCCCTGGTTCTTCGGGAAATTCCCCTTCCCGAACCCGGTCCGGGCGAGGCGCTGGTGCGCCTGCTGGCCGCCGGGGTCTGCGGTTCGGACGTTCATATATGCAAGGGAGAGGACATCCGGGTGAGGGTTCCCCTCATCCCCGGGCACGAGGGCATCGGGGAACTGGTCGCTTCGGGGGGGGAACTCCGGGACATCGAGGGGAGGGCGGTCCGCCCCGGGGACCGGCTGGCCTGGGAGCGGGGGCTTTCCTGCGGCGCCTGCTATTTCTGCGTGATTATGCGGGATCCGGGCCTGTGCCAGAACCGCCGCACCTACGGCATCCATGTACCCCGGGACGAACCGCCCTACCTGAACGGCTGCTACGCCAGCCACCTCCTGCTCCGCCGGGGGGCAAAGCTAATCGGGCTGAGGGCCGCCGCCGGCCTGGATCCGGCCATCCTGGTCCCGGCCTGTTGCTCCGGCGCCACCACCGCCCACGCCTTCGATTTGAAGCGGCCGGAGCCGGGGGAGACGGCGGTGATCCTGGGGCCGGGGCCGCTGGGAATGTTCGCGGTCGACCTGGCCGCGAGAAGCGGGGCGGGGCAAATCGTACTGATCGGCCGGGAATCGCCCCGGACCGAAATCGGCCGCCGGCTGGGCGCCACCCTGGTCCTGGATCGGGCGGCCACCGGCCCGGAGGAACGCCTGGCGCGGGTGCGGGAATTGACCGGCGGCCGGGGGGCGGACTGGGTCTATGAATGCGCCGGCGCCAACACCGCCGTCTCCGAGGCCCTGACCCTGGCCCGGCGGGGCGGGACGGTGCTCACCGCCGGCATCGCCGTCCCCACCGGCAAAATCGAGGTGGACTGGTTCCGGATCGTCAATTTGATGAACCTCAACATCCAGGGGGTCTGGCTGTCCGACACCCGGCACCTTAGGCAGGCGCTGGGACTGGTCCTGGCCAAGCCGGACGTTTACGCCGGCCTTTTGACCCACCGCTTCCCCCTGGAAAAGACCAACGAAGCCCTGGCGGCGGTGGAGCGGGGGGAAACGGTCAAGGCGGCCCTGATTCCCTGAGAGTCGATTTTAAAGGAAATCGGACGGTGGTTGACCTGATTCCCTTTAAAATTCCACCTTTACGGAGCACTAGCCCGGGAGGTTCGCCTTATGACGGTCCCGGCGGCGGATTCGACCTCGGCCGGTTTCCGGCGCTTCAATTACCGCGACGAGGCGGCCTTTCTCGCCGATTTGCGGCGCTTGGCCCCGGAGTTGCCCTTTTCCCGGGATTTTTCCCCCTGCGCCCGGGAATTGGCCCTGCCCGGGCTGATTTTCCCCAACCGGCTGGCCATCCACCCCATGGAAGGGGCGGACGGCGAGGCGGACGGCTCCCCCGGCGAACTCACCTTCCGGCGCTACCGCCGCTTCGCCGCCGGCGGCGCCGGCCTGATCTGGTTCGAGGCCACGGCGGTCCGGCCCGAGGCCCGGGCCAATCCCCGCCAGCTTTGGCTGCACGCCGGCAACCTCGACGCTTTCCGCCGCTTGCGGGAGGAGGCCATGGCCGCGGTTCCGGCCGGCCGGCCCCGGCCGATCACGGTGCTCCAGCTTACCCATTCCGGCCGGCAAAGTTGTCCCGACTCCGGGGGGCCGGCCCCCATCGTCGCCTGCCCCAACCCCGTCCTGGACAAGCGCCCGGGCCGGGTGATTTCGGACGCCGAACTGGAACGCCTGCCCGGTGATTTCGCCGCCGCGGCCGGGCTGGCGATCGCGGCCGGCTTCGACTCGGTCGATCTCAAGGCCTGCCACGGGTATCTGCTGGGGGAGCTCCTGGGCGCCCGGCTTCGCCCCGGCAAATACGGCGGCCCCCTGGAAAACCGGATGCGCCCGCTCCTGGAGACGGTCGAGGCGGTCAGGGATAAAATCGGTCCGGGACGGATCCTGGCCAGCCGGCTGGGAGTCTGGGATGCGCTCCCCCGGCCCTACGGTTGGGGGGTGGACGGGGAGGACCCCCGGCGGCCGGACTTTTCCGAACCGATCGAATTGGCGAAAAGGCTGGCGGTTCGGGGCGTTCTCCTTCTTGACGTCACCTGCGGCAACCCCTATTTCAATCCCCACGTCAACCGGCCCTTCGACCACGGCTTCTACACCCCGTCGGAACATCCCCTGCTGGGGGCGGCCAAGCTGCTGGCCGCCGCCCGGACCATCCAGGCGGCGGTTCCGGAGGCGGCGGTGGTGGGAACCGGGCTGAGTTGGTTCCGGAATTTCGGGGCCAACCTCGCCGCCGGCCTGGTGGGGGACGGCTGGTGCCGGCTGGCCGGCTTCGGCCGCCAGGCCTTCGCCTACCCCGGCTTCGCCGCCGACCTCCTGGCCGGAACCGGGCTCGCCCCGGGCAAGTGCTGCCTCGCCTGCGGCAACTGCACGGTGATCATGCGGGACGGGGGCCGTTCCGGCTGCCCCGTCCGGGACGGGGAAGTTTATCTGCCGATTTACCGGCGGGGCCGGGAGGGGAAGCCGAAAATCGACATGAGCCGGGAGGCTGAGCACATTTGAGTGGGCTTTTAAGGAAAACCGGGCCAACCGCCGCCCGGTTTCCTTTGAAAGTAGACTTCCGTGAAGCGCCGTTGTCCGCGTTTTCTTTTCGAAAAGGAGATGTCATGAGGAAATGTGCGAAAGTACTGGCCGCCTGGCTCGCGCTGGCGCTGCTCCCCGGCCTTGCCGCCACCGCTCCGGCCGGACAGGTCGTCATCCAGCTCGGCTATGAAAACCATCCCGGCGAGCCCGTCGATCTCGCCTGCCGGGAATGGGCGCGCCTGCTCGAATTGGAGAGCGGCGGGGCCATGAAAATGGACGTCTATCCCTCCAGCCAACTCGGCTCCAAGAACGACATCATCGACCAGATGATCGCCGGCGACTCGGTCATAACCCTGGCCGACGGCGCCTTCTACGCCGATCGCGGCGTCCCCGATTTCAATATCGTTTTCGCCCCCTACCTCATCGACAGCTGGGAAGCCTGCTGGCGGCTGGTCGACTCCGACTGGTACAAGGAACAAGTCGCCAAGCTCGAGAAGATGGGCGTCAAGATCCTGACCTCCAAGTGGATCTACGGCGACCGCCACACCCTGGCCAAGCGGCCGATCCGGACCGTCGCCGACATCAAGGGCATGAAGATCCGCGTCCCCAACAACGCCATGCAGATAGCCGGCTTCGAGGTGCTGGGCGCCGCCCCCGCCCCCATGCCCCTGGGCGAGGTCTACACCGCGTTGCAGCAGGGCGTCATCGACGGCCTCGAGAACCCGCTCCAGGTGCTGTACAACGGCAAGTTCCAGGAAGTGGCCAAGTACCTGACCCTGGACGGCCACGTCCGCAACTTCTGCGTCTGGGCCTGCGGGACCGTCTTCTTCGACGGCCTCTCCCCCGAACAACAAAAGCTGCTCGTGTCGACCGGCGACAAGGCCGGCCTGTTCAACAACGGCATCGTTCTCAAGGCGGGCGAGGAAACCATCGCCAAGTTCAAGGCCGAGGGGGTTGAAATCATCGAGGTCGACATCGAGGAGTTCAAGAAGGCGGCCGAGCCCATCTACCAGAACCCGGCCATCATCGCCAGGTGGACCCCGGGCCTGGTCGACCGGGTCAAGGCGGCGATGAAGTAGGGGCCGATTGAAAGCCGGCTGTGTTTGGACGGGGCGCGAGATCGGCCCGGTCCAGTCCCGCCGCCGGCGGCGGGATCGGCGAAATCACCGGCCCGGGGGCGTTCCCCGTCCCCGGGTCGGCCGGCGGAATTGCGAAAAAAGGAATCGCCATGCGAAAAAATGTCGGTTTTTCCCGTCTTCTTCACGATTTCGATTTGCGTCTCGCGAGCGTTTTTCTGGTCTTGCTAATCGCCATCACCGTCGCCGGCGTGTTTTTCCGCTATTACCTCAACCGGCCGCTGACCTGGCTGGAGGAGGTGCAACTGGCCTGCTTCATTTGGGTCGCTTTTCTCGGGGCCTGCGCCGTGGCCCGGAAGACCGGCCACATCGCCATCGACGCCTTCGTTGGGATATTCCCCATGTTTCTGCGCAAGGTCGCGAAGACCGTCACCCACCTGGTGATTATCGCCGCCATCGGTTTCCTCGGCTATTACTCCCTGCTTTTCGTCAATCAGATGTACACGAGCGGACGCTCCACCAACATCCTGCTTATTCCCAACTGGCTTATCTACGCCGTGGTTCCGGCGGCCTGCCTGTACATGGCGGTAAACAGTTTCCTGGTCCTGGCCGGCGCGCGCGATCCCCGGCCCGTCGAATACAGGAAGGAGGACCCGGATCATGTCTGACGTCCTGGCCATCACCTGCGCCGTGATGCTCGTCTTCATCTTTTTCGGCATCCCGGTCTTCATCTCGCTTCTGTCCGGCGCGGCCTTCTATTTCGCCCTGTCGAAGGTGCCGACCCTCATCATCGCCCAGCGGGTCATCGCCGGGATGGAAAGCATCCCGCTCCTAGCCGTGCCCTTCTTCGTCTGCGCCGGGGTGTTCATGAACTATTCCGGGGTCACCAAGCGGGTGATGGATTTCTGCGAGGTCCTGATCGGGAAACGGATTCCGGGCGGGCTGGCCCAGGTCAACATCCTCCTGTCCACCCTCATGGGCGGACTCTCGGGATCGAACCTCGCCGACGCGGCCATGGAAGCCAAGATGCTGGTCCCGGTGATGATCCGCAAGGGCTTTTCGAATCCCTTCTCGTCGGTGGTCACCGCCACCTCGGCCATGATCACCCCGCTAATCCCCCCCGGCATCGCCATGATCATCTACGGCTCGGTGGCGAATGTCTCCATCGGCAAGCTCTTCGTCGCCGGCATCGGCCCGGGCGTCCTCCTCTGCCTCGCCCTTATGGTTCTGGTGGGCTTCATTTCGGTGAAGCGGGGCTACCGCTCGGAGCCGAACCCCGAGGTCATGCGGGGCGGCTTCGGGCTCGCCCTGTTCCGGGCCTTCTGGCCGCTGTGCCTGCCGATTATCATCATCGGCGGCATCCGGCTGGGCATTTTCACCCCGACCGAGGCCGGCTCCATCGCCATCGCCTACGCCCTTCTCCTCGGGGTGGTCTACCGCGACCTGACCTGGGACGGCTTCTTCACCGCCCTGAGGGAGACCATCCTCACCACCGCCAGCATCATGGTCATAGTCGGCGCCGCCTCCTGCTTCGCCTGGATCCTTACCCGGGAGATGGTTCCCCAAAGGCTGACCGCCTTCATCGTCTCCGCCATCTCCAACAAGTACGTCTTCCTCATGGCGGTCAACCTCTTCCTGATCGTCGTGGGCATGTTCATCGAGGGCAACGCCGCCCTCATCGTGCTGGTGCCGCTCCTGGTGCCGGCCGCCCGCGCCTACGGCATCAACGACATCCAGTTCGCCATGGTGGTGATCTTCAACCTGGCGGTCGGCTGCGTCACCCCGCCGATGGGGACCTTGATGTTCGTCACCTGCGGCATCACGGGATGCTCCTTCAAGGATTTCATAAAGGAATGCGTCCCCTTCTACGTCGTGCTGGGCGCCTGCCTGCTGCTGCTGACCTTCGTGCCGTTCTTCTCCCAGGGGATCGTCGATCTGTTCTGGACGGCTTGAGTCGCGCGGTTTCCTTGAGGGGAGGGGGAAATGCGCCTGCAGGCCAGAATCACCCTGATGATCGTGGCCATAGTCCTTCTTTCGGCCTCGGTCACCATTGCCCTGAGCACGGCCATGTTCATCAACCGCATAGACAAGACGCTGGAGCGCAATCTCCTGAACGTCGCCGACACCGTGGCCCGGCTGCCGGTGGTGCTCGAGGGCCTGCGCGGGCCGCCGGTCGCCGGCGAAATCCAGCGCCAGGTGCGGACCATCCTCGAGTCTCTCGCCGACGTCGATTTCATCACCGTCTGCAACATGAAAAGCGAACGCTACGCCCACCCCAATCCCGGGGTCATCGGCCTGACCTTCATGGGGGGCGACGAGGCCAGGGTGGTGGGGAGCGGCGCCAAGTACGTCTCCGTGGCCGAAGGCACCCTGGGCGTTTCGGTCCGGGCCTTTGTCCCGGTCTTCGACGGCCGGGAGCAAATCGGCTTCGTCGCCGCCGGCACCATGGTCTACCGCGTCGAGGACCTGCGCCGGCAAATGATCAACTATTCGGCCGTTTACCTGGTCAGCGGCCTGGTAATCGGCGTCGCCGGGGCGGTGCTCCTGGCCCGGAAGCTGAAGGGCATCCTCCTCGGCCTCGAACCGGAGGAACTGGCCCAGCTCCACCACGATCACCTCGGCATGCTCGAAGCCGTCCACGAGGGCGTCATCGCCATCAACGCCGACGGGGTGGTCACCCTGTCCAACAAAAGCGCCAGGCGCCTTCTGGGAATGGAGAAGGTGGATCTCAAGGGCATGCGGCTGGACGGGATCCTGCCCGATTCCCGCCTCCCCGACGTCATGGCCGCCGGCGAAGCCGAATACGATCGGGAGCAGCGGATACGCGGTACGATGGTCATCGCCAACCGGGTGCCGATCATCGAAAAAGGCAAGGTGGTGGGCGCGGTGGAGACGTTCCGCGATCGGACGCTTCTCGTTCGCCTGGCGGAGGAGCTCACCGGCGCCAAGCAGTTGGTCGAGGCTCTCCGGGCAAGCTCCCACGAATTTCTCAACAAGCTGCAGGTTCTGCTCGGCCTCCTGGATATGGAGGAATACGGCCGGGCCAAGTCCTATATAATCGATGTCCACCGATATCAACTGGTTCAGAACAAACAGCTGCTGCACACGTTCAAGGATCCGGTCATCGCCGGGCTCATGCTCGGCAAAAGCGGCTACTGCTGCGAACAGAACGTGCGCCTGACCGTCACCCCCGAAAGCCAAATCGGCCATATCGAGGACGGAACGGTATCCCACGTCCTGGTCACGGTTCTCGGAAATCTTATTGACAACGCGGTGGAATCGGCGCGAAATATACCCGGAGGCGGGGGCCGGGTCGTCGTCGATGTCCGCCACGCCCAGGGGGAGGTCGCCATCAAGGTCGGGGACAACGGGGGGGGGATCCTTCCCGGGCATCTGGAGACCGTGTTCAAACGCGGCTTTTCCACCAAGGGCGAGGGCCGGGGCATTGGTTTATATTTGGTGCGGCAGGAATTGCGGTCGCTGGGCGGCGACATAGCCGTCGTTTCCCGCCCCGGGGAAACGGTGTTCACCGCCAGGCTGAAGACATTCTAAATGGGTGTTGTTAGTGTGACTAGGTTATGCCTAGTCACACTAACAACACCCACTAACACCTCCTTTTCGGAGGCGCCGCGGCATGATCATCAACGTGCTGATCGTCGAGGACGATCCCATGGTCATGAAAATCATCGGAGCCTATGTGGATTCCCTGGACGGTTTCCGGGTGGCCGGCCAGGCGGCCGGCGGCGGCGACGCCTTGGCCAGGATCGCCGAGACCCCCGTCGACCTTATATTTTTGGACGTGTACCTTCCGGTGATGAACGGGGTGGAGTTCCTCACCGCCCTTCGCGCCCAGGGCAATTCGGCGGACGTTATATTCCTGACCGCTTCCAACGATACCCACGTCATCAGCAGCGCCCTGAAGCTGGGAGTGGTTGATTACCTGATAAAACCCTTCACCTACGAGAGGTTCAAGGCCGCCTGCCAGAACTACCTGCGCCGCTACCAATTGCTGCGGCAGACCGGCGAAGCCACCCAGGAGCAGTTGGATCGCATGTTCGGCCGAACCTCCCCCGCCCAGGCGGTGCAGAAGGGGTTGCATCCCAAGACCCTGGAAAGCGTCCGCTCCTTCATGGATTCGCTGGACGGCGCCGCCTTTTCCCAAAACGACGTGGCCCGGCATCTCGGCGTCTCCAAGGTGACGATACGCAAGTACATGGAATACCTGGTGGCCATTGATGAAATCACCCTGCATGTGGAACACGGCTCGATCGGCCGCCCGACCCACACCTATCGCAAGGCGCGTACGTAAGCCGGCTTTTAGAGCGTGTTGTTAAATACCGGATCGCCCGGGTTAGACAAGGAAAAAGTCGCCGGCGGGATGATTTTTGGCCGGCGGTCAGGGGTAAAAATCATCCGAAAAGCGGCTTTTGACG
>JAISYL010000087.1 GCA_031269935.1 Planctomycetota bacterium
CGTCAAAAGCCGCTTCTCGGATGATTTTTACCCCTGACCGCCGGTCAAAAATCATCCCGCCGGCGACTTTTTCCTTGTCTAACCCGGGCGATCCGGTATTTAACAACACGCTCTTAGAGTCCTCGGAGCCCCGTCACCATCGGCGTCGGTCGCACCTTAGGCTGGGCCGGCGACGATGGTGACGGGGTGGAGAGGGCGATCCTCCCTCGAAGCCCTGGAGCCGGAGGGAATGGTTTGTCTTAAATCACCCGCAAATTCTTCCGAAGAACCATAAAATATGTCATATGTAAAGAAAACGGAATCGAGCTTGTATATTTCAGACACGATGAACCAATGGATGAATTGAATGTAAGGAAGAAATTGATAAGATGGACGGCCGGGGAGTAGGGTATGAGGGAAACGAGTCGCCGGGAAGCGATTGAGCATGGCAAAAACGCGCCTAAACCCCTTTCCGCCCTTCGCCCCTCGACGCCCGCATTTACGCCGTGCGAGGCCGGCGGGTGATGTTGGACAGCGACTTGGCCGAAGTGTACGGGGTGGAGACGGGAGCCCTGAATCGGGCGGTTGACCGCAATCAGGAGCGGTTTCCGGATGAGTTCGCTTTCCGCGTGAATGCGGAGGAATGGGACAACTTGAAATGCCAAATTGGCATATCAAGTTCGTGGGGCGGTCGGCGCCGGGCCTTGCCCAGGGTTTTCACCGAATACGGGGCCACCGCCTTGTCCATGATCCTGAAGTCGGAACGGGCGGTCGCGGCCAGCGTTCAGATAATCCGGGCCTTCGTCCGCCTCCGCCACGTCCTGGACGCCAATCAGGCCCTGGCCCGGAGAATCGAGGAACTAGCCGCCAAGGTGGGCGACCACGACAAGGCTTTCGCGGTCGTCTTCGAGGAATTGAAACGGCTGGCCGTGGACATCGCGCCCGAGCGCCCCAGGGAGCGCATCGGCTTCAAGGCCAATCCAGATCGGGCCATAACGGGCAAAGGCCGGAGGGGGTAACCGATGGCCTCCATCAAGCGCATCGGACGCCATGAGCGTAACGCGTCGTAAGGCGAACCGGCAGGCGCGCCGCTTTATCGAGGATGAATCGCTACGAACAAATGAATGCGGCATTTCCTTTGGAAGCGATTAGCAAGACAGATAACGATTGGGATTCTCATGTCAATTCAGTACCGGAATTTGAGGCCGGCGGAATCGGTAATGCCATCAGCGATGATCGCCGCGCCGATATTCATGAGGTTTTGAACTACCGCCGAGCAAAATGATCGCCTTTTGGGCGTGTCTCGCGGCGGAGAATGGACCGATGACTGCTGCGACGGCGTCCATGGAAAGCGCGCCAGACAGAGGTCGATGGTCGTCGAATCCAGGGCGAAGAGGTTTGCGTCAAGGTCGACTGCAAGGGACTCACCCTGGTAGAGCTTTCTGGCCCGCTTCATCAAGGCCATGGCGAATTCGGCATAAATCTGCCAAGGTCTTTCCCGGTTGGCATGGGCCAGAGCGTTTCGGGATATCGTCTTGCACCGGAATCCCATGTGGTAGAGACAATGACTGTTTGCCCGTAGCGTTCCTTGAATCCCGCGCAGACCCTCTCGAAGGGTAAGCTGAGCGAAAGCCATGGAAAGAAACTGATCGCGGCAACTGAACCCCTTGCTGTTTTGGTCGCCGTTATATTTTGCCACGCAACGGTCGAACGCTTTACGCGGAAGGAAATCCATGATCTGGCTAAAGAGCATTTGTCCTTCGTACATCTGGATCCTCCAAGTGAAAGGAAGCCCAGATTATACGATGGATTTCAAGTCGCGTCCCTCGCTTTTTTAATGTAACAAATGATAAAAATTATAGTTATAGCGATTAAAATGACGCTATTTGGGACAGCGGTGGGATGGTCTATGGCAAATCACTTCACGCCCGATTTTTTTGGCATATTCCACCGTACGCCCAGTGCCGGTCATGATTCCCAACCAAACCGCGATCAAGTATCCCGCGTGGTCAACCATATATTCGTTCCTTTTATCCAAACAGGTTCGGCCGGTGTACGTTGGAGAGACGATGGTTTTAACGTCGCATTTCGCCATTATGGCATCATGGCGTTTCCTGTCCTTGTGGTGGAATCGGTCGGGCATTTCCGGATAAGGCAAAGCGCATTCAAGGGTGATGCGAGGATATTTTCCCTTGAGTGAAAGCACTTCTTCCATCGCCCATGTGTCAACACCCAGAGCGCCGCCGCTAATAAAATGCGTGACGCATTTTTCAACAATCAGACGTTCGCAGTTTTCGCGTATAAAATTCTTTATCCCGATGCAATCCGGATGATCTTCATTTGAGCCAAACGTAAAGAATTTTGGCCGATGTCCGGTGAAGCAGCAGCACTCTCCAATGTGACGCATACTCACCCTTCCCGTCATGATCCCTTTTTTGTCGTCGCATTTCATTTTTCCGGCATCGTACCTGAGGTGGCTCGGGTTGTCAATACAAAATAATCGTGAGTTTAAGTAACAGCCAGCCACCATCCTTCGCCCCCGGTGCGGCGTCTACTTCATACTTGGTCGCGCACCGTCGAAAAAGGCGGCGAAGAATATCGCCAAACGCTTCCGGAAACATGGCGATTCGTATCTTCGCTTCCTTTCCCATCCCCCGGTCGAGCCGACCAACAACCGGGCGGAACAAGCCATCCGTCGGGTGGTGATTGACCGTGCCGCCGCTCAGGGAACCCGCGGCCCGAAAGGCGGAGCCTATCGGGAGCGGAGGTGGACCGTTCTTTCCTCTGGCGCCAAACAACATGCCTCCGCCTTCACTTTCATCCTCAACTCGCTTTTCGCCCACTCCTCCAATACCGCCCCACCTTCGCTCCCCCGACATTTTCATAAGATGTGAACGGTTACAAATCCCATGATAGGAATCCGTCCTCTCTTATCAATGTTTTCCATAAAATAAAATTACCCCGAGAAGAAAATTTTGTCTCCCCTCCCCGCCGCCGGCTTAAATTTGTTGCCGGCCGGGAAGCATGCCTTTCGTATCCATGCCGTTTATTTCATGCCACGATATTCGTCCTTCGGTAGGAATGGCGCCCTCGCCATTTCCCGCCGCGCCCGGTCGCGAACGGGGCGGCGATTGTTTTCCGGCCGGCTTGGCGGTATAATACGTTAATCCCGGAAGCCGGCCGCTTCCGGCCAGGTTCACTCAGGGAGGCGTATGGCATGGAACCAGTCATCCCGAAGCGATTCAACGTCGCCGGCCCCTGCGTCCCGGACCGGCATTACATGCTGCCGGCCGTCAATCGCCTACCCGAAGCGCGCCAACTGGCCGAGCAGGGGGATTATTTCGTCATCCACGCCGCCCGCCAGTCGGGGAAGACCACGCTCCTGCGGGCGCTGGCCAGGGAGATCAACGCGGC
>JAISYL010000088.1 GCA_031269935.1 Planctomycetota bacterium
TAAGGAAGTTGTTTCGCCTCTACCACCATGCCCAGTCTCATCCCGAGGCCGACCGGGGAGAATTGACCAAGGCCGGGGAACGGGTATGCCGCATACTTGGTCGTGCACCGTCGAAAAAGACGGCGGAGAATATCGCCAAACGCTTCCGGAAACATGGCGATTCGTATCTTCGCTTCCTTTCCCATCCCCTGGTCGAGCCGACCAACAACCGGGCGGAACAAGCCATCCGTCAGGTGGTGATTGACCGTGCTGCCACTCAGGGCACACGCAGCTCGAAAGGCAGAGCCTATAGGGAGCGGATGTGGACCGTTCTTTCCTCTTGCGCCAAACAACATGCCTCCGCCTTCACTTTCATCCTCAACTCGCTTTTCGCTCACTCCTCAAATACCGCCCCACCTTCGCTCCTCTGACATTTTCATAAGATGTGAACGGTTACTCCTGGTCTTCCTGGGATATCCGGCAGTGCATCGTTTCCCCTTCCGCCCCGGTGGCGCGCCCCCGCTCGCGGCGGGAGGCGGCCTTTGCAAAAATATCTCCATCAATTCCGTTTCCGCGGCCCGTCGCGGCGCCATTCCGAAGGGGGAACCGTCAGTTCGCGGTTTCGACCGAATAATGGGAGGCGATTTTCCCATAGGCCTCGGGATGGCGATCCTTAAGGAGATTCAGGCCCAACACCTCGGTGCCGCGGGCCGCGACCAGCGAGCCCGGGAGATCGATGTCATGGTACACGACGCCCTCGGCGACCCCGCATTTATTCTGGATGTACCCGGTGGGGGCGACGATTTGGCTGTGGCCGTAAAACTCGTGGACGCCGTGCTTTCCGCACATGTTGGAGGAGATGAACCAGCACTGGTTCTCCAGGGCCCGGACCGTGTCGAGCAGGTTGTAGTAATACCCCATGACGTCCGTCTCCGGATCGCTTCCGACGGCGGAAAGCGGCCAGGCGGTGGGCATGATGGCGATGTCCGCTCCCTTCAGCGCCAATTCGCGGACGCTTTCCGGAAACATCTTGTCGTAGCAGATGAGCATGCCGATCCGGCCGATGGCGGTTTGAAACACGGAAAAACCCTTGCCCGGCGTATAGATCTGCTTTTCCTCCCCGGGCTGGTGCACCTTGCGGTAGGTTCCGACATATCCATCCGGTCCGACGAGAACCGAAGAGTTGTACAGGACGTCCGGACGCTCCGCGTCCTTTTCCGTCATGCCGAATTCGATATACATGCCGTAGGACTTGGCGGCCTTGACGACTTCCTGGACGCACTCGCCGTCGGGAACCGTTTCGGCGTTCCCGTGCTGGTATTTGACGCTTTCCAGGTCGTAGGCGAACAGATTGGTCAAATACCCCTGCAGCGACTGTTCCGGAAACGCTATCAGCCTGGCCCCCTTCCCGGCGGCGTCCTTGACGAAGGACAGGTATTTCTGGAGATTTTTCCGCTTGTCGTACACCACCTCCATCGTGACCGTGGCCGCGGTGAATACGCCCATCTTCCCCTCCTTTCGAATTAACTCCCATCCGGACAAAAAAGCCACTATGGCTCATACTGGGTAAACTCGTCCTTTTTGGTCAGGTCGACGCCCTTTTCGGCGCTCAGCCAATCAGGTTTGATTGTCGCCAGCGTTTCCTTCGCCTCCATCCCGTGCCGATTGTTTATGGCGAATATCCTGAAATCCCGGACAAGATGATGGGTCTTGGGATCGAGCGACACCCGTCCCTCCGGAAAATCGCGCGCCAATCCCGACTCCAGGGCTTCGATGACTTTTCGGGGATCTCGGTGGTTCCGGCCTTCTCCACCGCCATCGCGTAAAGATAAACCCCCGCATAGGTGTTTTGCGCCGACTCCCCGATATAGACGGTGTCCGGGAACATGCCGCGCAAGCGCGCCACGAAATCGCGGTTGGCCGGAGTGTCGAGCTCTTCGACATAATGGGCGGAAATGAAGGTGTTTTCCATGATCGGCGGCTGGAAGCGCTTGTGATCGGTCAGGGTGACGGTCGTGAAAACCGGCACGGAAAGCCCCGTCCCCCGCAATTGGGGATAAAACGAGGCGTGATTGTCCCCGACCAGGTAGGAAATGATGAAATCGGGCCGCGCCTTCTGTATCCTGTCGATGGTTGAAGAAAACTGGCTCGTCGCCAGCGGGGCGAACTCCTCGCCCACTATTTCGAGATTGTACTTTCCGGACAGGGCATGCGTCCATTTGGCGCTGAGTTGGCCGAAATTGTAATCAGCCGCCACGATATAGGCTTTCCGCCCGTAGTTCCGGGCCGCATAGGCCAAAAGGGGATCGATTTGCTGCTCGGGAACGGGACCGAGGCAAAAGGTGTATTTGTCGGCCACGCCGCCCTCGTATTGATTGCAGTAAAAATACAGCGCCTTGTATTGATCCACGATGGGGCGCACAACCTCGCGCTCGGCGCTGGCGGTGCCGGCGAAAAGCACGTCGACCTTTTCCCTCTGGATCAACATCCGGGTCAATTCCTGGAAGCGGCGGTTGTCGGACTGGGCATCCGGATCGAGCAGCTCCAGTTCGCGGCCGAGAACGCCGCCCCCGTCGTTTATTTCCTTGACGGCAAGCCGCGCGGCATAGTTTTTCGGGCCGGCGATCAGGGCCAGGACCCCGGAACGGCTGTCGACAAACCCTATCTTGATCGACGGCCGGCTTCCGTCCCCCGCCCTGGCCGAATGGCCCAGCCCGATTTCATGGATCGGAAAAAACGCCAGTACCGCCAGCAATGCCGGAAAAATCCGCGCCTTCATTCTTTCCTCCCTTCCTCGCCATACCCCGCCCAATCCTTTTCTCCGGAAATGCCGGCCGGCGTCCGCCGCGCACGTCAGATCGCCAAATGCCGGCGCCTAGTCTCCGGGTCCGACAATTCGTCCTTGCCCACCTCCTCCACCAGTCGGCCCTTGGCCATGATTCGACAGGTCGTGGCGATGCCGAGGGCGTATTCGATGTTTTGCTCCACCAGGATGATGGTCAGGCCGGTTTCGCGGTTCAATCTGGCCAGCACCTCCCCCATTTCGTCGACGATATTCGGCTGCACTCCCTCCGAAGGCTCGTCCAAAAGGGCAAGCCGCGGATTGCCGATAAGGGCCCGGCCCAACGCCAACTGCGACTGCTCCCCCCCGGAGAGGGTTCCGCCCTTTTGCCGCAGTCTTTCCCGGAGCCGGGGAAAATAGGCGAATACCTCGTCATAGGGGGGCTTCCCGGAGCCGATTCCCTCGCCCATGCGGAGATTTTCCTCGACGGTGAGATCGGAAAATATGCCGCGCCCCTGGGGGACATAGGCTATGCCCAGCCGGGCGCGGGCATGCGTCGGCATCCGCTCCATCCCGCGGCCCTCGAAACGAATCTCCCCCGCCCGGACTTTCAGGGAACCGATCAAGGTTTTCATCAAGGTGGTCTTGCCCACCCCGTTTCGGCCGAGAATGACGCAAATATCCCCCTTGTCCACGGAAAGGCTCACGTCCATGACGATGCCGATCGCCCCGTAGCCGGAGCACAATTCCTTGACCTGGAAAAACATGCCGCCCCTCCCCCGCCGGGGCAACCCCCGGCCCCCCACCGGCTCTTATCTTTTCCCGAGGTAGATGTCGCGCACCCCGGCATGGGCTTGAATTTCGGACAGCTTGCCCTGGGCGAAGAATTTTCCCAGGTGCAAAACCGTCAAGTCGCAATTCAACAACCGGACGAACTCCATGTCATGGTCGATGACCAGAATGGTCATGCCGAGATCGTTCAACCGGTGGATGAGTTCCGCCGTCCTGGCCGTTTCCTCCGCCGACATGCCGGCGGTGGGTTCGTCCAGCAACAGCAATTCCGGATTCGTCGCCACCGCCATGCATATTTCCAGCCATTGCCGGTAGCCGTGCGCCACCTCGCCGGCCAGGCGGCCGGCCATCCCGGCGAGGCCGAAGTTTTTCATGAAATTCACCGCCATTTTCCCGGCCTTTTCCAGGTCGTAGTGCCGCTGGAGGGAAATCAGGACATTTTGCCCGACGGTCCGGTCGTAATACACCATCGGCGTCTGGAACTTCATGCTGATGCCGTGGCGGGCCCTTTCGAAGGTGGAAAGGGAGGTGATGTTATAGCCGTTGTAGAAAATTTCGCCCCCGGTCGGCGGATACATTCCGGTGATCAGCCGGAACAAGGTGCTTTTCCCGGCCCCGTTGGGGCCGATGACGCAGCGCAACTCGCGAATGAAGACGTTGAGGGTGATGTTTTCCACGGCGGTGACCCCGCCGAACCGCTTGGTTACGCCTTCCAATTGCAGCAGGGGGTTATGCACCGTTGTTCTCCAGGCGCTCGATCGGAAGGCGCCGCCCGGCTCCGGACCGGAAAATTCCCGAAGCGAGGCGCCCGAGCAGGCGCCCCAGCGGCGGCGTCACCCCCTCCGGGATGAACATGATCATCAGCATCAGCACCCCCCCCTGGATGACCAGGGCGTATTGGCTGCCGTCGGCGGACAGGCATTGGGAAAAATATTGGAGGGACAGCGCCGAGACGACGCAGCCGAGCAGGCAGCGCCGGCCGCCGAACGCCACCCACACCACCGGCATGGCGGCCGTGGTCAGGCCCATGACGGAAGGGTTGATATAATTGCCCCAGGCGGCGTACAACCCGCCGCTTGCCGCCGCCAGCGCCCCGGCGATGGTGAAGGCGGCGAACTGGATCATCCGGATGTCGTAGCCGAGCATTTCGCTCCGCAGCGGGTTGGACCCGACCGCGACCAGGGCGTTGCCGTAGCGCGAATTCGCCAGCTTGCGCAGGCCCAGGTAGGCGGCGATCGCCAGCGCCGCCACCAAATAATACAGCCGGGCGTCGCGGAATTCGTAGGGGAACTCCCCGCCGAGGTTCAGTTGCAGCGGCGGGATGTTGGTCATGCCGTTGTAACCGCCCAGCGGCATCAGGCCGACCGTCCATTGCGGGCCGGCGGTTTGCGCCATGAAGGTCTCCAGGATCATGGTGGAGACCATGGTTATGATGGTGACATACACCCCGCTGACCCCGCCGTAAAAGAGAAAATAACCCAGCAAGCCGGCGCAGCAGGAGGCGAAGAGGATCGCCATCGCCAGGGAAAAGAAGGTGTTCTGGGTGATTTTCAACAAATTCACGGAAAAGACGCCATAGGAATAGCCGCCGATTCCGAAAAAAACCATTTGTCCGAAACTGAGAATGTTGCCCTGACCCCAAATCAGCGAAAGCCCGAGGGCAAGAAAGGCGTGAAGAAGAAAATAGGTGTAATTCCCGACCTCGTATTCGTCCGCGAACAGGGGAAGGCAAAGGAGGAAGAGGCAGCCCGCCAGGAACGAGGCCCAGAAAAATCGGCTTTCCCCCAGCGTTTGCGGTCCGTTGAAGTGTTTTTCAAGCCAGGCGAACATCACCGCCTCCTCCGGTTGAGAACGTCCGACAACCCGGCCGGAAAACAGCGCAGAAGAAACATGGTGGCGACGAGGAGACACATTCTCCCGGTGACGGATCCGAAGAGATAGTTGAAGGAGCCTTCCACCGCCCCCAGAGCGCCGCTTGACATCGCCGCGCCGAGAATGATGTCGGCGCCCCCGCTTACCACCACGGTGACGAAGGCGGGGGCGAGGAAACTGTTGCCGAAGAGGGGGCCAATCACCGTGGTGGGGGCGTACAAGGCCCCGGCGAATCCGGCCAGGGCCGACCCGGCGCCGAACGTCAGCAGGTAAACGGCCTTGACGTTGACGCCCATGGCCTGGGCGATTTCCGGATTCTGCATGGTTGCCCGGATTTTCATTCCCGCCCGGGTACGGAACAGGACCACCCAGAGGAGAAGCAGTACGCCGACCCCGATGGCCGGCAGCAACAGCCGGTAGGAGGCGTAGGATTTGTCGGCGACGCCGAATCCCCCCAGGGGCATGGGAACCCCCGGAAGGGAAGGCCCCATGAGGATGAGCATCCCCTGGCTCAAGACCAGGCTCAACCCCCAGGTCGCGACCAGGCTTTGCAGGAGGTTGCCGTAGAAACGCCTGATGATCAGCCGCTCGGTCGCCATGCCCAGAAGGCCGGTGGTCGCGGTCGCGAGCAGAACCGCCGGCGCCAGCGGCAAGCCGGCGTTGCAACTCAGGCTGACCGTATACGCCCCGAGCATCATGAATTCGCCGTGCGCCATGTTGGTGACCCCCATCATCCCGAGGATGATGATGAGGCCGAGCGCCGAGAGCAGGAGAAAGGCCAGGCTGTCAAGGTAAATATACAGGACGCTGAAAATGGTGGACACGGTAGAATCCCCGGGAAGCCGCGCGCCGCTCGGGCGAATTTCCGCCCAACCGCGGGCGAAAATTTACGGGAGTGACGTTGTGACGCGGCATGTGATACAAAAGGAACGGGCGGCGGTTTTTGGGATTTTCCCGCAACCATACCGCCGCCCGCGAAATAGAAAAAGCGTATTCCAAACCCCAGGCCGGGCGCTTCCCGGGCATTCCGGCAAATATGCTTTAGCAAGAGATATGCCAAAATTACCATCGCGTTATTATGCCGGCCGATAATCTTTAAGGCGTCTTCCGAAAAATTCGCGGACCCAATTTGCCCCGAATCGGCGCTGACTATCGATAACCAGCCGGAAAACAAAACATTATGTCATTGTTGGATCGCTTCCGACTCCGTCTTGATTTCGCGCGGGATCCTGTTGGGGATGACTCGGCCCTATTTTGCCGCCAAAATATTCTCGCGTCCAAGGACGCGGGATTCTCCTGAACAAAGCGGGTTTGCCGACAAAATTGTTTATCGAACTACAAAAACGTGGAAGCCGCCGGGGGGCATCGGGGCGGGAATGGAGGCGGCGGAAATTGGCGGTTTTTTCGGCGGCCTTTTCCTCAAACGGGGCGGTTTTGTTGGGAAATTTTCATGCGTAGGTCCCGGAAACCCCCGCTCCGGCAAATAATTTTTATTGATTTTCCTGAAAAAACGCTTTTAATGACATATTCATATATTTATACGATGCCCGAGCCGTCCGGAATTCGATTTACACCCAATCGGCATTCGCCGGCGGCATGCAACAAAGAGAATCTTTGACGATGTCCTTTTGTCCGTATGCGGCGCCGGCGTTTGATTTCCGTCTTTTTTCAAGGCGGTCCGCCCCGGCCCACCGGAAAGCCGCCGGTTTTTCGGCGCCCTTTTCCCGCAAAACGGGATCGCCGTATCCAGGGAGCCTCCAGGGGTTCCCTGAAGTTTTCATACGCGGGTGTCATTGAATGCCGTCTTGGCGAGTCCTAAGAGTTGGTTGACAACCAGTCTCCAAGCGGAAGACGGCGGTCCGATCCGCCGGGGCGGCGCTTAATCCGCCGTCGGCGGGCAGGGGGGAAAAGATGAATTTTCTGCCGCAATTGATCAATGGCTTCATCCGGGAAAATCCGGTATTTGTCCTGGTGCTTGGCATGTGCCCCACCCTCGCCACCACCTCCTCGCTGGAAAAGGCCATCGGAATGGGCCTGGCGACCACCTTTGTCCTGGTCGGTTCCAACCTCATCATCTCGCTGATAAAGAAATTCATCCCGGACGAGGTCCGCATTCCCATTTTCATCGTGGTAATCGCCACCTTCGTCACCCTGGTCAAGCTGATCATGGCGGCGTACTTCCCCGACCTTAAGGCGGCGCTGGGAATTTTCCTGCCCCTGATCGTGGTGAACTGCATCATCATGGCCAGGGCCGAGGCCTTCGCCAGCAAAAACGGCATTTTGGCCTCGACCGCCGACGGGTTCGGGATGGGCATAGGCTTCACCCTCTCCCTTTCCCTGTTGGGATCCATCCGGGAGATCCTCGGTTCCGGCAGCCTCCTGGGCATCCCCTTTTTCGAGGGGGTGGACGTCTACACCCAGACGATTTTCATCCTGGCCCCGGGCGGATTCCTCACCCTCGGCCTTCTCATGGGCTTTTTCAATTATTTGGCCTTGCGCAAATACGCCAAAGCCGGAGGGAACGCCGGAAAATGAGAGAATATCTTGCCCTGCTGTTCGGAATGGTCTTCGTTCAGAATTTCGTGCTCAACCAATTCCTCGGCATCTGCCCGTTCATCGGGGTTTCCAAAAAACGCGACTCGGCCATCGGCATGGGGATAGCGGTCATCTTCGTCATGGGCCTGTCCTGTTTCATCACCATGCTGGTCTACAAGCTGGTTCTCGTCCCCTTCCGCCTGGAGGAGTACCTGGACATCATCAGCTTCATCCTCATCATCGCGGCCCTGGTGCAGTTCGTGGAAATCGTGATGAAAAAAACCGCGCCCGACCTTTACCAGGCCCTGGGCATTTACCTCCCGCTCATCTCCACCAATTGCGCCGTTCTCGGCTCCACCCAAATGCGGCTTCTGGACTACGCCGCCCTTCCCCTCCCGGAGGCGCTTCTGAAAAACACCGCCCTGGGAGTGTTCGGGGGAGTCGGCTTCACCCTGGCCCTGTTCCTCATGTCCTGCATCCGGGAGCGCCTGGAATTGGCCCCGCTGCCCCCGGCCCTGCGGGGAATTCCCATCGCCTTTCTCGCGGCGGCGGGAATGGCCTTGTCGTTTTTCGGCTTCACGGGGATAGTTTGATATAGGGGACTTTTAAGGAAATCGAGCCACCCGCCGCTTGATTCCCCTTAAAAACCCACCACGAAGAGGGGACAACATGACAGCACTTGTGGCCATGGCCGCGTTGGGCGCCTTGCTGGCGCTGGCGCTGGCGGTGGCGTCGCGGCGGTTCGCCGTCGAGACCAACCCCCTGATGGATCGGATACTGGCGGTCCTGCCGGGCGCCAATTGCGGCGGTTGCGGATTCCCCGGTTGCGCCGGCTACGCCGAGGCGGTGGCGGTGAAAGGGGCCGATCCCACCCTGTGCGCGCCGGGCGGGATCAAGGTGGGCATGGCAATCGCCAGGATCATGGGGGTCGAAGTCGGGGAAACCAGGGCCAGGCCGGTGTCGCTGTGCCATTGCCAGCGCGAAAAGGTGAAAACGGTCGCCATTTACAGCGGCATCCAGACCTGCCGGGGCGCTTCCCTGTTCGGGCTGGGAGGCGGCTGGCTGGATTGCCGCTACGGCTGTCTCGGCTACGGCGACTGTCTCAAGGCCTGCCCCTTCCGGGCCATCTCCTTCGGACCGGACCGGCGTCCGCTGGTGGACGAGAACAAGTGCACCGGCTGCAAGAAATGCGTGGTCGCCTGTCCCCGCTCCCTCATGGCGGTCGGCCCCATAGACAGGTATGTGCACGTCCTCTGCCATAACCGCGACAAGGGGGCGATGGCCAACAAGATCTGCGCCCACGCCTGCATTTCCTGCCGCAGGTGCGAGAAGGTCTGCCCGGCGCAAAGCATCTCGGTTCCCAACAACCTGGCGGAAATCGATTATTCCAAGTGCGTGGGATGCGGCAAATGCGTGGAGGTTTGCCCCCACCAGGTCCTGATCGACCTGCGCCGGGCCCGGATTCCGAAAAGGGAATGGCCGGCGGAAGCGGCCTCGAGCATCCCCGGCGAAACCCTCACCGAGGGGAGAAGCGACCAGTACTAAAGGAGAGTTTCGGCATGAAGGAACTATTCCGGGGCGGTTGCCATCCGCCGGAAAAGAAGGACGCCACCGCGGATTCGCCGCTTCGCCCGGCGAAAGCGCCGCCTTTCGTGGCCGTTTCTTTTTCCCAGCATATCGGCAAACCCTCCTCCCCCCTGGTGAAAATCGGGGAAAGGGTCCTGCGGGGACAGAAAATCGCCGAATCGCAGGGCTTTGTTTCGGCTCCCGCCCACGCCTCGGTTTCCGGGGTGGCCAAGGGGGTGGTGCAGTTGCGGCATCCCCTGGGCTTTCTGGTCGACGCCCTGAAAATCGAAAACGACGGCAAGGACGAGTGGCATCCGGACGCGGTAATCGAACATGACCTCGATCAACTCGCCGCCGGGGACATCCGCAAGCTGGTGCAGGAGGCCGGCATCGTCGGCATGGGGGGAGCCACTTTTCCCACCCATGTGAAGCTCTCCCCCCCCAAGGATAAGTCCATCGACGTCCTGGTTTTGAACGGGGCCGAATGCGAACCCTATCTCACCGCCGATGATCGGCTGATGATCGAACATCCCCGGGAAATACTCCGGGGGGCCGCCCTGTTCGCCAAGGCGGTGGGCGCCTCCCGGATTGTGGCCGGCATCGAAAACAACAAACCCGGAGCCCGGCAAGCCATGCTGGAGGCGGCGCGGGAGCTGGGGTGCGGCGTTGAAATTTTCCCCCTCCCGGTGAAGTATCCGCAGGGGGCGGAAAAACAATTGATTTACTCCATCCTCGGCCGTACGGTCCCCTCGGGGGGATTGCCCATGGACGTCGGGGTGCTGGTCCACAACATGGCCTCGCTTTACGCCGGTTATGACGCCTGCCGTTTCGGGCATCCCCTGACGGAAAGAGTGGTTACGGTGACCGGGCCGGGAATGGGGAACCCCGCCAATCTCTGGGTGCGGATTGGCACCATGGCCAGCCATCTTCTGGAGGAATGCGGCTTCGACGCCGGCGCCACCAAAAAACTGGTGGTGGGCGGCCCCATGATGGGAATGCCGATGCGCGATCTCGAATGGGCCACCAGCAAGGGGGGCAACGGCATCCTCGCCCTGACCGATCCCGTCGCCTACGAGCACGGCCCCTGCATCCGCTGCGGACGCTGCATCGAAGCCTGCCCCCTGGGGCTCCTGCCCTGCGCCCTTTCCAATTACGGAGAGGCCGGGCTCCTGGCCGAATCAATCGAGGCCAACGCCCTGGACTGCATCGAATGCGGCTGCTGCAGCTACGTGTGCCCTTCCAAGCGGCCCATAGTCCAATGGGTGAGAATGGAAAAGGCCGAAATCAACCGCCTGCGGCAATTGGCGGCGGCGAAAAAATGATTTTTGCCAAGCCGGGTTGAAACCATGGGTTTGTCATAATTCATGGCCACAATCCAAAGCCGGGAAACTTTAAAGGAAATCAAACGGCGGTTTGTTTGATTTCCTTTAAGAGTCCACGATAAGGGAACCCCATGTCGGCGGAAGAGAAGATTCTTTTTAACGTAAACAACTCGCCCCACGTCCGGGACGGGGACTCCACCGCGCGAATCATGTTCACGGTGGCGCTTTTGCTGGTCCCCGCCCTGGTTTGGGCGCTGTTCATCTTCGGCTGGCGGGCGATTGTCCCCATCGTTTCCTCGGTGGCGGCCTGCCTTCTCACCGAAAGCGTCTGCTGCCGCTGGCGCGACCGCCCCAACAGCATCGGCGACGGCAGCGCCCTGGTGACCGGACTGCTCCTGGCGGCGGTGTCTCCCGCCAACCTGCCCTGGTGGGCCGCCGCCGTGGGGGGGGTGTTCGCCATCGGGATCGGGAAGCAGGCTTTCGGCGGCCTGGGCCACAACGTCTGGAATCCGGCCCTCCTGGCCCGGGCCTTCATGCAGGTAAGCATGCCCAACCTCATGATGTCGGGCGAATGGCCGCACCTGGGGGGAGCCTCCTGGATCGGGAACCTGTTCTACGATCTGGGCGGGAATTTCACGGAAGTCAACGAACGCGTCAAGAGCCTGGCCGGGGCCGTAACCACCGTCTCCCGGTCGTTCGCCAATGACGGGGGGGTGGATGTCCTGACCGGGGCCACCGTCCTGGCCCGGATGAAGGCGGCGGAAGCGGTGGACGCGGCCGGCCAGATCATTCCGGCCCTCAACCCGGACTGGATGGAAATCATCCACGCCTGGATGGGGGGGGAGGGAGGATCCCTGGGCGAAGTTTCGGCCCTGATGCTGGTTCTCGGCGGCTATTTCCTGATTGAGCGCAAAATCATCTCCTGGGACATTCCCGTCTTCTTTCTCGGAACCGTGGCCGTGCTCGGGCTGGTTCTCCCCCATCCCTACCGGTTGGGGGAGGTCTACGCCTACACCGGCTGGTTCCAGGGTCCGTGGCTGCTGCACCTCGGCTCGGGCGGCCTGATGCTGGGCGCCTTCTTCATGGCCACCGACATGGTGACCACCCCCCTGACCGTCAAGGGAAGGCGGATCTTCGCCGTCGGCTGCGGCTGCATGACCATCCTTATCCGGCTTTTCGCCGGCTATCCGGAAGGGGTCTGCTACGCCATCCTTTTCATGAACACCTGCGTGCCCTTTATCGACACCCTCACCAAGCCAAAAGTCTTCGGGAAGAAGTGAGCCGGGCGTTTCCCTCCGGTTCGGCCGGGGGGGTATTCGCCCCTCGGCGGCTAAAAGCCCTTACCGCAATCCTTCCCGGAATTCCCCGATGGTTTTGCAGGTGGCGGCGTGGATGGTCAGCGATTCCAAGGCGAGCGGGTCGGAGCGGGATTCGACCGCCTCCCGGATATCGGCCGGAACGAAACCGAAACGAGCTCCGAGAACCATGAGTATCGCTTTCACTTCGCCTTCCGCCTTGCCTTCCGCCTTGCCTTCCGCCTTGCCTTTCCGCATCAATTCCTCGGCTATTGAAACCGTCATGGCTTCAACCTCCTTTCTCCCCAGGTATTTTCCCATTATGCCGATCGCCGTTTCCATTCCCTCCGCGAAGCGCCCATGGCAAAAGGCGTAGCTGGAGAGCGCGGTCAGCCAACGGGGGAAACGGAAATCCGGGTGCGCCTTGAACAGCGTGGCGACAATGCGGTCGAAACGATCTTCGGACAGCTTGCCGGCCGCCGCCTGGAGCGCCGAAAGAAGAGCCCCGACGGCGGGATGGCCATGTGTCCGTTCCTCCGAAATCGCCGCCAGGTCAATCAGATACAGCGGAAAGTCGAGATAGGGCGCCGATTCCAGGCCGCGCGGAACCGCCGCGACCATTTCCCGGATGGTGGGAAGATGCCGCCATGGCA
>JAISYL010000098.1 GCA_031269935.1 Planctomycetota bacterium
AGGAAAAAGTCGCTGGCGGGATGATTTTTGGCCGGCGGTCAGGGGTAAAAATCATCCGAGAAGCGGCTTTTGACGCGGTATAACCCGACGAGACGGCATTTAACAACACGCTCTAAAAGTCGACTGGTTGGACAAAAGCGGCGGAGTGGCGTAATATGAACTGGTGGCGCTTATTTTTCGACGGGCCCTTGAAAGTGGACTTTTAAGGTCAACCGGAACCGCGCCGGGACGGGAAAGCGACCGATGCTGGCGAAAATCGACGACAACGTTTTCCTTGACCGCGAGTTGACCGCCTTCACCGTCTCGGGGGATCCCGGCTGCGACGGTTACAACGTCGAATCGGCGGCCGTGCTGGAGGCCATTGTCCGGAACCCGGCGGATTTTCATCTGATTTTGGGGGATCTGGTTCCGGTCGGCCGGGAACAATGGTTCAGGCAATTTGACGAAATCCTCCGCCGGGCGGCGGCGGCGCCGGTTTTTTGCCTGGTCGGCAACCATGACCGGCCCGATTACGACTCCCGTTTGGGCCGGAGGAACTACTTCATCCGGGCCAAAAACGCCCTGGTTATCGTTCTCGACAACGCCAATTGGGAATTCGCCCCCGACGCCGACGCCTTTCTCCGGGACGCCCTCGCCGCCCAGGCCGGAGAGGTCGATCACCTGTTCCTGGCCTTTCATGTTCCCCCTCCCAACCCCTTTTCCCCGAATTCGGTTCCCCCGGAGGAATGGGCGAAGGTGCGCGAACGGCTTGAGCCCCACAAGTCCAGGATCAGGGCGGTTCTGGCCGGGCATGTGCATTCGGCCTTCGGTTTCCCGCTTGACGATCTGCCGGTGATTGTCACCGGCGGCGGCGGCGCCCGGCTGGACCCGGTGGACAACGGCTTTCTTCCGCTCAACCAGTTCCATTTTCTTTGGGCCAAGCTCGAGGCGGGCGGCTGGAAATTCACGGCCGAACCCGTCCTCCCGGGGACCGATGCCGGCCGAAAGGCGGTTGGCGAGGGAACGGAACTCCGCCGGGCGCTGACCGAGGCTTTTGACGGCGAGTGCCGGGCGCATCTGCGGTATCTGCTCTTCGCCGAGCGCGCCCGGCTGCTGGGCGAACCGGGACTGGCGAAAATGTTCCTCGCCGCCGCCGATTCCGAGCGGGTGCACGCCGCCAACCTGTTGTTGGCCAGGGGGGAAATCGGCGATAACCGGCGCAATCTGGCCGAATCCGTCCGGGACGAGGAAAACGAATGGCGGCGCGATTACGTCCGCCACCTGGAAACGTCCCGGAGGGAAGGGGACAGCCAGGCCGAAATCGCCTTCGCCTGCGCCCTGAAGGCGGAAAAGGTTCATCACTCCCTGTTCAAGTCCGCCCTTGACGATTTGCGGAAGGGGGAAGCCGTCCGGGAAAGAAGGTACTTTACCTGTTCCCGTTGCGGATTCACCCACGCCGGCGACGCCCCGCCCCCGATCTGCCCGGCCTGCGGGACCGACGACAAGCGCTTCGTCGAAGTCCAAGCCGGGGCGGATTCCTCAACCCACCATTAACCTTCCGATGGGCCGGTTGACCCGGATATTCGAGGATCGCACCACCCACAGGGCGATTGACAGCGGGCCTAGGCGCCCCACGAACATCGACAGGCAAATCCACAGCCGCGAGAGATCGTTTAGCCTGGGGGTGAAATCAAGGGACAGGCCCACGGTTCCGAAGGCCGACACCTGCTCGAACACCAGGGTCGCGAGGTTCTCGTCCGGATGGGCGGCGGCCAGGATGAAAACGCCGGCCAGGTTCCACAGCATGGCGAGGGCCATGAGGATTCTGGCCCGGCTGACCAGTTCCGGGGCTATGGTGTAACCGAACAGGTTTACCTTGGCGTCGTTGCGCAGGTTGGACTTGAGGCGGGAAAACCAGATGGCTAGGCTGGTGGTCTTGATGCCGCCGGCGCAGGAGCCGGGCGATCCCCCGATGAACATCAGCACTATCATCAGGAGCACGGTGGGAAGCGGGAGCCAGGCCTGGGGACAGACGTTGAAGCCGGCGGTGCGGCCGACCACGGCCTCGAACAGGGCGTGCCAGGCCAGGCGATCACGGCTGGAGGTTCCGAAAAGCCAAACCCCCGCGAAGCCTCCGGCCAGGAGCAGGCCGGTCACCGTCAGGGTCACCCGGGTATGGAGCGAAAACCAGCGCGGGCGGCGTTCCCGGCGGCGAAGCAAACCGGGCAGGCGGCGGAGTTCGTTCAGGGTCAAATGGCCCAGGCTTCCGAGGGTCACCAGAATCATGAGAACGATCAGGAAGGGAAGGTTTCCGTAAAGCGATTGCAAGGAATCCCGGTAAAGGGTGAAGCCTCCGTTGCAGAAAGCGGAGACGGAATGGAAAACCGCCGACCAGAGCAGGAATCCGGCTTCGCCCCCGTGCCTGGGGATTAGGGCTAGGCCCATGAGGGCGGCGCCGATTCCCTGGACGGCCAGGGTGGTCTTCAGGATTTGCGTGAAGGTCTTCTTGAATTCGCCCGCCGCGTCGTTTTGGTAAAGCGCGTCGGCGGTCGCCACCTGTTGGGAAAAGGGCAGGCGGCGGCCGAAAATGCGGAAGCCGAGGGCGGCGAAGGACATTATCCCCAGGCCGCCGAGTTCCATGAGGATGAAGATGACGGCCTGGCCGGTGGAGGAAAAGGTCTCCGCCACGTTAACCACCGTCAGGCCGGTGACGCAGGCGGCGGAAATGGCGGTGAACAGGGCGGAAATGAAATCCACCCTGGCGCCCGGCCTGAGCGAGGGGGGCAGCCAGAGAAGGATCGAACCCGCCAGTATCGCGAAGCCGAACCAAGCGAACACCAGCTGGGTGGCGGAGATGCGCCGGCTTTGGCGGAACCAGCCTACCATTTCACTTCTCGTCCGTCCGCTCAAGGGGATTTTCGGTATTCTCCAGCCTTTCCAGGCTTTCCCGTTTGCCGATGACCAGCAGGGCGTCCGAATCCTTGACCACGAAATTCGGGCCGGGGAGGAATACGGTGTTCTCCGGGACGAGTTCCTTGACGGCGATCACGAAAATGTCGAACAGCTTCCGAAGATTCAACTGGAGCAGGGTTTTGCCGATCGCCCAGTCCGGCGGGGTGATTTGCATGACCATGTGGCTTTCCGTAAGGGGGATGAAATCTAGCAGGTTGGGATTGACCAGTTGGGCGGCCAGGCGGGCGGCGGTTTCGCGCTCGGGGAAAATGATCGAATCGGCGCCGATGGCCTTGAGGATTTCCGCGTGGTCCCGGTTGATCGCCTTGGCGTGAATCCGCGGGAGCTTCAGGCGCTTCAGGTGGAGGACGGTCAGTATGGAAGCCTCCATGTTTTCCGACATCGACACCACGGCCTCGTCGAAATCGTCGTCGACCACCGACGACAGGCTGGCGAGATCGCGGCTGTCCAGGCAAAATGAGCGCTGGACCAGCTCGCCTATTTCATTGATCACCGCCTGATCCTTGTCGATGACCAGGATGTCGCATTCCTTGGCCAGTTCAATCGCCAGATGCCGGCCGAATTGCCCCAGGCCGATGACGCAGATGCGTTTTCTTTTGCCCATGCCTTCCCTCCGCGGCCAAGCCCGAAGTCTCCCGCCGGTCAAGCCCGGCGGGAGAAATCGTGGCGGAAGACAACCTCCTCCGGCGGCAGTTTCTTGAAATGCAGCGGGTTTTTGGCCGCGTCGGCGGCGGGATAGCCCAGGGGAAGGATGGCCGCCGGGACGAAGGCGTCCGGAAGCCCGAACGCCGCTTTGATTTTGACCGGCTCAAAATACCCCACCCAGGTGGTTCCCAGCCCCAGGTCGGCCGCCTGCAGCATCATCTGGGTGGTGACGATGCTGGCGTCGATTAGGCCGCTTTTGGCCTGATCGAAGGGCCGCACCCAGCTTTTCGACTCGTCGAAGCAGATCAGCAGGGCGGTGGGCGCCCCGAAGGTATAGGGCGTGCATTCGCCGAGTTTTTCCAGATCGTCGGCGCCGTCGAGAATCAGGATGCGCTGGGGCTGGTTGTTGCAGGCGGTGGGGGCGTTGAGCCCGGCTTGGAGAACCAGATCCAGCTTTTCCCTTTCCACCGGCCGGCCGCTGAATTTTCGCACCGAGTAGCGCTCCTCCGCCAATTTGGCGAAATCCATTTTAAATCTCCTTTTCGATTCGGGAGTGTCCGCCGATTGAACCGTCGGCATTATACGCGGCGCCGGCCAGGGCCGCAAGCCCGGGGGCGGGCGGGAGGTTTTTATTTGCGCGGACCGGGGAACGGCATAATATTTGGGCAATCCCGATTGATTGACTTTAAGAGCGTGTTGTTAAATGCCGAATCGTTCGGGTTAGACAAGGAAAAAGGCGCTGGCAGGATGTTTTTGACCGGCGGTCAGGGGCAAAAAACATCCGGGAAGCGGCTTTTGACGCCGTATAACCCGACGAGACGGTATTTAACAACACGCTCTTAAAGTGGACTGAAGATGGCCAACCTGCTTGGAATCGACATCGGCACCAGCGCGGTCAAGGCGATAATCGGCAACGACCGGGGCGCGATTTTGAGCCAGGCCGAGGTCGCCTATCCCCTGTTCATCCCCCGGCCGGGCTGGTCGGAGCAGAATCCCGAGGACTGGTGGCGCGCCTCGGTCAAGGCGGTCCGGCGGGCCCTGGCCGGGGCGGGGGGGAAGGCGCCGATTCTCGGCATCGGACTTTCCGGCCAGATGCACGGCTCGGTCTTCCTGGATCGCGGCGGCCGGGTCATCCGCAACGCCATATTGTGGAACGATCAGCGCACCCGGGCCGAATGCGGGGAAATCCTCCGGCGGGCGGGAGGGCCGCGCCGGGTGCTCCGGATGGTGGCCAACCCGGTCTTCACCGGCTTCACCGCCCCGAAGATCCTCTGGCTTCGGAACCACGAGCCCCGGAATTTCTCCCGGGTCCGCCGGATCCTCCTTCCCAAGGACTACCTGCGCTTCCGGCTCACCGGCGAATTCGCCGGCGAAATGTCCGACGCCTCGGGGACCCTGCTCCTGGACGTGGCCAGGCGGGAGTGGTCCCGGCCCATGTTGGCGAAACTCGATCTGGATCCCGAACTGCTTCCCCCGATTTTCGAATCGACCGAGGTGAGCGGCCGGCTGTCGGCCTCGGCCGCCAAGCTGCTGGGCCTTCCCCCCGGCGTTCCGGTGGCCGGCGGGGGCGGGGATCAGGCCATGGGGGCGGTGGGGAACGGGATTGTGAAAAAAGGCGTCGCCTCGGCCACCATCGGGACCTCGGGAGTCATCTTTTCCCACACCGATCGCATGGAGACCGAACCCCGGGGGCGGGTGCACACCTTTTGCCACGCGGTGCCGGGGACCTGGCACCTGATGAGTTGCATGCTCTCGGCCGGGGGGATGCTGGAATGGTTCGTCAAAACGCTTTGCCGGGAGGAGGCGAGGCGGGCGGCCGAAAGCGGCCGGAACGTTTACGACCTGGTCGCCGCCGCCGCCGCCCGGGCTCCGGCCGGGGCCGGGGGCCTGTATTGCCTGCCCTACCTGACCGGGGAAAGGACCCCGCATTCCGATCCCGACGCCCGGGCCTGCTTCATCGGCCTGACCCCCGGACACGACAAGGCTTGGCTGGCGCGCTCGGTGATCGAGGGGGTGACCTTCGGAATGCGCGACAGCCTGGAAGTCATGCGATCCCTGGGGGCGGGGGCGACTACCATGCGCCTGTCGGGGGGCGGGGCCAAAAGCCGCTTCTGGTCGCGGTTGCAGGCCGACATCTACGGCGTCGAGGTGGAAATAACCAATTCGACCGCCGGTTCCGCCTTCGGCGCCCTCCTTACCGGGGGGGTGGGGGCCGGGGTGTGGCGCTCGCTTCCGGAGGCCTGCGAAGCCGCCATCCGGGTGGTCCGGAGATTTTCGCCCGACCGGAAAAGCCAGGCGGAATACGACCGGCTATACCGTCCCTTCGGAAAATTGTATGAGAGCCTGAGGGACAATTTCCGGGAAATAGCCGAACTGGGCTGAATCGCCCGGGTTGGGCGGGGCGGGGGAGGGGAGTTCCGTGAACGCCGATCGCCCGGCGCAGAAATCGGCGGTAACCTTCGCCAAGACCGGGCGGGCCGTTTACCATTCGCACCACGACCTGCTCCGCTTCTGGGAGCGGCTGGTCCGCCGGGCTGGCCTTCCGATCCGGCTGACCCGGGGATTCAATCCCCACCCGCGCCTGGTGTTCCCCCACGCCTTGGGGCTGGGGATAATTTCCCGGGTGGAGGTGGTGGAAATCGAGCTTGACTCCCGCCTGGACAACGAGGAACTCCGCCTCCGCCTGGATCGGGCCGCGGCCGGGGTTTTGGAAATACTGGAGGCGAGGAGCCTGCCGCCGGCCGGGAAGTCCCGGCAGGTTTCGGCCTGCCGCTACCGCCTGTCGGGCTGGCGGCGGGAGGACGCGCCCGTCTTGGCCAGGGCGGCGGCGGAGTTGCTGGCCCGGAAGGAAATCCGGGTGGAACGGGGAGCCCCGGACGCCCGGCGGCTGGTCGACATCCGCCCCTACCTGCGGGAAATGTCCCGGGATTTCGGGGCCGGCGAGGCGGAATTGGAGATTTCCCATTCCCCCTCCGGCAGCGCCCGGCCGGACGAGGTGGCCAAGCTGCTGGCCGCCGCCGCCGGCCTGGACTGGCGGGATTGGCGGCTGGAAAAAATCGCCATGGCCCTGGCGGTATGAACAGATCTAAGGGCTCGTCCATAAATAACTTATACAAGCTTATACCGCGTCGCCAACGTCGCTCTTGTAAATTTTTGCCCAACCACGGGCGAAAATTTACCGCCGAGACTCGGTTCCTTGCCTAAACATGTATAAGTTATTTTTGGGCAGACCCTAACCTTGCGAATGCCGGTTCGCTATTTCCGCCAGGATATTGCATTGCTCCCGGGTCAGCCGTTCCGGATTTATGCCCCGCCTTTCGGCTTCGGCCAGGATTAGGCCTATCCGGCGGCGCATTTCCCCGTGAACGGGGCCGGAACCGCCGATCAGCGCGTAGCCGTCCCCGCCGGTGAAGCGGAAATGGCCGTCGGGATCGTCCAACCCCAGGCCGATTATCCGCGCCCGGCCGCGCCCCACCCTCGCGGTCGTCAACTCCTCCTTGAGTCTTTGCATGGTTGCTCCCCTTGGGGTCTGTCAAGAAACAACCGTAGGGCGTTTAGACGAGGCGCGAGGACGGCGGTATTTTTTCCGCCGATGGTTTGGCGAAAAAAATACGAGAGATCCGGGCAACGAGGTATAAACGCATTACAGTTGTTTCCTGACGGGCCCTTGGCCGGCGGATATCCATCCCTGAATCCTCCGGAGGCCCAACGCCAATCGTCCCTGTTCTTCGCGGAAACGCGCCCGCGCCCGCGATTATGGAAATTAGTTTTTTTCGGGGGATTTGTCCCCGCTTGTGGACTTTTAAAGGAAATCCAGCGGAGGTTGGCCCGATTTTCCTTAAAAGCCCCCGTCCGGCGATTCCAGTATAGGAATTCAGATCCCGAATTCAACCCTTTAGTCCGATAAAACGCCTTTTTTCTTGATCTTTCCGGTTGCGGTTGAGGAAATCCACCCTTGCCGGTTGACTATTTTCCTGTCCCGGCATAAGATGGAGGAAAAGGGGGAGTCGGGTGGCCGGAGGAGCGAAAAAAATGTCCGCCAGGGAACGACGGGGGGCCGGGGAGGCGGGGTCCGGATCCATCGCCAAGAACCGCCAGGCCTTCCACGACTACGAGGTGTTGTCCAAAATCGAGTGCGGACTGGTCCTTACCGGCACCGAGGTGAAAAGCCTCCGCGAAGGCCGGGTGGCGTTCGCCGATAGTTTCGCCGAGGTCCGGGGGGACGAGCTTTTCCTCCTCAACCTGAACATTTCCGAATACCGGATGGGTAACCGTTTCAATCACCCGGCCGCCCGCCGGCGGAAACTTCTGGCCCACAAGGCGGAAATCCGCAAATTGCGGGCGGCGGTCGAGCAGCGGGGCCTGACCATGGTGCCGCTGGGATTGCATTGGAGCCGGGGAATCGCCAAGGTGGAACTGGGGGTGGTCAGGGGAAGGCAATTGCATGACAAGCGGGACGCCCTGCGGAAAAAGGATCAGCGCCGCGAGGCGGAGCGGGCCATGCGCGGAACGAGGAGATGAATCATGCGGGCAATCTGGTTGGCGCTTGGAGCGGCGATCCTGGCCGCCGGCGGCCTGCGGGCGGGGGAGGAACCCGGCAACTGGGAGAAATTCAAGAAGGGCATGAAGGAGGCCGGAGGGGCGGTGGCGGACGGCACCAGGAACGCCGCCCGTTCGGTGGCCAAGGGCGCCAGGAAAACCGGCGAGGCCATCGCGGAAGGTTATGACGAGGCCAAGGAATACCTTAAGGAAAAAACCGACCGGGAAGGGGAAGGGGAAGGGGAAGGGGAGGAGGAGTAGGGACCGCCTCCGCCGGGGTGTTCCCCTTCCTTAGAGCCTGACGCAGGTCCAGCCCAGCGGCTTGTCCCGATCATAGGGCAGAAAGCCGTGGAAGGGCCGGGGATTCCCGTCGAACACCAGGGGCAGGAAATGGCGATCCCCCTCCCACATGGGGAGCTTTTCCAGTTCCCCCAATTCAATCCAGGACAACGGGCCTTCCGGGCTGGCCGGAACGGGTTTCCCGGCGTAGCCGGTGATTAGGAAGACGAAGCCCAGCCAATCCTCCCCCTTGGGGCCGAAATTGGTCCAGTTGACGGTCCCCCGCAAGCTCATTTCGGTAACCGCGATCCCGGCCTCCTCCCGGATTTCCCGGATCATGCAGGTGGCCACGTCCTCGTCCGGCCGCATTTTGCCCCCCAACCCGTTGTACTTGCCGAACTGATCGTCGTCGGCCCGGGCCGTCCGCCGCACCAGGAGGACGCGCCGGCGATCCGGCGAGAGAATGTAGCCGAGGGTTCCGGCTATGGGGGTGTAGGGCATGGCCGCCTTTGTCCGGAAATGCCGGGAATCGGGCTTGGAATTTGACGTCGGAAGGTGGGGGTGGCCTAGCCTACAGTTCCAGGCCCATTTCCTTGGCTATGGTTATGACGCGTTGAATCATTACGGGATTGTCCGGGCTGTTGTCGTCGAAAATGTCCGGATCCACCCCCTTCATGATCAATTTAATCTTCAGGGGCGGTATCAGTCCCGGGTCGCCTTTGGTTCTTTTCTGGATTAGGCTATGGATAAGAACCTTTATCTTGCCGGCCATAATAAACCGCATCCTCGTTTAAATGTCGACCACGGACCCAAAAACACCAAACATCCCCGGCCGGTTTCGGAAACATCCCTTGATCCGCGGGCAAACCCGAAGCCGTCGGGATTTATCCGGACAAGCCGCCATCCCGTTCCCCGCCCACGAAACCAAGCGTCAATTTTCGGAAACCCGTTTGGCCATTTTATTGTATGCCCGACCCGATGGTTGTCAACAGCAAATATTCGGCTGATTTCAGGAAACTTGACCAAGGCGCGATAATCGCCGCCAATGGCGTCCCCTTCGGGTAAAACGGGAAGGGAATCGCCGCCCCGCCCGGCTCTTCCCCCAACCTGTTCTCTGCGGGAAAACATCCCCGTGTCCGTTGATCCTCCCCATCCCCGAAGGCATGGTTTGCCCAACCGCCCCGCCTCCGCCTCGGCAAAGCGTCTTCATCCGCTCCCTGTCCGATCAACAGCCGTTCCCCGGGGTCCCCGGGAACAATGGCTGAATCCGGAACCGGCCTTTGGCCGATAATTGTTTCAGCGCGGTTATGTCCGGGGGGAGGATTGCCCGGGGTATTAAAGCCGATGGAGTCGCTGCAAGGCAAAGGATAAAGGACGACGGCCATGAAAAGGGATGGGGAAGGGCGTAGGGGGTGGGCGTTGAAGATGAAGGTAGGCAAGGCATTGGGCCTAGTATTGATAGGGATCGCCTTTGGCGGTATGGCAATGGTGGATGCGGCAAATATTACTTTGCCGGCAGCGGAGTCTGGAAATGTGATAAATGTAAACCCTGACTTAAGCGGAACCGATCCGACCGGAAGCAATGCGAATAAAATTTATGTTCCCGGCGGAACGTCCCCTTCTGCTTCTGGAAATACCGTAAATGTTACTGGCGATTTACCAAAATCGCTTGTCGTTGGCGGCGGTAGTTTTTCAAGCGGCCTCGTCGAAAATAATACCGTTAACATTGGCAATAATGTAACAATAGGCAGTGCGGCAGTGCCATCTGGGGATCCAGTTAGCGGTGGCGTGTACGGTGGGGTTTCCCTATTCGGTGCAGTTATGAATAACCATGTTATTATGAACAACCCGTCGAGTCAGGAATCCACGGTACATCATTTTATCATTGGCGGCGGCAGCGGAACTGGAGGTGCTCAGGCCAATGAAGTGAAAATTACAAATGGCGTTGTGAAGGGTTACGTTCACGGCGGTCATACAAAAAGTAGCGGTATTGCATACAACAATACGGTTGAGATTGAAAATGGTAAAATCGACTTGAAGGTTGTTGGCGGTTTCGTTGAAAATAACGGTGGAAATGGTTCTGGCGACGCCAATGAAAATACGGTGACAATCAAAGGCGGTTCAACGATGATTGGGCATTATGTCGCGGGCGGTTATGTCGCGGCCGGATCGGGCGCCGCCAATGAAAATACAGTTAATATAGGAGGGGGGACAATAGGCGCAAGTGACTATGGCGTCTATGGTGGCTATACCGTAAATGGTGGCGCCTCCAAAAATAACGTGACTATTGCGGGCGACGCAAACATTTTAGGATTTGTGGCTGGAGGCTTCGGTACGGGAACGGTGGAAGAAAACGAAGTTAAAGTTACCGACGGAGATGTAGACGGGAATGTTCATGGCGGAGCCAGTTGGGGATTGGCTATCGCTTCAAGTAATGTATACAACAATACAGTTAAAGTGGAAGGCGGAAACATAACCGGTTCCGTTATAGGGGGAGGAAGTTGGGGTACTGGAGCCGCCGTGTCAACCAATCATGTTAAGGTAACCGGTGGTTCAATAAGCGGCGATGTTTATGGCGGCTCATCCGATGGCAGTGCCATAAACAATGATGTTGAGATAACCGCGACTGCGGGTGCTATAGGCAGAGATGTCGCCGGCGGCGGCACCACCGGAAGCGGGGACGTAACCGACAATGAGGTAAAAATAGCCCATGATGTCGGCGGGCATGTTTATGGCGGGGTCAATTCTTCCGTCAACGCCAATACCGGCCAGGTATCCAATAATAGGGTTGAAATAACCGCTGGAACAATCAATGGTACTGTTTTTGGCGGCGCCATTGGCGAGTATAATACCGGCTCCGGCAAATTGGAGAACAACCAGGTCAGCATATCCGGCGACGCCTCGGTAGCAGACGTATTTGGCGGACAAAGCTCAAGAGGTACTGGTGAGGTTGTTCTAAATAAGGTGAAGATAAATACGACTGGAACGGTCGGCGGAAATGTATTTGGAGGCTGGGGTTCGGGATTGGTACGCGAGAATAAGGTTGATATTCAAAAGGGATCGGTAACCGGGAATGTTTACGGCGGCTACGCCAACGATTCCGGTTCGGCGAACGAGAACACGGTTAACATCAAATCGGTGGCCGGAACTATCTACGGCGGCTACGCCAGCGGCTCCGGTTCGGCGAGCGATAACAAGGTTAACATTCTAGGCGATTTTGCCGGCGGTTCCACCAATATCTACGGCGGCTATTCCTCCGCCGGCGACGCCTTCCACAACACGGTTGGCATTTCCGGGGTAAAAAATCTGACCCTGGGAAATATTTTCGGCGGCAACGGAAGTAGCCGGACCGGCAACACCCTGGTGACCGACGGCACGACCCCCGGCTTCGACACCATCAAGGCCGCCAGCATCCAGAACTTCGAGAATTACCGGTTCACCCTTTCCGAGGTCAACAAGAATGCGAACTTCGTCTATACGCTCAGCAAGTCGGTTAACCTGACGGGAGCCAAGCTTGAATTCAGCCTTAATCCTGGGGACGAATTGCTGATACCGGGGGATCGTTTCATCTTGTTCAGCGAAGCCAAAGGAACCCCGACCGCCGCCGGCAAGCAAATCCAGCACGGGGTGTCCCTGGTCTACAATGTGGTTCCCGGCCCCATTGACGGCGGCTACGGCCTGACCGTGGAGGGGATTAGCGGCTCCGCCTCCTTCACCCGGGCCATTTCCCAGGTGCAATTGTCGGGTCTGGTGATTGGCCAGTTGACCGCCAACTTCCTCCTGGATTCCGGGATCCCCGCCGCCCTCGACGCCTTCAACGCCATCGACGCGCTGGCGCAAAACCCCCTGGCCAGCGGACGCGCCCACGCCAGCCCGGCCAGCCGGAGCGAGTCGTGCCTGCCCTTCTCCCTGGGCGGCGGCTTCGCCGTCTTCGCGGCCGTCGACGGCGGCTTTTCCGAATACAAGACCGGCTACGGCTCCGAACTCGACGTCGACCACCTCTCCTTCCTCACCGGCCTCGGCTGGCGCGGCGACACCGGGACGGGGAAGCTGTTCCTGGGCGCCGCCATTCACGGCGGGATCGGGCGCTACGACAGCGAATTCGACGGCCGGACCTACGCCAACAACGACAATTTCCACAATATCGGCGGCGGCCTCTTGGCCAGATTCGATCACGCGAGCGGCTTTTACGGCGAGGCCGAGGGCCACCTGGGCCGGTCCCTGGTCAAGTTCGACGCGGTGGATCCCGCCAGCGTCAACCCCGCCTGGGTAAGCTTCAAGTCGCGCAACACCTACTACGGGCTGGGGGCCGGTCTGGGCTGGCTGGGGCGCTTGGGCTCAATCAAGCTGGACGCCTCGCTCCGCTACGCCTGGAGCGGCTCGAACGGTCAGAACCTGGTTCTCCTGGGCGATCCCTTCCGGCTGGGGGGAGTCCATTCCCACCGGCTGCGGGCGGGCGGCCGGGTTTATTTCCCCGCCGGCCCGGTTTCGCCTTACGCCGGGGCCTACTTCGAGTATGAATTCAACGGCAAGTCGCTAGGCAATACCTACGGCTACGCCCTGCGCGAGGCCAAGCTGAAGGGCGTCACCGGGCAGGGCGAAGCCGGAGTCCGCTACGCGGCCGGGCGCTTCCACGCCGATCTGGGCCTGAAGGGCTATGTCGGCAAGCGCCGCGGCCTCTCCCTCAACCTGGGGGTCGGGTACTCCTTCTAGGACTACGCCAAGTCAAAATGTCCGCTTTCTTTCAAGCGATACGCCCGAGGGTTCGGGCGTATCGCTTGAAATTGAAAGTGATGGACCCCTACCCGTTTCCCGGCCGATCCGCCAGCCCGGTTTCCGTAAAACTGAATGGATTTGCCCGCCGGTATTTTGACTTGACAAACCGGGGGGTACCGGGTCAATTATATCCTTTCGCCGGCTTTCCGCCGGCGAAAGGCTTTCAATCCCGCCAGCCGTCCGGACAGGCCGTCTCGGCCCCGGGCGGAATAGGGGTGTTCACCCATCCCGGATCGGGAAAGCCGGAAGGCAAGGGGCGGTCGGAAAATATTTCCTGCCGAGCCCTAATCGCCCGGGAGAACCCGTCAATGCCCCAACCCCGCTTCCGCGCCATCGAGGGAACCCGCGATTATTTCGATCGCGAGGGCGAGCGTTTCGACCGCGTCCTCGCCCGGGCGGGGGAAATGTTTCCCCGCTACGGCTACGCCCGCTTCCGGACCCCGATTTTCGAGGATTCGGAGCTTTTCGCCCGTTCGCTCGGCGACGCCACCGACATCGTCGAAAAGGAGATGTACACCTTCCAACCCGGGTCGGACAGCCTGACCCTCCGGCCGGAGGGAACGGCCGGGATCGTCCGGGCCTATCTCCAGCACGGGCTGGACAAGCGGGGCGGCTTGGTGAAGTTGTGGTACGCCGGCCCGATGTTTCGCCGGGAGCGGCCCCAAAAGGGCCGGCAGCGCCAGTTCCACCAGGTTGGGGTGGAGGCCATCGGCTCCGGCGACCCGCTCCTGGACGCGGAGGTGATTTCCCTGGGCCTGCGCTTTTATGAAAGCCTGGGGGTGGCCGGGGTGGGACTGAGGCTCAATTCCATCGGCTGCCGGAAACCGGAATGCCGCCCCCGCTACCGCCTGATTCTCCGCGAGGCGATCCAGCCCCGGCTCGGCACGTTCTGCCGGAACTGCCAGGCCAGGTTCGAGCGAAACGTGTTCCGCCTTCTGGATTGCAAGGTTCCCCAATGCCGCGAACTGGCCCGGGAGCTTCCCAAAAGCCACGAGAACCTGTGCCCGGAATGCGCCGAGCATTTCGCCGCCGTCCGCCAGGCGGTCGAAGCCCTGGGCGGGAGCTTCAGCCTGGATTCCGATCTGGTGCGGGGGCTGGACTACTATTCCCGGACGGTCTTCGAATACACCCATGAAAGCCTGGGAGCCCAGAACGCCCTGGGGGGAGGCGGGCGCTATGACGGCCTGGCGGAGGAATTGGGCGGTCCTCCCGTCCCGGCCATCGGCTTCGCCCTGGGGGTGGAGCGCATCCTTATCGCCCTGGAGGCGGGGGGGGCTTGCGGTTGTCCCCCGCCTCTCCAGGCATTCGGGGCGAGCCGGGGGGAGGCGGCCCGCCGGGCCATGGCGGGCTTAATCGCCCGCCTGCGGGAGGCCGGCTTTTCGGCCGATCTGGATTACGACGACCGCTCGCTCAAATCCCAGCTAAGGCTGGCCAACCGGCGCGGCGCCCTCTGCTGCCTAATCCTGGGGGAGGAGGAGTTGGGGCGGGGAGAGGTGATTGTCAAGGACATGCGGGAAGGGAGGGGGCAGGCGGCGGCGAGCCTGTTCGACTGCCTGGGGAAAGTGCGGGAAATCCTTTCATGCTGAGGTTCCGGCCTTTCCTCCCGGCCTTTTTTTCCGGCTGGCTGTTTTGCCTGGGATTCGCCGGCGCCGGATCGGCCGCCGCCGATTCGCCCCGCAATCCCCGCCTGGCGGCGGGTCCCGACGGAAGCTTGTTCGGCGGCTGGCAGGCGAGGGCGGGCGGGGACGGCGATTTCGAACTTTTCGCCGTCGACCCGAAGGGCGAAATCTCCGGCCTGGGCCGTTTCGGCGGCAACTTGGCCGGGCTGGCGATCGCCCCCGGCAACCGCCGCCTGGTTCTCACCCGGGATGGCTCCCTGGCCAGCCACGGGGACGAATTGGTTCAATTGGCGATCCCGGACGCCAGGTGGAACATGCTGGATTTGGCCTGGCTTTTCGGGGAAGCCGCGGCCCTGCACCATGATCGGGACGGCGGCCTGTGGCTGGTCCGGCCCGAAGCGCCCGACAGTTGGCGGCTGGAGGGGGAGAAGCCCCTGGTACGGGACGCCCAATTGGATCGGGCGGTCCTGGCCGTCCTGGCGGACGGGCCGCACCTTGTCTGGAGCGCCCGGGCCGACGATTTGTCCCGGGGCGCCTTCCGCCACTTGGCGGGGGACGCTTCCGGCTGGCGGGAACTGCCTCCCATGCCGCTGGGGGATCCGGGCCCCTTCACCGTTTTCCCCCGGGAAGGGACGCTGGAACTGGCGGCCATCATCCCCGAACCCCTGGGGCGGCGGCCGCCCCGATTGGCGCTGCGGAGCTGGCGGGATGGGCGCTGGACGACGGGATTGGAACTTCCGGAAGGCCTGACCCGGAGCCTGGCCGGATCCCGGGACTTGGCCGGAGCGGCGACCGGGATTGAAAGCCGATGGCTGGCCGCCGATTTCGGGGGAGTTTTTCTTGACGGCCGCCCCCTGACGACCGCCCCGAAGCCGGAATATCCCTGGTCCGGCCTCGCCACCCTGTTCACCCTGTTTTTTTTCCTTGTCCTCCTGATTCTGCATTGCCGCCGGTCCCGGCAATTGTCCCGGCTGTTTCCCGGGAGGCCGGTGGATTTGACCAGCCGGGGGGCGGCCCTGATCCTCGACTGGCTGACGGTGTCGCTGATGACCGCCGCCTATCATTTCTCCTCCGGCAATGTACGCATTTACGCTGAATGGCTGAATCTGACCGACCTCAACTCGCTTTTCTGGTTCAGCCTGGCCGTTTTTTCCCTGTATGAACTGGCATTCGAGGCCCATGGCGGCGCCACTCCGGGAAAGCGCCTGGCCGGAATCAGGGTGCGCAGCGCCCTGGGCGGGCCGCCCTCCTTTCGCCAGGCGCTGCTGCGCAACCTCCTGCGCGGAGTCGACATGTTCCCCGTCTTTTTTCCCGGCCTGGTGGGGGCGATCATCGCCCTGTTCAACCCCAACCGCCAGCGGTTGGGGGATCTGGCGGCGGCGACCGTTCTCCGCCGCCATTTTCCCGTGGAGGGGCGGCGGTTCGTCCTGGCCAGCGCCAGTCCCCGCCGCCGGGAACTCCTGGCCGCCCTGGGGGTGGATTTCCGGGTGGCGCCGGCCGACGTCGACGAGAAGGTTCCGGCCGGATCCGATCCGGAGGAAACCGTCCGCCGGCTGGCCCTGGCCAAGGCCAGAAAGGCGGCGGCCGGTCTGGACGGCGGGGCGGGGGAGGTGGTGGTGGCGGCCGACACCCTGGTCGCGCTCGACGGGGAGGTTTTCGGCAAGCCCGGGGACGCGGCGGAGGCGGCGGAGATGCTTTCCCGCCTTTCCGGGCGCTCCCACCAAGTGCTGACCGGGGTGGCCGTCCTGGACACCGCCACCGGGCAGGGAGTCTCCGAGGTCGAATCGACCGAGGTGGAACTGCGGACCCTGTCCCCGGGGGAAATATCCTCCTATGTGGCTAGCGGGGATCCCCTGGACAAGGCGGGCGCCTACGGCGTCCAGTCGGGCTTCCTGGTCAAGCAGGTCAGGGGAAGCCTGTCCAATGTCATGGGGCTGCCGATGGAAACCCTGCGGAGCCTGTTCGCGGCCCTGGATTCGTGATTGCGGCGGGCGGGCTAACTCGCCCTGGCCGCCCGGTATGAATTCAAAACCGCCAGCAGGCTCACTCCCACGTCGGCGAAGACGGCTTCCCACAGGCCGCTCAGCCCGGCGATGCCCAAGCCCATGACCGCCAACTTGATCGCCAGGGCGGCGACGATGTTTTGCCCCGCCACCCGCCGGGTTTTGGCCGCGATCCGGAAGAGCAGGGGCAGGCGCGACAGGGAATCGTCGAGAATCACCGCGTCCGCCGCCTCCACCGCCGCCGCCGAGCCCAGCGCCCCCATGGCCACCCCGACTCCGCTGGCGGCGATGACCGGGGCGTCGTTAATCCCGTCGCCGACGAAGACCGCCTCGCCTCCGGGCGACAGTTCGCGGAAGGCGGCGACTTTTTCATTCGGCAGCAGCCCGGACCGGAAACCGTCCAGCCCCAGTTCCCGGGACGCCGCCAAGGCCGATTTTTCCCGATCCCCGGTGAGCATGTAAAGGTTTCGGACCCCGCAGGATTCCCTGAGATTCCGCAGGGCGGCGGCGGCCTCCGGTTTCAGGCGATCGGCAAAATCCAGCCGCCCCTGGTAGGCTTTGTCCAGGGCCAGGTACACGGATACCGCCTCCGCCCCGGTTTCGGGAAAGTCCACCCCGTTTTCCCGGAGGAGCCGGGCGTTGCCGATCAGGATTTCCCCCCGGGGGGTCCGGGCGACCAGGCCCTTGCCCGCCAGGTCGCTCACGGCGACCTCCGGATCGTGGGGAGGCGGTTCGGGAATTTCCGCCAATACGGCCCGGGCCAGGGGGTGGTTCGAGCGCGATTCGGCGATGGCGGCCAAGTGAAGGAGTTTTTCCCTGGCGACCCCGGGGGCGGGTTCGGCCCCCAGGAGCGAAAGCTTGCCGGCGGTCAGGGTGCCGGTCTTGTCGAACACCACGTCCTTGGCCTTGGCCAGGGCGTCCAGGACCGGGGCTCCCTTGACCAGCATGCCCTGGCGCGAGGCGGCCCCGATGCCGGCGAAAAACGCCAGCGGCACCGAAAGGAAGAGGGCACAGGGGCAGGAACAGAGCAAAAGAATCAGGGCCCGGTAAATCCAAACCTCCCATTCGCCGCCGGCCAGGAGCGGAGGCAGGACGGCGGTGAGCAGGGCCGCGGCGGTAATAATCGGGGTATAGCAGCGGGCGAATACGGTGATGAAACGTTCGCTTTGGGATTTGCTGGCGGCCGCCCCCTCCACCATGGCGATTATCCGGCCGAGCATCGATTCCGAAGGGCCGGCCGCGGTCCTGACGGTCAAGTCGCCGTCCAGGCAAAGGCAGCCGCCGTAAACCCGGCCGCCGGGTTCCACCGATTCCGGCAACGACTCCCCGGTAAGGGAGGAGACGTCGACCCGGGCGGAACCGGCCGTCACCGTCCCGTCCAGGGGGATCATCTCGCCCGGTTTCACCAGGACCAGACTTCCCACCGGAACCATTTCAATTGGAACGGATTCGATTCTCCCATCCCGGATCAGGCCGGCGCGACTGGGTTTGGACGCGAGGAGGGAGTGGAGGGAGCGGCGGGAATTTCCGGCCGCCTTTTCCTGGACCAGGTCGCCGACGGTATAGAAAAGCATTACCCCCACCGCTTCGGGCAGATCCCCGAGGATGATCGCCACCAGGGTGGCCAGGCTCATCAGGGTGAATTCGTTGAAGAAATTACCCCTCCCCAGGACGCGGGCCGCTTCCTTCAGTACCGGCCAGCCGCAAAGAAGGTAGGCGGAAAGCAGGACGGCGTAATGGGGTATGGGGACGGCGCCGGGATCGATCCGGAATTCCAGGCCCCAGGCCAGCCCCAGCAGGCTTCCCGGCAGGATCAGCCGGGAAAGCCAGGGGAAGTCTTGGCTCGGCCGGTCCGGTCCGGCCGGCCCGGCCGAAGGCCGGCAACAGGCCGAAGCCGCGGAGGACGGGCAGCATCTATCTGGAGCCATGGGGGTTCCTCCCGAAATTGCCTATGGCGTGGATGCCGGGTACATGCCGGTAGAGCCGATGCTCCGCCGAGGCGATCTGAAAATCCGGGGCGGTTTGTTCGCCCTTGGCGATGATTTCCCGGAGGCTGTCGGCATCGGTCTTGATTTGGGGGGAATCCGCCAGCGAGCCGGTCACCCAGGCCAAGAGGGGATCGGCCTGGAGAGGCCCCCGGGTTTCCGGCGAAACCCGCCGGTAATAAACGAATTTGCCGTCCTTGACGCTTTCAATTAGCCGCGCCTGCTTGAGGATGGAAAGATGCTTCGAGGTTGTGGAAGCGGCCAGATTCAATAATTCCGACAGCGTACATACGCACAACTCTTTGCCTTTCAATGCCATAAGGATGCGAAGGCGGTTTTCGTCCGCCAAGGCCTTGATGGTGTTGAGAGTATCGAACATGACCGTCTCCTTTGATATTATATTTCGACATATGACGAATTATAATACGGATTACTTTTTAATCAAGGGAAAAATAAATTTCATTGTAATATGAATCGGCGAACGGATACAATTGAAGGGGACGAAGGGATTGCCCGCGGTTCATACCGAAACCGCTTGAATTTTCGGCGCATCCGGCGCATTGCCGGCCCGATTCGGCCGGCGAGGGAAAAGGAGGGAACGGAAGATGAAATATCCGCTGAAAGCGGCGGCGATGGCGGCGCTGGTTTTTCTGCCGGCCTTTTTTCCCCCGGCGGCGCTGGATTTCAAGGTCAAGGTGCGCTTGGCCCCCATGGCCAGGTCTTATCAGCCCCCCTCCCTTGGCCGCCGGCAGGGTTGGCTGGCGATATCCAACCGGGACTGGTTCGGCTATACCCTGGTGGTTGGGGGCGGCGATAAATTGTTTTTGCATCGGGACAACGCGGGCGCGCCCGGGGTGTCCATCCCTTCCGGGACCACCGTCACCGTGGCCCTGAACCGGGATAACTATGATCTCTTCGGTTCCGGTCCGGGAAGGCTGAGGGTACGCATTAGGGAAAGCCGGACCACCACCCTGTCGTTGGAGCCTTTCGGCTATGTCGGCGGCACCGGCCTTTTGGGCGTGGTCAATGACGGGGACCGGGTCGACAACGGCACCCTTTTTGAATCCCCTCCCGAGGTCGTGGTTGTCCGGCCGCCGGTAATCGTGGCGCCGCCGCGTCCCCCGCCGGGATTCAACCGTCCGCCGGCTTATCGGCCTCCCCCGCCTCCGCCCCACCGGCCGCCCGGCCGGCCCGATGGGCGCCCCGGCCGTCCTGGCGGCCGGGATCGGGATGACGGCTGGAACCTTATTTTCAATTTCGGCGGCAAAAAGAAGTGACCCGTCCGGCCTCCGGACAAGAGGGGCGGATTTAGGGCTCGTCCATAAATAACTTATACAACTTTATACTGCGTCACCAACGTCGCTCTCGTTAAATTTTTGCCCAACCACTGGCGAAAATTTACCGCCGCGACCCGGTTCCTTGTCTAAGCATGCATAAGTTATTTATGGACAGACCGTTAGCGGAAAACCAGCCAGCCAATCAGCAGGGCCAAACCGATCAGGGCCGCCAGGCCGGCCAGCAATCCCCGGTCCCGGCCGGGGGCGGGGGGATGGGATTTCCTCAGGGCCTTGATCATGGAGTTTCTCAATTTGCCGGCGGTTGGTTGCCGTCGGCCCGGATCCTTGGACAAGGCGCGATCAATTATTCCGGCGATTTCCGGAGGAACCCCGGGGGCGGCTTCCGAGAGCGGTTGCGGCGCCTCGCGGACATGCTTGACCATTATCGCCTCCGGAGTTCCGGCGTCGAAGGGCGGTCGCCCGGAAAAGACGAAATAGAAGGTGGCGCCCAGCGAATAGATGTCGGTGGCGGCGGTGACGTTTTTGCCCGACGCCTGCTCCGGCGACATGTAATGGGGCGTTCCCAGGACCCGGCGCCCGGTTTGGCTGATTTCCCGCCGATCGAGAATGGCGATTCCGAGATCCATGATCTTGGGTTCCCCGTCCGGGTCGAGCATTATGTTGTCGGGCTTGATGTCGCGGTGGATGATGCCGCGGCGATGGGCGTAGTCCAGGGCGTCGGCGATGCCGATGAAGATTCCGGCCGCGTCCGGAACGGAGAGTTCCCCTCCGCAATGGCCGAGGGTCGTCCCTCGAATCAATTCCATGGAAAAATAATAGCTTCCGTTCGAGGTCCGGCCGACCTTGTAAACCTTGACGATGTTCGGGTGCGCCAGCCTCGCCGCCGCCCGGGCTTCCTGGATGAAACGCCCGACGAATTCCTCCTGGCCGGCGTAGGCGGGATGCAGGACTTTTATGGCCGCCGCTTGGCCGGTCCGGCGATCCCTGGCCCGGTAGATTGAGCCCATGCCCCCTTCGGCCAGGATGTCCTCGAGGACATAGCCGGGTATGTCGATGTCCGGGAGCCCGCCTTCGTCGGCGAAGAAGCGCAGGCGGTTGCGGCCTATGCGGAGGATGTCGCCGGAGGAAAGCGGGCGGGGTTTATGGCGGGGAATCCGGGCGTCGTTGAGCCTGGTTCCGTTGGAACTTCCCAAATCCACCAGGCAATACCGGCCGGCCGGGTCGAGGAACACATCCGCGTGGGTTCGGCTGGTCTTGGAATCGGGCAGCCGGACGGCGCAGCCGGCCTGCCGGCCGATCCGGGAATTTTTCCCTTCCAGGATGAATTCGGTCCCGGCGCCCGGTCCGTCGATTATTTTCAGTTTGGCCATGCCGCCTTCTTTCGCGCGGCGGATTGGGAACCGGGAGCCGGCTCGACTCGATCAATCCGGTCCGCCTCCAGTGGACTTTCAAAGAAAATCGAGCCAGCCGCCGCTTGATTTCCCTTAAAAATGCGCCTCCAGTATAACGGCAAAAATGATTCGGCAAATATGTTTTTCGGAATTTTCCTTTCCCTTGTTCGGCGTTTTTGCTTCAATATGGGGTCGCGGTTGCTTTCGCTCCCCTTTCCGGTTCGACGGCTTCGGGTTCGGCCAGCCGCCCCGGAAGGGACGGCCTTGACGAGGAAATGCCATGCTTGACCAGGACGAGGCTCCCAAACGGAGGAATTATCGATCCGAAATCAAGGCGGGCCCGGCCGGCCGGGGTTACCTTATCCTGGCCAAGGTTATGTTCATGGCCAGCCTGCTCTTGGTTTTGTTGGCAATCCTGGCGGGGGCGGGGATATTCGTCTGGTATTGGTGCCGCATCGAGCCGGACAACGACCAGATAGCCATACTCATCCGCAAGACCGGGACAAACCTGGGGCCGGGGGAGATAATCGCCGGCCGGCCCGGGCAAAAGGGCATCCAGCCGATTCCCCTGCCGGAGGGCAGGCATTTTTACAATCCCTACGACTGGGATTGGGAATTCACCGACGTGACCATCATTCCCGCCGGCAGCCTGGGGGTGATCACCCGGCTTTACGGGGACGAGGCGCCCCCGGGCGCGATCATCGCCCCTCCCGGCTGCCGGGGAATAGCCGAGGACATCCTGCGTCCGGGCAAATACCGGATTAACCCCTATGCCGAAAAGGTGGATGTTTTCGAGGCCATAACCATCCGGCCCGGACACGTCGGGGTGGTCGCCCTCCTTTCCGGCAGGGATTCGCTTTACGGCGGGCTTGCCGCCGACCAGGAAAACGTTTTCGTGGTCGCCGAGGGGGTGAAGGGCGTACAGGAGAAAAGCCTCGGCCCCGGGACCTATTTCCTTAATCCCTACATCTTCGCCGTCACCGAGGTCAACCTGCAAAGCCAACGGTTCGAGCTTCAGGGCGACGACGCCATTTCCTTCCTCACCCAGGATGGCTTCACCGTGGTGGTCGAGGGGACCCTTGAGTTTGCCGTCACCCGCGAGAAGGCTCCCCAGCTTACCCACCAAGTCGGCGACATGGACGACATGCTCAAGAAGATAATACTTCCCAAGGCCAGGGGATTCAGCCGGATAGAGGGTTCCAAGCACCCGGCCATTGATTTCATCGTGGGAGAAACCAGGCAGGGATTTCAGGATTCCCTGGAAAAGCATCTTATTTCCCAGTGCAGCCGGTGGGGGGTGGATATCCGGTCCATGCTTATCAGGAACATCACCCCCCCCGAGGAAATAACCGCCATCATCCGCGAGCGGGAGGTGGCCTTGCAGAACCAGCGGAAAATCGAGCAACAGATTGAACAGGCCCGTTCCCAGGCCGAACTGACCCGCCAGGAAATGCTGGCGGTGCGCAACCGGGAAAAAGTGGAATCCGAGACCGCCGCCATCCGGGCCCGCATCCAGGCGGAACAGGAACAGTCGGTTCAGTTGACCTCCGGGTATCGGGAATTGGAGGTGGCCAGGCTGGAGGCCGAGGCGGCCAAGCTCCAGGCCGACGCCCTCATGATCCGGGCCGGAGCCGACCGCGACGTGGTCCGGATGAAAAACGAGGCCGAGGCGGCGGTGACCTCCGCCATGTCCGAAGCCTTCGGGGGCGGGGTCAATCTGGCCCGCTACACCCTTTATCAGAAGACGGCCCCCCTTATTCAGGCCATCGTTTCCACGGATCGCTCCCCTGGTTTGGGAGGAATTTTCCAGCCGTTCATGCCCGAAGCGGACAGGTGGAGGGGGGATGGCCGGGGCGGGTCCGGAGGCAAGGGGGAAAAATAGGCGTTTTGCCGGGGAGGACTCCAATGCGGTTGTTGACCAGGGCGGATTTCGACGGGTTGGCCTGCGCCGCCATATTGCGGGAATTGGGCATCATCGACTCCTGGAAGTTTGTCCATCCCAAGGACGTGCAGGATGGCCGAATCCAGGCGGGGGCGGATGACGTGCTGGCCAACGTCCCCTATGCGCCGGGTTGCAAAATGTGGTTCGACCACCATTCCAGCGAAAGGGAGCGCCTGGGAGGCAGGGCGGATTGCGCAGGCGCCAGCCGGCCGGCCGACAGCGCCGCCCGGGTGATCTACGATTATTACCAGGGGGAGACCAAGTTGCCGCGCCTCGCCGAATTGGTGGCGGCGGTGGACAAGGTGGATTCGGCCAAGCTTACGGCGGAGGAAATACAGAATCCCTCCGGCTGGGTGTTGCTGGGCTTCCTGATGGACCCGCGAACCGGCCTGGGCCGTTTTCGCGATTTCCGCCTCGGCAATTTCGAGTTGATCGAGTCCCTCATCGACGCCTGCCGTTCCCAAACCATCGACCGTATTTTCGCCAATCCGGATATTCAGGAACGGGTCAAGGTTTACCGCGAACAGGACGGTCTTTTCCGGGAAATGCTCAAAGAAGCGACCCGGACGGACGCCAACGTAATCATCACCGATCTCCGGGGGCGGGAAACCATTTACGCCGGCAACCGCTTCCTGATTTACAGCCTGTATCCCGGGCAGAACATTTCGCTCTGGGCGGTCGACGGAAAGGACAGGCAAAACTGTCCCCTCGCGGTGGGACACAGCGTAATCAATCGGACCTCCAAAACCAACGTGGGCGCCTTGATGCTCCAATACGGCGGCGGCGGCCACCGGGCGGTCGGCACCTGCCAGGTACCCTACGATCAGGCCGACCGGGTGATGGCGGAACTGGTTGATCGGATGAAACGGGACGGCTGAAACCGCGCTCCCGGAAAATGCCGGCCCCGGCGAGCTTGCGGGCCGGGGCGGTTGGGGATTGCCTTTTGCCTTCCGGAAATTCGCGGGCGGGGAAACCGCCGAAGCCGGGATTCAGCCCCGCTTCCTCGCCCTGAGGGCCGAGGTCCGGCGGTGGGGATGGCTGGCGGCGGCCAGCTTTACCGGGCGCTTGGCCGCCTTTTTGGCGGCATTCCGGCGGCGAACCTTGCGCCGCTCCTTCAAGAGCGCGGCGCGTTCGGATTTTTTGGTGTTGCTAGGCATGGCTCATTCCTTGCGTCGACTGTGCCGCGGTTTTCCGCAAAATAAAACCTTGGGCATAAAGGCGCGGAAATAAATAACAGTTGCAACTTCGGCATAAAAACGCCCTGCGGACATTGGACCGCCGCGCCCCGGGGCAAACGTTATTTTTTTAGGCGATCCGGCCTTCGCCGGCGCCTCCGTCCGATCAAACCCGAATTATAAGCGCCACCCCCCCGCCCGGTCAACCCAAAAATGAATTTTTCCCCAAAAATCAATCCTTACCCGCGTACCAGAAAGGGCGGATCAGGTTGAGTCCGCAGGTTTCCCCCACTTCCGGCCCCGGGGTCCGGCGGCTTTTTTGGACGCGCAGGTTCTGGCCGCCGACCTCGATTTGGTAGTCGATTATCTCGCCCAGGAAGGATTTGCGCCCCACCACCCCGGTCAATTGCCCCCGGCCCGAATCGGCGAAATCTATTTCCGAGGGACGGCTGGCCAGGGCAAAGGATTCTTCCCGGCGCATGGCTTCCGGCGGCGCCAGTTCCGGCGGCAGCGGATCCTTCTGCCCGATCAGGCGGGGCTTGCCCTCGACCCAGGACAGATTGAGGAAATTGGACAGGCCGATGAAGCTGAACACGAATTTGTTCGCCGGTTGGTTATAGACGTTGAGGGGGGTGTCCACCTGTTGCGCCACTCCCAGCTTCATGACCAGAATCCGGTCGGAAAGAGCCATGGCCTCGGCCTGATCGTGGGTGACGTACATGATTGAAAAACCGTATTTCCGCTGCAGATCCTTGATTTCGAAGCGCATTTCCTCGCGCAGATGGGGATCGAGGCTGGACAGGGGTTCGTCCAGCAGCATGACGTCGGGGTTTATGGCCAGGGCGCGGGCCAGGGCGACGCGCTGCTTGCCGCCGCCGGAGAGATCCACCGGGCTGCTTCCGGCCGCCTCGAGAAGGTTGGTCGAACGCAGCGCGTCGATGGTCCGCCGCTCTATCTCGGCCGCGGGAAGCCGGCGGATGCGCAGGGGAAAGGCCACGTTTTCCCGCACCGTCATGTGCGGCCAGACGGCGAAGGCCTGGAAAACCATGCCGAAGTTTCTCTTTTCGGGGGGCAGGTAGAAGTTGCGGGCCGGGGATGAAATGAGGCGGCCGCCCACATGGATCTCCCCTTCGTTGAGATCCTCGAATCCGGCCACCATGCGCAGGGTGGTGGTCTTGCCGCAACCGGAAGGCCCGAGCATGGAGAAGCATTCGCCCTTTTCGATTTCCAGGTCGAGGGAGTCGACCGCGGTCACCTGGCCGAAGCGTTTGCTCACGTTCACCAGCCGTACATGCGACATTGGCTTTCCCTACCCTCCCGTTTTTTCCGTGAACCGGTTGATTAGGGTCTGGCCCGTGATAATCAGGATCAGCGCTATGCCGGCCATGGCGGCCGACATGACGGTTTCGCCGTCCTCGTTAAGGGTGTAGATGGCCACCCCGATGGTCCGGGTGGTCGGGGCGTAAAGCATTATCGAGACCGTGAGTTCCCTGAGCGAGGGGAGGAAGATGAGGAAGAAGGCGGCGAGCATTCCCGGGCGCACCAGGGGGAGGACGATATCCCTCAGGGCCTGCCACATGCTGGCGCCGCAGGCGCGGGCGGCCTCGACCAGGGAGTCGTGCACCTGCTCCAGGGCGGCCGAATTGGCCTTGAGCGAAAAGGCCATGTACCGGGCGATATAGGCCACCAGGATAATCCACACCGTGTTGTAAAGATTGACGCCGTATTTACCGCTCCAGGCCAGGATGACCCCGAGCGCGATCACCGATCCCGGCACCGAGAAGGGGAGCATGCCCAGGAATTCCAGGATGCCCTTGCCCCGGACCTTCATCTTCACGGTCACGTAGGAGATCATGACCCCGGCGAACATGGTTATGACGGCGGCGCCCAGACCCAGGGTGACGCTGTTCCAGATGGCGTCCTTGGTGAGCTGGTAGTCGAAGAGGACGAATTTGTAGTTGTCCAGGGACAGGTTTTCCCAGGTGAAGGCCAGGCCGTAGGTCTTGAGGCCGCCGACCAGGAAGATGACCGCCGTGGGGAGAACGATGGTGAAGCCGATATAGGCGACGCAGAGGATGAGAAGGGGGAAGCGCAGCCCCCGCAACTTGAGTTCCATGGGGCGGAAGCTCTTGCCGGCGATTATCTGGTAGCGACCGCCGCCGAGTATTTTGCCCTGCAGCCAGATGATGAACGCGGCCGTGACCACCAGGATGGTGGCAAGCACCGTTCCGGTGCGGATGGAGGCGAAGCTTCCGGCGCTCTGGTGGATGCGCTGGTAGATCAGGGTCGGGATGTTGAATATCCCGTTCTCGATGCCGAGCATCGCCACCGTGCCGAAATGGGCCATGGAATAGAGCATGATCAGGAGCGCCCCCGAGAGGATGCTTGGCGCCACCAGGGGGATGGTTATCTTCCTGGTGATGGTGAAGAGGCCGGCCCCGGAAATCCGGGCCGATTCCTCCAGGGTCGGATCCATCCGCTCCAGCGCCCCGCAGACCTGGATGAACACGAAGGGGAAGAGATACATGATCTCGACCATGACGATGCCGGCGTAGCTGTAAATGTTGAACAGGGGGCCGTCGAAGCCGAAGTGGAGCATGAAGAAGCGGTTGATGAAGCCGGCCCGAGGGGAAAGGAGCATTTTCCAGGCCAGGGCGCCGATGAAGGACGGCAGCATGAAGGGGACCAGGAACATGCCTTTCATGAGCCGCTTGTGGGGGAGATCGGTCCGGGTGACGAGCCAGGCGAAGAAGGTCCCCACCACGGTGCTTCCGACCGTGGTCCCGGAGGCGATTATGAGCGAGTTGATCAGCGCCTGGTAGGTGTCCGGTTCGCCGAGGATCTTGGCGATGTCCCCGACGTTGAACTCGCCGTTCACCCAGAAGGCATTGAAGATGATGAGCAGGACCGGTACCGCCACCACCACGACCAGGATGGCTATGGAGAGGAACAGTATGATCGGGGCCGCGCCGATTCCCCGTTTCCCCGCAATGCGTTTCATCGTTTGGCCACCTCCCCCAGCCTCCGGGCGTCGAACCAGATCAGGTTCCGGAATCCGACGACGCAGGACTCGCCCTCGGCGAACATCAGCCGATCCGCCAGGGCCGCGTGGGTCTCCAGGCTGGTGCGCAGGCTGGCCCCGTCGATGTCGATGAGATAGTCCATCATGGCGCCGAGAAAGCTGGCCCGCCTCACCACTCCCCGCAGTCCCTCGCCCCCGCGGGCGAGAACGACGTCGGAGGGCCGGAAGCCGGCCACCCAGTCGGGGGCGTCGCCGCCGGGGGGATGGTTCCACGGCAACCGCTGGCCGCCGCCGCCCACCAGGAAGTCGCCGCCTTGGCGGCGGACCGGCACGAAATTGGCGATGCCCATGAAATTGAAAACGAACGGATCGGCCGGCCGTTCAAAAATGTCCCAGGGTCCCCCGGTCTGGCGGATGCGGCCCTGGCCGTCCATGACGGCCATGCGATCGGAAATGGCCAGGGCGATCTCCTGATCGGGGGTGACGTAGAGGACGGTGATGCCGAGTTTCCGTTGGAGTTCCTTGATTTCGAACCGCATCTCCTCGCGGAGGTTGGCGTCGAGGTTGGTCAGCGGCTCGTCCAGGAGCATGAGCGATGGTTTGGCCACCAGCGCCCGGGCCAGGGCCACGCGTTGCTGCTGGCCGCCCGAAAGCTCGGAGGGGAGGCGCTTCTCCAGGCCGCCCAGGCCCACCAGGGCGATGGTTTCCCCGACCCTGGAGTTCAATTCGGACGGGGTTACCCCGGCCAGCTTGAGGGGATAGGCCACGTTGCCGAATACGGTCATGTGCGGCCATACCGCGTAATCCTGGAAGACGACTCCAAGGTTTCGGCTGTCGGGGGAAAGGTTGATCCCGGCCCGGGGGTCGGATACCAGAGTGTCGTCGATGTAAATCCGGCCGGCATCCAGGGACTCGAATCCGGCGATCAGGCGGAGCAGCACCGTCTTGCCGCATCCGGAGGGGCCTAGCAGGGTGAAGCATTCGCCCTTGCGGATCGAGAGCGTCAGATCCCGATGCACCTGGAGACGGCCATAAGCCTTTGCCACTCCTTCAATTCGGATGATGTCCATGGGCGCCTCGCGGGCTGGTCCGGCGGGGCGGAGGCCATTCGTCCCGCCGGGCTCCGGTTTGGTTCGCCACCCCTCAGTTTTTGCCCTGGAGGGTGTCGGTGAACTTCTTTATCGTCGCCTCCTTGGTGGCCATCATCGCGCGGTAATCGATTTTAATGGCCCGCTTCAGGGCGTCGGCCGCTTCGGGGAGCATGAAGCCGGCCGGATTCTTGACGTCGCTCCGGACCGACAGGGTTCCCTCGCCGGCGATTAGTACCTGGGAATCGGGGGAAAGGAGGTAGTCGACGAATTTTTTGGCCGTGGCCAGATTGGGGCTGTTCTTGAAAATGGCGATGGGGCTTGGCGCCATCAGGAGTTCGGGAGGGTAGTAAAGGGCGATGTGGGCCCCCTTGGCTATCTTGTCGTTGGTGATGTAGTCGACGGCGAGGCAGGCCACCAACTCGCCCGAGGCGGTGTCGTCAATCACCTGTCCGGATCCCTTTCCTATCCGGGCCCGATTTTCCCGCAGCTTCTCGAAAAAGGACCAGCCGAACTGTTTTTCCAGAAGCGCCACGCTCATGTAGGAGGTGCCGGAGAGGGCCGGATCGGCGATTCCGAACGCGCCCTTGTATTCGGGCTTGAACAGGTCCGACCATTGGGCGGGGGGTGTCTTGATGAAATCGGTGTTGATGGCGATTCCCAGGGTGCCCAGGCGGGCGGCGGTGAAATGGCCGTCATAGTCGTCGAAGGGGTTGAGTATTTCCTTGATGAGGGGCGTCTCGTACTTTGCCAGTATGCCCTCGTTCTTCATGTTGTAGAAGTCGGGAACCTCGCTGGTCCAGATGACGTCGGCCAGGATCTTGCCGCTTTCGCGTTCCGCCGCTATCTTCGCCATCAATTTGCCGGCCCCGGCCGACTGGTAGTCGACGGAGGCGCCGGGATTTTTCTTCTTGAACCCGTCGACGATGCCGCCGATGAGCGATTCCTTCATGGAGGTGTAGATGATGAGCCTTTCGGCGGCGGGAAGCGGGGCGGCCAGCATGGCTAGCCCCAGGGCGAGCATCGCGATTTTCATACGCATTCCGTCTCCTCCTTTTGAAATTATTTCCAAACCCGGCCGAAATTTCAACAAATTTCGGCGCGTCCGACAAATGGCCGCGAATTGGAATCGGCCCGGTTCGCCTCTAAGAGCGTGTTGTTAAATACCGGATCGCCCGGGTTAGACAAGGAAAAAGTCGCTGGCAGGATGATTTTTGGCCGGCGGTCAGGGGTAAAAATCATCCGAGAAGCGGCTTTTGACG
>JAISYL010000107.1 GCA_031269935.1 Planctomycetota bacterium
CGTCAAAAGCCGCTTCTCGGATGATTTTTACCCCTGACCGCCGGCCAAAAATCATCCTGCCAGCGACTTTTTCCTTGTCTAACCCGGGCGATCCGGTATTTAACAACACGCTCTAAAAGACGGCGGGCGGATTGTCATATCGCCAAGCCATCCCGCTTCAACAATCGCTTCCCAAATGATTTTTGTCCGTGACCGGGTCTAAATCGATTTCCTTGATTTCGTCGCCGTATCTTCGGGCAAAACGCCAATGTTTTGGCTGGCGGACGAGGGGAGAATGCCCCGGCCCGCTTCCCGGCCTTGACTTGACAAAAAATATTGCCTGGCTATGCTTTTGCGGACGGGGGAGAAAAGAAATGACCGGCGCCTCCGTCCCAGAGGCGGCCGAGGTTTCGGCTGTTCTGGAAGCGCTTCTTTCGCGGAAAATTGCCGCCGGATTACGGCCGGCGGTTTCCTTGCCGGGTCGCCGGCGGCGAAGTGACGCGGCAGGAATTCGCATGACTTGTTTTTGGTCGACTTTTGCCGAGCCCCGATTATTTTTTCGGCTGTCGGGCGGCGGCAGTGGCGGGTTGAGGCTCGGGATATCCGCCCTTTCCATTTGGATGCGGAGAAGTTTTGACAGGGCAAGGGGGTGAAATGTCCGAACGTTGTTCCTGCGGAATCGGCCTAATCGGCGGCGGCGTGGTGGGCGGAGGGGTGGTCGAACTCCTGTTGCGGCGAAAGGAATTGCTGGCGCGGCGGACCGGGATTGAACTGGAACTCCTCGCGGTCGCCGATATTGATCGGGAACGGGTCGCCGCCCTGGGAGTACCCGAAAATCGCATTGTCTCCGACTACCGCCGATTGTTCGACAACCCGGAAATCCGGATAGTGGTGGAATTGATTGGAGGAGTGGGAGTTGCCGCCGAGGCGGTGCTGGCCTCCCTTGACGCCGGCAGGCGGGTGGTTACCGCCAACAAGGCGCTCCTCGCCAACCGGGGGCGGGAAATATTTTCCCGAGCCCGCGGGAACGGAGTCGGGGTGGCTTTCGAAGCGGCGGTGGCCGGCGGGATTCCCTTGATTGCTTCCATTCGTGACGGCTTGATCGTCAACCGTACCCAATCCCTCCTGGGTATAGTGAACGGAACCTGCAATTATATCCTCTCGCAGATGGCCGCCAGCGGCCGTTCCTTCGCCGATTGCCTGGCCGAGGCCCAACGTCTCGGTTTCGCCGAGGCGGATCCCTCCGCCGACATCGACGGACTTGATTCCGGACACAAACTGGCCCTGCTTTCGGCCCTGGCTTTTGAAACTTGGGTGGACTTTCCCGCCCTGCATATCGAAGGCATCCGGGGCATCAAGGATGATGACATCCGCATCACCCGCGATCTCGGCTATACCCTGAAGCTTCTGGCCATCGCCCGGCCCGAACACCCGCCCGAAACCGTCGGCGAGGATGGAAAGGGCGGAGACGAGGCGGGCGGGCGGCTTTTCCTTTCGGTGCATCCGGCCCTCTTGCGGAACGGCGATCCCCTGGCGGGAGTTTCCGGCAGCCTGAACGCGGTGAGGACTGTCGGCGACGCGGTGAGGGAAAGCATGTTCTACGGACGGGGGGCGGGACGCTATCCCACCGCTTCGGCCGTGGTTTCCGACATCGCCATGACGGCTTCGTCCTTGATCTTCGGGGACGGATACCGGGGCTGGTTGCCCCCGGAACGGAACGCTTACGAGCCGGCCCCGATGGATGATTATCGTACCCGGTATTATCTCAGGTTCGCGGTGCGGGATCGGCCGGGTGTTCTTGGAAACATCGCCACGGCCCTTGGAAGTCACCGGGTTTCCATTGCCGCCGCCCATCAGTTCGAAAATGATCATCCGGACGGATTCGCCTCGGTCTGCATTTTTTCCCACTTGGCCCGCGAGGGGGACATCCGGGCTTCGCTGGCGGAAATAGGCGGGATGGATTTCCTGCGGGATAAACCGGTTCTTATCCGGATTGAGGACTAGCGATCTGAACCGGAATCGACCTCCGCCGCCGAAGGGAAAATCATTTCCCCGGAGGAAGAAACTGGCTGAACCAGGGGCGCCAACGGTTTGCGGCGGCGAATAGTTTAGGGTCCGCCCAAAAATAACTTATGCGTGCTTAGACAAGGAACCTAGTCGCGGCGGTAAATTTTCGCCCGTGGTTGGGCGAAAATTTACGAGAGCGGCATTGGTGACGCGGCATAAACTTGTATAAGTTGTTTTTGGACGAGCCCTTATTCCGGGAGGCTGACGCCATGACTAGGAAGACCGGAAAAAAGACTTGGCTGGGCAGGTTTGGGAAATTGCTGGGTCTAATCCTGGAACCGGGCTGGAAACGCTGGCTGCTGTTCGCCATGGCCGCCGTCCTGCTGGTTATACTGGCCGCCCTGTCGAGGGATCGGCTGGATCCGGCCGCCGATCCCTCCGCCTTGGTGCCGCGTTCCGTACAGTTTTACTTGGAAACCCGCGACGCCCGCGAGTTTTTTGCCCGGGCGGGCGGTTTCCCCCTATGGGGCGGAAAGGACTCGGGGGAGGGCGCCCCCAATCGACTTTCGGCCGATTTCGCCGCCTGGGCCGGGGAGGCTTTTCCCGGCCTTCCGCTCCGGCTTCCCCTGCTTTGGCTGATCGGTTCCACCCAAGCCGCCTTCGCGGTATTGGGGGAGGGGACGAGCGACCAGGCCTGGATTCTTCTTCTCCAGACCGGGGAATCCCGGGATTATCTGGCCGAATTGGGCATCGAATCGGGATGGCGATTGGAAAAACTGGATCAGACCCCCTCCGGGGGCTTGTTCCTCCTTGCCGGGCGGGATGGGGGAAGCCTGTATTTGGCCGAGGCGGGAAATTGGTTCGCCGTGTCCTCCGCCGAAACCGCTTCGCGCTTCGCGCTTGATTCCCTGGCCGATCCCGCCTTTTCCCTGGCCAATTCGGATTTGCTTGCCGATTGGCGGCGCGACGCCGCGATGCGGGGTTTGCTGGCCCCGGCCCATTTCGCCGCCGATCCCTGGTTTCCCCGGCTTCTCCCGCGGAACGGTTGGAATCCCGGCGCCCGACTCGCCTTCACCGCCGGGCTGGATCCGGCTTCGGGCCTGGAAGTTTCCATCCTGATTCGGGAATTTGACCCTGCTCAGCCGGGCGGCGGCGTCTGGCCATTGATACGGCTGGTTTTTATTTTGCTGGCGGCCTTTTGCCTGTTCCTGGCCTTGGCCGTCATCCTGGCCGCGCTAGGTTTTGGCGCCTGGTTGAAATTCCTGGCCATGAAGGCCGGCCTGACCCCGGCCGAAGCCCCGGCCGCGGTCAAGCCTTCGGACTCTTTTCGGGAAGACGCGGGGATGCCGGAAAATGCCCTTCCCGCCCCGGAACGGCCGGACAATCCCCGATAGCTTGATGTGGACTTAAGGAAATCAAACATACCGTCGTTTGCTTGCGGCTTGACAGGGGACGGAACGGCGGTATACTTCAGGTGATTTTTCCGCGCATCCCGGTATAATTCGGGGCTGAAAATATAACGCCCCGGGAAAGTTCGCCGAAATAGCCGCAGTTGCATAAACGGCCGCCAGAATCCGGCCGGGCCCTGGAAGTTCTGGAGCGTGAACCGGGTCAGGCGGGGAACCGAGCAGCCCTAAGCGGATCCAGTTCTGTTCAGATCAGTCCGGCCGGGTTCAGGCGGCTTTTTTTCCTCTATCGGCCTGAAAAAACCTAACCTTGCGGGTGTCAAAGCCCGTTGGTTCCGAAATCGGCCTCCGTTGCCGAAGGGGAATTCGCTTTTCCGGAGGCGGAAACCGGATGAACCGGAGGCGCTTCCCGTCAAGTCCAAATCGAAGATTCGGGCTTGGATAATTGCTAGCGCCGGAAGGGGCTGGACGCGATGTACGAGGTAATGGCCAGACGCTACCGCCCGGCCACTTTTGCCGAGGTGGTGGGTCAGGAGCATATAGCCGCCACCTTGAAAAACGCCATTCTCCGCGGCCGGGTGGCTCACGCCTTTCTTTTTGCCGGCGGCCACGGTTGCGGCAAGACCAGCATGGCCAGAATCGTCGCCAAGGCCCTGGTTTGCGAAAAAGGCCCCACCGTCGAACCCTGTTCGGTTTGTCCCATCTGCCTGGACGTCGCCGCCGGACGGGACGCCGACGTGCTGGAAATCGACGGAGCTTCCAATAACGGCATCGACCAGATTCGCCAGTTGCGGGATCAGGCCGCCTATGTTCCCACCCGGGCCAGATTCAAGATTTATATCATCGACGAGGCGCACATGCTTTCCGACAGCGCCTTTAACGCCCTTCTGAAAACGCTGGAAGAGCCTCCTCCCCATGTCAAGTTCATTCTAGCCACCACCGATCCGCGAAAGTTGCCCGACACCATCCAATCCCGGTGCCAAAGATTCGATTTCCGGCTGGTGCCGAGGCGGCTTATGACCGATTTCCTCCGCCGCTTGGCTGAACGGGAAAATACCCCCATTGCCGATGAGGCGCTGGAGGCGGTGGCTTCATTTTCCGGCGGTTCGGTACGGGATGGCTTGGTGCTCCTGGATCAGCTTCTGTCCTTCCGGGAGGGGGAAGTGACTCGACAGGATGTCGAAACGGTGCGGGGAGTGGCTTCGGCCGAAAATGTGTCCGGCATTTACGCCGCCATCGTCCGCTCCGATCTTCGGACCGCCCTGTCGGTGGTGGATCGGGTTGTCGCCCGGGGAACCAACGTTGGGGATTTCCTGGATCAGCTTATTTCTTTCGGCCGGGATCTCATGGTTTGGATCGCCTCCGGATCCCCGGAAGGGATTGACGCCTACGGTCCGGCCCGGATCACCCTGGAAGAATTGGTTAAAACCGTTTCTCTGGAGGAGGCGCTCCTTTATCTGGATGTATTGTCCCAGGCAAGGATCCGGGTACGCGCCCGTTCCCTGTCCAATCCTCTGGTGATTCTGGAAATCGCCGTGGTTAGACTGGCCGGACTAGGCGGCCTGACTCCAATGGCGAAAATTATTGATCGGTTGGGAAGCGGGTTCGGAACGATTCCCTCTTCACCTCCTCCAAAGCGGGTTCCGCTCAATCTCCCGGCGGAAAGGAAAACTTTTCCGGCCCGCCCGGAACTGAAGGAATCCGCGCCCGAACCCGAGCCGCCGACGACCGGGGAAGGGCGGAAAATGGAGGCGGGCCCGGATTCCGGTTCGGAAACCGCCGGCCCCCGGGAAGCGGGGCGCGACGAGTGGGAACGAGTGTTGCGTCTGTTGTCCCAAAGCCATCCGGCCTATTTCCGCTATACCGCCCGGTTGGAGTTTCTGGAGATCCGGGACGATAAATTGCGTTTGACCGGTCCGCCGTTCACGGTGGAGGCATGGGGTGATCCCCGACGCCAAGCCCATTTGGCCGAGGCGGTGGCGGGGGTTTTCGGCCGGCCGCTGGAACTGGACTTCGTTGTTCGGACCGGCGAACCGGGGCCGGATGCGCCCGGCCGGGATTTACCTTTGCTTCAGCATCCGTCGGTGGGGATAATAAAAAGGCTGTTCGACGGGGTGGTGGTGAATTTTCAGGCCGCCCCGCCAACGGGGGAAGCGTTGGACGCCGCCGGAGGAGGAATGGAATGACTGAAATGGCCGGCCTTTTGGATATGCTTAAACTGGCCAGGCGGATGCTGGACAACGCCAAGCCTTTCAGGGCGGCCTTGGCCCGGCGGACGGTGGAGGGCCGGGCCGGCGCCGGCTTGGTGACGGCGAGAATGAACGGGAACGGGGAACTGCTGGGGCTGGAATTCGCGGCATCGGTGATGAATTCCGGGGATCGGGACATGCTGGCCGATCTGATTATCGCCGCCGTGAACGATGCCCGGAAGAGAAGTGAAGCCCTCAAGATAGAGGCAATCAAGGAGATGACTGGCGGCATCGATCTGTCGGCTTTCGGAATTGATCCGGCCGGCTGGATCTAGGGCTCCGCAAAGTCCAATAGGGAACAAGGCCCGGCTATTCTTGGCGGATCCATGGCTCCGGCGGTCCGAGCCCGGCGACATGGCAAAAAACGGCCCTGAAACGAACGCCCTGAAACTTCAAAAGTCCACCGGATCAGACCTTGTAGAAACGCCCCCCGTCCACCAGCAAATCCACCCCGGTACAGAAGGACGCCTCGTCGGAAGCCAGGAACAGGATGGCGGCCGCGACATCGGCCGCGGTTCCCGTGCGCTTGACCAGCGAAAGCTCCACTCCCGAATCATGGGCCCGGGCGGCGTCGTAGTTGGCCCGGCCGAGGTTCCAACGGGTGTCCTCGATTAGACCTGGCGATACGCTGTTCACCCGGATTTCCGGCCCCAGGGCGACGGCCAGGCAGCGGGTCAGGTGGATAAGCGCCGCCTTGGAACAGCAGTAGGGGATGGAACTGCCGGCCGGCCGCGAACCGGCAAGGGAAGCGTTGTTGACGATTACCCCACCCCCGGTTTTCCGCATTTCGGCCGCCGCCGCCGTTGCGCAAAGGTGGGCTCCCACGACATTGACGGCGTAGATGCGTTCCCATACCTCCGGGGTTGCCGCCTCAAGATCGGCGAAGGGAAGGAAGGAGGTGATTCCGGCATTGTTGATCAGGATATCCAGCCGCCCGAATTCCTTTACCGCCGTCTCGACAATCCGCTTGGCGTCGGCCGGGCGGGAGACATCCCCCTGGCACGCCGCCGCCTTGCCTCCGGCCTTGACGATGCCCGAAACCGTTTCCAGGGCGTCCTTTTCCGATTTGGCGTAATTCAACAGCACCGCGGCGCCTTCCCTCGCGAAACGCCGGGCGGCTTCCCCGCCCATGCCAGCCGAGGCTCCGGTGACTATGACCGACTTGTTGGCGAATCTCATTTGCCGTCCTTTCAAAATTGGGGTTGCGGGAATTCGTCGGGAAGAAAAAGTATAACCGGCCGGCTCCGTCCGTCAATCCTTGGGAAGGGATTCCCGCATGGGTGTTTTTCGCGTATCACAAATTTTGCCGACTTCCTCCCGCCAGTCCCCTCGGAAGAATGTCCCGGCCGGGAATATATTTGGAAAAACGCTTGAATTTCCGGGAACATGAATATCATACAGGTATGGTGCTTGTCCGGGGGGCGGGGGTAATCACCCGGGAAGCGGTTTTCGAAGCCGTATAACTCGGCCAAACTCATGGCTTCAACCCGGCTTGACTAAAATCAACCCATTGAAACAAAAGCGTTTAAATCTTTAAAGGAAACCGAACGGAGGTTGGCTATATACCCATAACGAAGTGGTTTCCGGTGAAGTTTTCAAATACGAGGCGGGTACACGCCGTCTTCCGCCACAACTTCACCGAAGACCTCTCTGGTATGGCTATATTTCCTTTAAAAATCAACTTTTTTGGGGGTTTCCTTTATGAAGAGCGATATCGTCCTGAAAATCGCCAAGGAAATGAACCTGCGGCAAGGCGAGGTAAAATGCGTTGTCCAGATGACCCTGGACGGCATTATCGACATCCTGGTCAAGGAAGGCAGATTGGAACTGCGCAATTTCGGCATTTTTGTGGTCAAGACCAGGAAACCCCGCAAGGCCAGAAACCCCCGCACCGGCCGGGAGGTCGAGGTCGAGGAACGTAAATCCATCGCCTTCAAGGGGGGCAAAAGCATGTTGGACAGGGCGAACGCCGTTGCGGTTCCGCTTCCGGAAACCAGCCGATGAGCCGGCCGATCCCCGGCCGGCTCCTTATCAATGGCGAATGCCGCGAATACGGTCCCGGCGAGGCGCCTACCGATCTGAACGATTTGGTGCGTTCAGTCGGGCTGGAACCGGCCACGGTGGTGGTGGAATTGAACGGAACCATAATTAAACGCGGGGATTACGCCGCATGCGGCCTTTCGGATGGCGACCGGGTTGAAATAGTGCGCATGGTCGGCGGCGGTTGATGGATTGCCCGAATTTTAAATGGAAGCCAAGCTTATGGGAACCAGGGTCAAAACCGGGGATTTGGTAATAGCCGGAAAATCTTTTTCTTCGCGCTTGTTTGTGGGTACCGGCAAATTTTCCAGCCTGGCCGACATGAAGGCCGCCATTGAGAATTCCGGGACGGAAATGGTCACGGTCGCCCTGCGCCGGGTTGATATCGCCAATCCCCGGGACGATTTGCTCGCCGCCATCGACCGGAAGAAAATCCAATTGTTGCCCAATACTTCCGGCGCCCGCGACGCGGGCGAGGCGCTCCGCATAGCCGGATTGGCCCGGGAGGCGTCGGGAGTGGATTGGCTTAAACTTGAAATCACCCCCGATCCCTACTACCTCCTTCCCGATCCCCTGGAAACGTTTAAGGCGGCGAAACAGTTGGTGAAGGAAGGTTTCGTTGTATTGCCCTACGTCAACGCCGACCCGATTCTCTGCCGGCGCCTGGAGGAGGCGGGGTGCGCCGCCGTCATGCCCCTTGGCAGTCCCATCGGGACCAACCAAGGTTTGCGGACCCGGAGCGGCCTGGAAATAATTATCGAACAATGCCGCTGTCCGGTGGTGGTCGACGCCGGCATAGGTCTTCCCTCCCAGGCGGCCGACGCCATTGAAATGGGCGCCGACGCGGTTTTGGTCAACACCGCCCTGGCGGTGGCGGAAAATCCCGCCGCCATGGCCGAAGCCTTCAAGCTGGCGGTTCGGGCGGCCCGTTTGGCGGTGGAGGCGGGGCCGGGGGAAACTAGGCGAATGGCCGAGGCTTCCAGCCCCTTGACCGGGTTTCTGGGCTGATCCGGCAACGAAACCGGGCTGCCGGGAGACAAGTTTTGCGGCCGGCTTTGCGCCAGGATGGCATGATTCAATTTGTATCGTGAGTCCTTCAAAAATTTTGCTTGCCAAACCGTACGGGGACGATATAATGTAAGCTCGTTTGATCCTCATTTTTTTCTGAAATGAACAAACTATGTCCGCCGACTTTGATGGAACGGTTATTAATTCCGTAGCCGCGACTTCAGGGTATGCGCGTAGCGCCTCTCTTTCTTCACCCGGGATTTCCCGCCAAATTGTCCGTAATTCAGGGACGGGGGAGGCAATTTCCGGTTTTTCCGCCGAATCTTCCGGGGAAACGCCTTCGGAACCGGCCAAAACCGCCGAGGCCCTGGATAGCGTGGTGGCCGAAAGCAATGACTGGATGCTGGCCCGGAAGCGTTCCATCCGCTTCAGGATTCAGGAAGATATGGATCGGGTTCAGGTGCAGGTGGTGGATCCCCTCAATGACCGGATTATCCGCAGCATTCCCTCCGATGAAATGCTCCGCTTTAGCGAACGGTTGCGCCAGTTGTCCGGGTTGGGCGCGTTGGTTGACGAGTCGCGTTGACCGCCGGACGGCAAAGTTGGAATCCCGCCGGACAATCGCGCGAACTGACCACCAAGCGGCAAACCCCGCCTAAATTTAGAAAATAATCAGTTGGGGCTCGTCCATAAATAATTTGTATAAGTTATTTATGCACAGACTCTTAACGATTTTAGTTTGTCTCGTACCTGGGCATGAATGCCTCTCCGGGAGAAAATTGACCATGGCCGGCGCTTTTCCTTGCAAGGGCGGCAGTATTTATACGATATACGGGTCCAATCCGGCGGAAATGGCGGGAAAATTGTTGGAGGCGGGCAGGGTAATTGATGCCATTCCCCCGGGCGCCCATATTTCACTTAAGCCCAACCTGGTGGTCGGCCGGGCCGCTTCGGGCGGCGCCACCACCCACCCGGAGGTATTGGCCGGGATAATCGAATATTTGTTCGCCCACGGACGAAAAAACGTCGACATCATAGAGGGCTCCTGGGTTGGGGATGACACTGTCCGCGCCTTCCGGGTATCGGGGATGGAGGAATTGGGGCGGCGCTACGGAATCAAGCTTTACGACCTGAAAGACGACTCCTCCACTCCCGTCGACACCCCGGCCGGAAAAATCCGGGTTTGCAACCGGGCTCTCGCCGCCGATTTTCTCCTCAGCCTTCCCGTCCTCAAGGGCCATTGCCAAACCCGCATGACCTGCGCCCTCAAAAACATGAAGGGTTGCATCCCCGACGGGGAGAAGCGCCGATTCCATCGGGAGGGCCTGGATGAACTCATCGCCGCCCTGGCTACCGCCCTTGTCCCGCACCTGACCATGGTCGACGGCATCTGCGGGGATCTCGATTTCGAGGAGGGAGGCAATCCCGTGACCGCCAATCGAATGCTGATGGGGGCCGACCCGGTGAAGCTGGACTCCCATGTATGCTCGCTCATGGGGATCTCGCCGCTCCAGGTCGGTTACATTCCCCTGGCCGAACGGTATGGCGTGGGGGAGACCGGAATCATGGCGGGAGATATTGTCGAACTGAACCGGCCCCTGGCGGTCGACATGCCCCGGCCTTCCGGAAAGGTGCAAGGCCTGGTCAAGAACGTCAAGGCGGATCGGGCCTGCTCGGCCTGCTACGCCAATCTGGTTCATGCCCTTAGGCGGACGGGAGCCGGGAAAAGCCGAGCCATTCATATTGGACAGGGTTGGCGGGGTGGGCGGATTCAGGGTTTCGGGGTCGGCGATTGTTGCCGGGGGGCGGAAAAATGCGTCTCCGGCTGCCCGCCCACCGCTCTGGACATTGTCGAGGCGTTGGGCGGTTAGGGTCCGCCCAAAAATAACTTATACATGTTTAGACAAGGAACCGAGTCGCGGCGGTGAATTTTCACCCGGGTTTGGGCAAAAATTTACGAGAGCGACGTTGGTGACGCGGTATAAACATGTATAAGTTATTTTTGGACGAGCCCTTATTTTTCGACGAGTCCTAACCGGCGATATTGCGAGAAAAGGCGGCGCCGAAACCAACGCCCCGAAACTTTGGAGGAAATCAAGCGGCGGTTTGTTTGATTTCCTCCAAGGTCAACCGGCTCCCGCCCGGTTAAAATTCATTTTCGGTTTCCAGGGGGATTACTTCCGACGCCTTCACCTGTTTGATTTTTTCGTTCTTCCAGCGGGAAATGGGTTCCTTGGAGTTTCCCGCCGAATCGGGATCGGCCACCCGCATGACCAGCGCGTTCCGCCCCTGGCCGAGCCGTTTCCGATCGAAGGGCGAAGGGTTTCCGCCTCCCCGCCGGCCGGCGTTGTCGCCATCCACCAGGATCAACAGATCGCCCACGATGGAATTGAGGCTATTGGCCTGGCCGGTGAGTTCCCTGGCGGCGGCGGCGGATTCCTCTGCCGAAGCGGCGTTTTGCTGGGTTACCTTGTCCATTTGCGCCACCGCCGTGTTCACCTGATCCACTCCCTGGGCCTGCTCGTTGGTGGCGGAGGTTATTTCGCCGATCAGGTGCGCCACCTTGCCGGATCCATCCTGGATGACCTGGAAGCTGTCCCGCAATTCCACGACTATGGTGGAGCCGTGACCGATGTTTTCCACCGTTCCCTGGATAAGCTGGGTGGTGTCGCGGGCGGCCTGGGCCGAACGCTGGGCCAGGTTCCTCACCTCGTCCGCCACCACCGCGAAGCCTTTGCCCGCCTCGCCGGCCCGCGCCGCCTCCACCGCCGCGTTCAGGGCCAGCAGGTTGGTCTGGAAGGCGATGTCCTCGATGGTTTTTATGATATGGCCGATTTTTTCCGCCGATTCGTTGATCGCGGACATGGCGTTGGTCATGTTGGCGACCGCCGTGGCGCCGTTTTCTATGCGCTTGTTGGTGGCTATGGTGGATTCATTGGCCTGATTGGTGTTGTCGGCGTTTTGCCTGGTCATGGAGGCCATTTGCTCCAGGGCCGAAGAGGTTTCCTCCAGGGAGGCGGCCTGCGAGGTGGCCCCTTCCGCCAGGGATTGGGAGGAGCCGGTTATCTGCCCGGAGGCGGACAGCAACTCGTCCGAGGCCATTTTCAGGTTTTCGATGATGGCGTTAATCCGCTTGCCGAGCGATTGCATGGTGACAATGGACATGGCCAGGCTGATCACGATGCCGCCCGATCCCAGGACGGAGATGAACCATAGGGTGTAACGTATCAGTTCCCGGCTATCGTCGGTCATTTTCGCGACCGCCTTGCCCGACGTTTCCTGCAATTGTTCTATGTACCCCCCGAAATCCAATTCCGCCTGTTCTCCGGCGGTGGCGAATATCTTTTCGGCCCGGGCTCGGGTGTCGGTTTCGATCAAGGCCGTGATTTCGTTTATCATGGCCAAGCCATTGCCGTTGAGGGCGGCGAGGATGTTCGCCGATTCCCTTCCCCCGTTCCGGCTGGACGGATTGCGGGACGACTCCTGCAGGCCGTTGACGAGAGCCTGGAAGTTTTCCCGCATGGTATCGCGGTGATTCGCCCTCTTTTCGGGGTGAATCGTGGTGGCGTAGGACGATAGGGCGGTTCTGAAGAATATCATATTGGTTCGCAAATCGCTTGCCTTCCCGCCCAATTCCGGCGTTCCTCCGGCCAAACCGTCCCCCGATTCGCCGTTCAGCTCAAGCAACCGCTTGTCCAATTCCTCCCAGAATGGCGTCGCGTTCTCCAGGATTTCCTCGGCCCGGTAATTGCTGTTCTCCACCGACAGTTTAGCCACCTCGTCGGTAACGTCCAGGTATTTGTCCCAGAGTTTTTTGAGATTTCCCGGTATCTCCAGCAGGATTGGAGGGGAACCGTCCGGAATGTGCGCCTGAAGCCGCCTCATTCCCTCCGCCAATAATTGGTTGATTTCCTCCAGGCGGGCCATCGTCTTTTCCTTGACCTCGTTCTTGTCGTCGCGCATGATGGTCATGAGGTTGATTCGTCGCCTGAGCCGCAGTTCGGCGATGTGGTTCAAGTCCACCGAGCGTTCGGCGATGCCCGATAATTCCGTGAGATAATTTCCCATTTTGAGCACCCCGTAGATGCCCACGGCCATTATGGCCAGGGAAATGAAGATAAGCAGCCCCACCAAGCAGAATATTTTTTTTGACATGGACATGGGATATCCTTTTCGCCTGAAAGCCCGCGACACGGTCCGCCGACCGGGATTGGCGGCGCCGGACGCGTCGGTTTTTCCGGGATCGGTTAACCGGCGGGAATGTTTCCCGGACCGATTTTCCCGACTGGCCACCGGCCCCTGTTTTCATAATACATCATGAACGGTTCGCTTCGCGCGAAAGATGACGGGGAGGCGGATTATTTTGCCGGCGCGCCCAAGGGGCATGGCCGGAAAAATGGCCTACCCTCGGGCAATTTTCGGCTAATTTGCGACAATCCGTGGCGCGATTGATTTGTCGGGGAGGCGGAGGAGGGGCTCCTCTTTTGACCTTGACATGATGTCTTGTATTCATATAATTATATTGTTTTCGAAATGGTTGCGTAAACTTACGGCAGCATGTTAGCCTATCCCGGGAATCAGGATATCGGTGCCCGCAATCATCCCGGCAACCGCGACCACTTCGATTGGGAAAAAAACAGGATTTACGGATTGCGGCTCGATATATACCCAAGCGCGTATGGTTTTCGATTGTTTCCGTTCCATAAATCTTGCGCGTGTCTGGGGGTTGGAATCGACATTGGTCCGAAACCGAAATGCTTCCGGCATGACAACCGGCGAAAATCCGAGTTTTGAACGAAAAGGGGGGCAGGCGCGATGGAAGAGGGGAGAAAGACCGCGGTAATTACCGGCGGTGGCAACGGCATCGGCCGCGAGACCGCCTTGTTGTTCTTGGCCGAAGGGTTCAATGTGGTGATCGCCGGACGTCGCGAGAACACCCTCCGGGAGACTTTGCGGCTGGCCGGATCGACGGCGGAGCGGGGATTGGCGGTGGAGACCGACATCACCAAGCCGGCCGCGGTCAAGCGGCTTTTCGCCGCCGCGACGGATCGGTTCTCCAGGGTGGACTTCCTTTTCAACAATGCCGGCCTGGCCGGGACCGAGGCATCCGGAACCCCTTTGCTGGAAATAAGCTATGAAAACTGGCGCCGGGTCATCGACACCAACGTGACCGGCACCTTCCTTTGCGCCCAGGAAGCGGTGCGGATAATGATCGGCCAGAATCCCCAGGGCGGCCGCATAGTCAACAACGGTTCGGTGGCGGCCCAGTCGCCCAGGGCGCATTCGGCGCCCTACGCCGCCAGTAAAAGCGCCATAAGCGGCTTGACCAAGTCAATTTCCCTTGATTTCCGCCGGTACAACATCGCCTGCGGGCAGATTGACATCGGCAACGCCGCCACCGAACAGGCCAGCCGGCACGCGAAGGGGGCGCTCCAGGGCGACGGCGAGGTCAGGGCGGAAGCCCTCATGTCGGTCAAGGACGTGGCCAGGGCCCTTCTTTTCATGGCCAGACTGCCTCTTGAGGCCAATGTGCAGCACATGACCATTCTCGCTACCCAGATGCCGTTTGTGGGACGGGGGTAGGGTATTGGACAGGGGACGGATAATCGGCATTGATCCCGGAACCAGGAACGTCGGCTACGGAATAGTGGAAAACCGGGGCCGAGCCTTGGTCTGCCTGGCCTCGGGTTGCGTTCGGGCTCCGGATTGCCGGTTGGCCGAACGCCTGGTGGCGATTTTCCGGGGGCTCCGGGAAATCATGGATCGCTTCCCGCCGTCGGCGGCGGCGGTGGAGACTGTTTTCGCCGGCAAGAATCCCCGGACCGCCCTGGCGATTGGCGAAGGCCGGGGGGTGGCCCTGCTGGCGGCGGCGGAGAGGGGGGTGGAGGTATTCGGCTACGAACCGGCCCTGATCAAGCGGGCGGTGACTGGAAGCGGCCGGGCCGACAAGGATCAGGTCCGCCGGATGGTGCGGATTTTGCTGGGATTGCCGGAACCGCCGGAGACGGATCATGCCGCCGACGCCCTGGCCCTGGCCATAACCCATACCCGGCATCTGGACGGAAACGGCTGGTTGGGCAGGACGGCGCGGGAGCCGGCCGGGCGCGGCCGATTGCCGGAGGCGATCTTGCGGCAGCTCCCCTCCGTGGCCGCGTCCGGCCGGGGAGACCGTGGGCGTGTTTGACGATCTCGACGCCGAGCGCATGCTTCAGGCTCTGCGGGCCGCCTCCGAAGCGTTCGCGGCGGGCGAAGTTCCGGTGGGGGCGGTAGTCTACCGGGGGGGACGGCTGATTGCCCGGGCCCACAACCAACGGGAAACCCTCCGGGATCCGACCGCCCACGCCGAAATGTTGGCCATCACCCAGGCGGCGGCGGAGACGGGAGACTGGCGACTGGAGGGTTGCGTCATGTACGCGACTCTGGAGCCCTGCGCCATGTGCGCCGGCGCCCTGATTTTGGCGCGCCTCCCCCGGCTGGTCTACGCCGCCGCCGATCCCAAGGCCGGCGCCTGCGGATCGGTTCTCGATGTCACCGGCTGCAAAAAATTGAATCACGCCGTGAAAATCGAATCCGGCCTCATGGCCGAGGCCAGCCGGCGATTGCTGCATGATTTTTTCCAAGCTCGCCGGCCAGGGAGCCGAAAAAGCTAATTTTGCGAGTACTAAAAACCGTTTAACTATATATTATTGAAATAATTGAAATTAAATACATAAATATTAAATATATATTTGCATATTTATCAATAATCTTGTATAATTGATTTCGTACAAAATTCGAAAAGGGGGTGGTTACGGGAAAGGGTTCGTCATGGGAACGGAAATTTTTTACCGGGATGACTGGTCGGTCGAAGCGGCCTTGGACGGTTCCGAAGGGAAAGGAAACCTGCGGGCCTTGCTTGATCATTTGAGTCAGAAACGGGCGTCTTTCAAGAGAAAGTTGGATCGAGGGGTTACGAAGGATGAATTTGCCCGGGGCGAAGCGATTCTCAAAGCCTACGACGCGGCCATGGGCGGTTTGGAAATCGCGGGAGGCAAGTAGAGTGGGTGGTTGTTATTTTCCTTGCGGGAGGGTTTGACCATGAGTGGCGTAAACAGTGTCAACATCGGAAATCAGGTGATGACCGGGGGCTTGAATCAGGTGGCGGACAGGTCCAGCCAGATCTCCCAGCAAATTAACGAGACCGACGGCAATGATCAGGTTGCCCTGATTCGACTCCAAAACGAAATCGCCAAATACACCAGCAGTATTTCCCTGTTTTCCAACCTATTGAAAAACCTCGCCGACACCGACAAGGAGGTTATCCGCAATTCATGATGGGGTTCCGAACCCTCCGAAAAAGGGCGGACCGGTAATTCCTCCGGCCGGGAACCGCCGAGGGTTCCATTTTGAAAGGCAGGTGATTCAATATGTTGGAGCAAAATGAACGCGAATTGCTTGCGCGGATCGGCTTTTTCCTTTGCCGGCGGGGGCGCATTCCCGAGGCGGAATTGATTTTTAACGGCCTGGCCGCCTCGGAACCGACCCGGGACGGACCGCTGGCGGGCCTCGCCCTTTGCCGCATAATCAAGGGCGAAAACGAGGCGGCGGTGGCCTTATTGGAACCGCGGCTCAAGGCCGGCAGCCCCATCCAGGCGATCCTCATGCTGTATAAGCTGACCGCCCTGGGAACCTCCGGCGAGTTGGCCAAGGCCGCGGCGGTCAGGGACGAGATGCGAGAGGCGGGCATGACGGTCGAATTGATCCAGGCGGAACAGCTCATAGCCGAATTGTCGAGGCTTAACGTCAAATAGGGCGGGGAGCGGCCGGGCCGGTTTTTTCGAACGGTTGTTTCCCGGCCGGCGAGGGACGAGGAGATTTCCATGGACATATCCCAAGTTTCCCGGAGCGGCTTGGAAGTCGCGAAAAAAATGCCGGAATCGGCGGCCGGGAAGGATAGGCTTACCCCGCCGGAAGGCGATGTCGAACGTTTTCAAGGCGCCATGGCGGACCTGGCGGCCAAGCGGACCGGCGAATCCGAATCCCTTGCCCGGGGGGCGATGGACGGACTGGCCAAAATCAGCGGGCAAATCCAAACGGGCCGGACCCAGGCGATCCAGACCTTGTGCAAATCCGAAATCAGCCAGGCCGATTTACTGCGGGCCCAATTTTCCCTGATGGAATCCAGCACCCTGGTTTCGGCGGTAAGCAAGACCACGGAAAAGATAACCCAGGGGTTGAAGACCTTGCAGCAGGGTTAGATTGCGTAAAGGAATAACGTTTGCGCTTGGGCGCGCGGTTTGTTGTTCGCGCGACCTTTTTTCCGGCGAAAGTGTAAACTTGATTTATTTACGCGCCCTTAGGAAAGAACAGCCCATGCCGATTGTCCGCGGCTTTTTCCTGGCGGCCATGTTTGGCCTCTCCCTAAGTTTGGCCGGCTGCCAGACCCGCCTTTTCGGGGAACTTTCGGAAAAGGAGGCCAATGAAATACTGGCCGCCCTCCTGGAAGCCTCCCTCCAGGCGGAAAAGCGGGCCGGCGAGGAGGGGACCTATGTGGTTTTCGTGGAGGAGTCCGACTTCGCCCTGGCGGTCCGGATAATGGAGGATCGCGCCCTGCCCGCCCGGCATTACGACAACATGGGAGAGGTTTTCGGCAAGGGGGCGATGTTCTCCACCCCCCTCGAGGAAAACGCCAGGTATCTTTACGCCATGCAGGAAAGCCTGTCCCAGACGATAGCGCAAATCGACGGGGTCCTGGCCGCCCGCGTCCACCTGGTGCTGCCGGAAATCGATCAGCTTGGCCGCGAGATCCGCCAGCCCTCGGCCGCCGTGTTCGTCAAATACATCGACGACGAGGCTCACGACCCCGGCGCCTACCGGGCGGAAATACGGCGCCTGGTGGCGGCCAGCGTTCCCAACCTGGATCCGGAGCGGATCGTGGTGACTTTTTTTCCCGCCCCGCCCCAGGCCCGGCTCCGCTCCCCGGCGCCCCCGGGTGCGCGGGTGTTCCTGGGTTTGCGGCTTGACGAGGCCAACCTGTCCCGCTTCTGGCTGATTCTGGGGATCTTCTCGGTCGCCGGAGCGCTCTTGGGAGGGGGCGCGGTCCTGGTGGCGGGGCGCCGGAAGGCCGGGCGGTGAAGGTGGACGGAGGCGAACTCGCCGAATTCCTGCGTTGGCGACCCCTGTATCTGGACCTGCTTTCCGAGGTCCATCCCGGTCATTTGGCCGCCCGGGGCCTGTCGCCCGGGGCAATCCGCCGGTTGAGGGAATGCGAACGTTCGCGGTGGGAGCTTTCCCGGGAAGCGGGCTGGCTGTTGCCCCCGGGCGCGTCCGACGATTGGCGGCCCTGGCGGGGCCGGGAGGGGGAGACCGCCGCTTGGGCCCTGCTTCCGGGCGGTGAATTGTGGAAGGCCGGCCTGCGGCTGGGAGCGGCCAGATTCCGGCTCGAAATTTCCCGGCTGGCTTGGCGGAAGGACGTGCGGGCGTTCAAGACTGCGGCGGGAGAGGACGCCTACCGCTTCGCCCTGCGGCAGGCGGCAATGGTTTGGCGCGGCGCCGTCCTGACGGACGAGTCCGATCTTGACCGGCTCCCCTTGGGGGAGAGGACGGTTCGGACGGCCGGACTGGGTTTGGGGTGTTGGCTGTCGGGTTTGCCGACCGGCTTGGCCGCCCGGGCGAGACTAAAGCTTCCGCCCGAAGCCGGGGCGGATTTGGACTTGGCCTCCTCCTGGGATGGGGATAGGCGTTCAAACTGGCTGTCGGTGCTGAAGAGGATTGTCGCGTTGGCGGCCCGGGTTCAAGCCTGACCTGGATGACGCCAACATCAACGCCATCAAGGGGGAAGATCGACATGCCGAACAACGATTCCCAGATGGACAACATCAAACTGCGGAACCTCCTGGAAAAACGCGGGAACGCCTTCGAGATGGCGACCAAGGTGTTGGACACCAACAATCAGTCGATCCAGTCCGCCCTCCGCAATCTCTAATGACCGGAAAAGGCTAATCTTGTTCGCGCTGTTAACGGTATGAATCGAAGATTTGGCTTTTGCGGGGCGGTGGACACAAAATGCCCGGGAAAGGCGGTTCGCTTTCTATGTTGTTGTTTCCGTCCGGCGGAGTAGCGCCCGAACCAGGGGCCGTGATTCTCAAGGCCGGCGAATACGCGGAGTTGACGGCGGCCGGCGAACTTCTCGCCCGGGCCGGGGAACGGGCCGCGGCCGTTTCCCTTCAGGCCGAAGCCGACGCCGGGCGACGCCTCCGGGAAGGCTACGAAGAAGGACTTAGGCAAGGCCGGGACGAGGCGGCGGGCCAGATGTTCGAGGCGATCACCGCCTCGGTGGAGCAGTTGGCCGGCATGGAATCGGCGCTGGTCAAGGTGGTGATGCAGTCCCTCCGGACCATATTGGGGGAATTCGACCGGGAGGATCTGGTCGCCCGGACTGTTGCGCACGCCCTGCGCTTGGTCCGGGACGAGAAAAGGATTGTCCTACGGGTGTCGCCCGAGGACGTTCCGAGGGTGGAGGCGCGCCTGGACGGGATGCTGAAAAGATACACCGGCATCGGCCGGATTGATGTGACCGCCGACGCCGGGGTTTCCTCCGGCGGTTGCGTGATTGAAACCGAGGTTGGAGTCATCGACGCCACCCTGGACCGGCAGTTGGAGATAATCGAAGCCACTTTCCGCCGCCACCTTGAGGAGCGCCGTTCCTGATGCCGATGCTTGAATACATATCCGAGGCCATGGCCGATTCGCTGGCCGAATTGACCCCGGTGGAGGTGAGGGGCCGGGTGACCCAGGTGCTGGGCACCATCATCAAGGCGATGATTCCCGGCGTCCGGGTGGGCGAGTTGGTAACCCTGAAATCGTCCCGGAACGACAAATGGGAATTGACGACCGAATGCGTGGGCTTCGTTCAGCAGGCGGCCATCCTCACCCCCTTGGGGGAACTCTCGGGCATCAGTTCCTCCACGGTGGCGGTCAGTTCCGGCAAGGTGCACATGATTCCGGTGGGCGAATGCCTGCGGGGCAGGGTGGTGGACGGCTTGGGAAACCCTTCCGACGGCGGCCCGCCCCTGGTTCCGGAGACCTATTACCCGGTCTATGCCCCCCCCCCGGCTCCGATGCGGCGCCGGATTATCGACACCCCCATGCCTCTGGGCCTGCGGGTGCTCGACGGCCTCCTCACCTGCGGGGAGGGGCAGCGCATGGGCATTTTCGCCGCCGCCGGGGGGGGGAAGTCCACCCTGCTGTCCTGCCTGGTCAAGGGGGCGGCGGCCGACGTGGTGGTCCTGGCCCTGATTGGCGAGCGCGGCCGGGAGGTGCGCGAGTTCATCGAGCACGATCTGGGGCCGGAGGGGATGAAAAAATCGATCCTGGTGGTGTCGACTTCGGACCGGCCCTCGATGGAACGCCTGAAGGCGGCCTATGTCGCCACCTCGATCGCCGAGTTTTTCCGGGATCAGGGCAAGCGTGTGCTTCTGCTGATGGACTCGGTCACCCGTTTCGGGCGGGCCCTCCGGGAGATCGGGCTGGCCGCCGGCGAGCCGCCGACCCGGAGGGGGTTCCCCCCTTCGGTGTTCAGCAGCCTTCCCAAGCTGATGGAAAGGGCCGGCAATTCCGACAAGGGTTCGATTACCGCCCTCTACACCGTCCTGGTCGAGGGCGACGACATGACCGAGCCGATCGCCGACGAGACCCGTTCCATCCTGGACGGGCACATCGTTCTTTCCCGGCAATTGGGCGAGGCCAACCATTATCCGGCGGTCGATGTCCTCGCCTCGGTCAGCCGTTGCATGGGCGCGGTCACCACCAAGGAGCATCGGAACAGCGCCAGCCGCTTCCGCCAGCTCCTGGCCAAATACCGGGACGTGGAATTGCTGGTGCAGATTGGCGAGTTCAAAAAGGGCCAGGACGCCCTGGCGGACGAGGCCATCGCCAAACGGGACTCGCTTAACGCCTTTCTTTGCCAGGGCCGGGACGAACGGACCAGTTTGGACGACGCGGTCAAGGGAATGGCCGCCCTGATGAAATGAAATGGCCAAATATCCCCTGGGAGCCCTGCTGTCGGCCCGTAAATTCCGCGAGGAGGCGGCGGCGCGGGAGGAGCGGGCGGCCCGCGAGAAGGCGGAACTGGCCCGGAAACTGGCGCAAGAGGCGCAAGAGGAATGCCGCCGCTATCGGGAATGGCGGCCGGGCGAGGAAAAGCGGCTTTTTGAACTGGTCCGCGGGCGGGATTTGCCCCGGTGCGAGTTGGACGGGCACCTGAACGACGTCAGGGAACTCCAGGAGATCGAAATCCGGAAGGACGAGGCCGCCAGGCAAGCCGATCGGGAAGCGGAGGCGGCCCGGAAACTGGCGGAAAAGGCCCGGGAGAAGCGGATTCAAGCCTTTCGGAACCGCCAGAAAATAGAGGAACATCGGGAGATTTGGCAAAAGCGGGAAAACCGGCGGCTGGAAGCGGCCGGAGAGGCCGAAGCCGAGGATTCCTTTTTCCCGGCCGCCCGGGAGGAGGAAGTCCTGGAACCATGAGCCGGCCGCGCCCGGGCGCCTTGGAAGCATCGGGAGATTCCTCGGCGGCGGACAAGGGAAGGGTTCTTCCAAAAATAAACACCGCGAGTTTATGCCGGATCAACAATGTCCCTCTTGTAAATTTTTTGACAAGACCCCAAGGAGATGGCATGCAAGAAATTAAGTCGGTCGGCAATTCACCTAGGGGAATCGGGGATGTTCCCGCGGCTGTTCGGACTCCTCCCTCGAAGGAGGTGGAAAAGTTTGGTCTTGCCATGACTCGGGCTGGCGGTAAACAGGTCGCCGACGGAGCGCGAGGACCGGCTAGTGAAAAGGCTAGCCTGGCTTCCATTTTCTGGCAAGCCACGAAGAGTGTGGCCGGCGACGCCGCGGGGGAGGAGGGAACGCCCGTTCTCCCGCCCGGGATGATTGCCGCCGCTCCGCCGGGAGCGGTCGCCGGGAGCGCCGATTTGGCCCCCGCGGCCGGAACCGGCGGGATCGGGGGCGGGGAAGCGGTCAGGTGCGCCGAGGTGGTGGAGCGGATACTGGCCTCGCGGCCGGCGGCGGACGGGACGGCCGAGGTGCGGCTTAAGATCGATCCCGCCCTTCTTCCCGACACCGAGATTCGGTTGATCAATTCCCCGGATCGCGGCCTCCTGGTGGATTTCAAGACCGACAGCCTTGATTCCCAACGCTTCCTGCTGCCCAACCTGCCGGAACTCCGGAACCGGTTGGAGGGCCGGACGGATGGCAGGGTTACGGTGCAATTGACGGAAAATTCCGCAACCGGCGGTAGTCCCGGCGATGGCCGGAGCCGGAACCGGCGCACGGTCTACGAGGAAATCACGGAGTCTTGAGCCTCATGGCGCTGCCTTTGAGAAAAATATCTCCAGAGACGGCCAGGTTGCACAGCGCCGTCCTTCGGGCGGCGTCGGGATTGGCTTTCGCGGCCGGAGACTCGGAATGGCGGCTGGAACCCGGGGCCGCCGCTCAAAAATTCGCCGCCATCGTTTACGGGCGGCTGGGCGAGGCCGAATTTTCGCTCTGGCTGGACGACGCCGGCTGGATCGCGGTCGCCGCCTCCGTTCTGGAGGCGCCGCCCACCGCCTTGACGGAGTTTCCGGAGCCGCTTCTCCGCTCGGCTTTCGCCTGTTTCGCCGATCCGGCCTTGGCCAAGCTGGAAAAGTCGGTCGGCCTGCCGGTGAAGCTGGATCGCCTGGAATTGGGGAGCGCGGTCGCCCCGGCTTCGGCTTGCCGCCTGACCTTGCGGAACGGGAAGGGGTTGGGGGCCGCCTGTGCCTGGATTCTTTCCGGCGAGGGCGGGCCCGCTTGGAGCGCTTTGGCCGGGGCGGCGAAGCGCCTTCCGGGCAGGGAGCGGAAATTGCCCGGCGATTTCCAATTGCCCGGGATTCTGGCGGCGGGAATTTGGCCGATCCCGGCCTTCGCCCTGGACGGCCTGGCTCCGGGTGACGTGGCGCTGTCCCCGGCGGGACCGGTGTGGACGCTGACCGTGGGTGGGCGTCTGCGTTTCGCGGCCGATCTGGCGGCCGGCATTTTGTCAATCAAGGGGGCAACCATGGCGGAGGCGTCTCCGGTTCCGAAGCCGGGATCGGCCAAGGGGAAGGCCGATTCCCCTGAATTGGCCCGTATTGGCGAGGCCGAGGTCGAACTTCAGGCCCGGGTGGGCCGGCTGACCGTCACCCTGGAGCAATTGCGCCGGCTGGAGGTGGGGCAGGTGGTGGAGTTTCCGGTTCCGGTGGATTCGCCGGCCGTCCTGGCGGCCGGGGGGCGCGACATCGCGGTCGGCGAATTGGTGGATGTGGGAGGCCGGGTGGGAGTAAGAATCACCGCCTTGGCGGACTCCCCGATCGCAACTGGCGAATAAGCCCTTGCCGCGAGGAAATGAAGGCATGAATCCATCTCTGGCCGCCGATGCCGGGATCGAGCTAATGGATTCCAAGCGCTTGGCCCGTATTGTCGGGGCCAACCTGAGGTTTTTGCGGAAACGCCGCTTCCCCGGCTGGGGCGGGCAAAAGAAATTCGCCGAATTCCTGGGCCTGACTCCCAACGATCTTTGCGTATATGAATACGCCCGGAGCCTCCCCAACGAGCAGCGCATGGAGGAGATGGCCAGGAACCTGGGCATCCCGGTCGAGGATCTCCTGCGGCCGCTCCCCGGGGTGACGGTGCCGAAGGGCGCCTCCAGCCAGTCCGACGACAAAGCTTTCCCGGCCGGGGCGGAACTGCGGGAGCGCCTGGAGGAACTTAAGGAGGAACTGGCCCGGCTCCAAGGCCGCTGCGAAGTCATCCAGGAACAGAACCGGAATCTGGTCAAGGAGAACCAGGGGTTGCGGGAGGCCAATACGGTTTTGCGGAATCTCCTTTATTTCGACGATTCGCCCGAGGCGAGGGAGCGGCGGGAGCGGTTGTTGAGCCGCCTGACGCCTTCCATGGCCGATCTGGCCAGGGTGCCGGAGGTTTTTTAGGGCAAGCCCTTAACGGGCGTTGCGGCTCGATCCGGAGGAACGGGATCCCGGAGGTAAGGCGTGCCATGCTGGGAATAGATCCGGTCGCCCTGTCGATTGGCCTGGGGCTCTTGGCCCTGCTGCCCTTCCTGGCGGTGATGTTGACCAGTTACGTCAAGCTGGTGGTGGTGTTCAGCCTGATTCGCAATGCCCTGGGGGTTCAGCAGATTCCCCCCAACATGGTGATGAACAGCATGGCGATTCTGCTGACTCTTTTCATCATGGCCCCGGTGGGGCGGGCCATGCACGGGGCGGCCCTGGAGGCCGGCCTTAACCGATCCCGGGGGACTTCCGACCTCAGCCTGGAAAAAATCGGGGCGGTCGCGGCGCCGCTCAGGGAATTTCTCCTGAAGCACTCCCATCCCTCCATGCGGATAATCTTCCTGAACGCGGCCAGGCATTTATGGAGGGACACCCCCGACCATCCCGCCAATCCAGACGATTTTCTCACCCTGGCCTCGGCTTTCATGCTGACCGAATTGACCGAGGCCTTCCAGATCGGCTTTCTTCTCTACATGCCGTTCATCGTGGTGGATCTGGTGATCAGCAACATCCTTCTGGCCATGGGGATGATGATGGTGTCGCCCACCACGGTATCGTTGCCGTTCAAGCTGCTGCTGTTCGTGATGATCAACGGCTGGAGCCGAATCATCGAGGGGTTGTTGACGACCTATCGCTAAGAGCGTGTTGTTAAATACCGTCTCATCGGGTTATACTGCGCCGAAAGTCGCTTTCCGGATGATTTTTACCCTTGACCTCCGGCCAAAAATCATCCCGCCGGCGCCTTTTTTCTTGTCCAACCCGGACGATCCGGCATTTAACAACAGCCTCTAAGACCGGGGAGGGGACCATGAGCGAGGCCCATATCTTCCAGATCGCCAAGGAGGCCATGCTCCTGGTGCTTATCCTTTCCCTGCCGCCCATCGTGGTGGCGGCCGCCTTGGGGGTGGCGGTGAGCCTGCTCCAAGCCATCACCCAGGTCCAGGAACAGACGCTTTCCTTCGCCATCAAGCTCCTGGGGGTGGTCCTCACCCTGGCGCTGAGCGCCAGTTGGCTGGGACGGGAACTCCTGGTCTACACCGTCCGGCTTTTCGAGCAGATCGTGCGGGCCGGCAGCGTTTGAGGGGAGGGGAGCCAGGGCGATGGGGGAACTGCTGGAATTGGGCGAGGCGGCCCGGCGCTTCCTCTGGCTGGTCGGCTTGGCCATGGCCCGGCTGACCCCAATTTTTCAGATCGTTCCCTTCCTGGGCGGAAGGCACCTGACCACCACGGTTCGGGGAAGCATCACCCTTTCCCTGGCCGCCTTCCTGGTTCCTTGGCTGGACGGGAGGGCGGAAGCGGCTTTCGGCTTCGCCGAGGCCCTGCCGCTTCTGGCCAAGGAGGCCGCGCTGGGGACCATATTCGGCTTTTTCGCCTCCCTGGTTTTTTTCGCGGCCTCGGGAATCGGCTTCCTGGCCGACAACCAGCGGGGGATGACCATGGCCTCGGAGGTCGATCCCATCTCCGGGATCGACACTTCCCCCCTGGGGGCGATGATGATGGAGACCATGATCCTCGCCTTCGTCTCCACGGGCGGCCTGGCCCTGTTCATTCAGTCCGTCCTTTCCACCTACGTTTTCTGGCCGCCCTTCAGCTTCTGGCCGGACTGGGGTTCGGCTCCGGTCGGGAGTCTCCTCCTGGATCAATTCGAATGGTATCTAGCCGTCATGGTCACCCTGGCGGCTCCCATGCTCCTGGTTTGCTTCCTGGTGGACCTGGGAATGGGGCTGATGAACCGCTTCGCCCCCCAGTTGAACGTGTATTTTCTGGCCATGCCGATCAAGAGCGCCTTGGTCATGGCCCTGATGCTTGCCTACTGGGGGACCCTGTTCCGGCTGCTCGGGCGGGAGACCGCCCGCCTGCCGACGATTTGGGCCGCCCTGAGCCGGGTTCTGGGGGGAACCTGAATGCCGGGGGAAAAAACGGAGGAACCCACCCAAAAGCATCTCCGCGACGCCCGCGAACAGGGCCAGATGGCCAAGAGCCAGGAAATCCCGGCGGCGGCGGTGGTGATTGCCATGTTTCTCTTCGTCTGGCTGGGTTACGACTGGATTACGGGGGAAATCAAGTCGTTGATCCTATTGATGTCGATGAATGTCGGCCGGCCCTTCGACGAGGCGCTTCCGGTCATGACCGGGGCCTCGGCCCGGGTCTTTATGCTGACAGCCCTGCCGGGCGCCGTAATCGCCGGAGTGGCCGGGGGATTGGGGCATCTGGGCCAGACCGGCATCGTCCTCGCCTGGAAGGCCGCCGCCCCCAAGCTGGACAAGCTCAATCCCAAGCAGTGGTTTTCCAAGGTGTTTTCCGTACGCAACCTGGTGGAGTTCCTCCGCTCGCTACTGAAGATCGCCGTGGTTTCGGTCACCTTTTACCTAGTGTTTTCGGATCGGCTTCCCTTGATCCTGAGGATGCCGGCGCATGGCCTGGAGGCGGTGGATTTCGCCCTGCGGGAGGTTTTGCGGGTCATCAGCCTCCACATGTTCCTGGCTTTCGCCCTGATTGCCGCCGGCGATTGGCTTTTCCAGAACTGGCAGTTTCTTAAGGAGCACCGGATGAGCAAGGAGGATGTCAAGAACGAATACAAGGAAATGGAGGGGGATCCCCACATCAAGGGCCAGCGCAAGCAACTGCACCAGGAATTGGTGATGGGGGAGCAGGTGGAGAGCGCCCGCAAGGCGGACGTGCTGATAACCAACCCCACCCACCTCGCCATCGCCATCGAATACGATCCGGACAAGACCCCGCTGCCGCTGATTCTCGCCAAGGGCGAGGGCTACCTCGCCGAGCGGATGATGAAGATCGCGGAGGAAGCCGGCGTGCCCATAATGCGCAACGTTCCGCTGGCGCACGATTTGTGGGAGCAGGGGCACGAACTGGAATATATTCCGTCGGGCTTGATCGAGCCGGTGGCGGAGGTGTTGCGCTGGTTGCGGGAATTGCGCGACAGCGAAGGGAGACCGACATGAGCGTGAACATATCCGGGACCAAGCTGGACGGCATGGCCGGTTTTTCCCCGGCCGGCGCGGGCGGGGCGACCGCCCCGGTCAGGGGCGAATGGAACGGCCTGGCGGTGAGCGTTTCCGACGACCCGGCCAGCCTTCTCGCCGACGCGGCCGAGGAATTGACCTTCTCGGCGAGCGAGACGGTGGAGAAG
>JAISYL010000122.1 GCA_031269935.1 Planctomycetota bacterium
GCGTCCGGGGCCGTCTCGCTTCCCCGCAACACCACGCAGGCCAGTTGCTCCCCGGCGAAGTCGTCCCCCTGCCCCTTGACCAGGTTCGGGCAGCCGGGAACGCAGCGGATGCCCCGGATAAGGACGTTCCCGGCGGAATCGAAAATGTCCAGGTACCAGCCGTCCTGCTCCCCCTGGCTGAAATAGGTCCGGAAGCGCCGGGGGCCGCCGGGAAGGTTGTCCGCCAGAATGGTCCGGTTGCCGGAACTGTCGACCGGAATCAGAACGGCCATTTGCTCGCCTCCGCTTGGAGCTTCGCCGTGCATTGGTTCACCAGCGGCCCTTCGGAAACCCCCTGGACCGTTCCCCCGCCGGTGGCGGAACAGGCGGTGCGGGCGATGCCCCCGCCGCTCAATACGGCCGGGTGTCGGCCGCCGGCGGCCGACACCGAATCCTTATCCCCGACGATTCCCACCTGCTGGAGGCGGAGGCTGGCGGCAAGCGCCCCCTTGAAGGGCGCCCGGTGTTCCGGGGTGAAGGCGACAATCGCCATGTTCTTGTAGCTGGCGTGTTCGGTGTAGAGATTGACTGGCTTCCGCTCGTCCCGCAGCCGGATGAATTCGTTGAAAACGTACCTGGCCCGCTCGGTCCCGCCCTCGCTGTTGGGCATCTCGAAACGGATGTCGACCGTGTTCGGATTGAGAATGAGGTGATCGGAAATGCTTTTCCCGGATTCAACCGGGTATTGGGTCGCCTGGGCGGTGAGGTTGTGGGCTTCGGCCTTCAAGACCCGGACGCCGACCCCCGCCACCAGGGAGCCGCCCCGCAACACTCCGGCCTGGAACCAGGGAAGCTGTCCGGCTTGCGCGCTCATGGCGTATCCTCAGTTGTTGTAGCCGGGCGCGAAGCCGTCCGCGGCCGGAGACAATTCATTCAGCGCGCCGCTCAAGGCGTCGGCGTAGCTCCTGGCGACGTCCTGGGCTTCCGCCGAGGGAACGGTGACGTTGACGGTCTGGTTCAGGGTGTCGATAAGGATGCCCCCGACGGCGGCGTTGGCGGCGGCGTCATGCGGCAAATATCCGGGCGGCGGGTCCCGGACGGACGGAGCGGGGTGGAATTCACGCTCCGGCGGCCTTGGCCCTTCAAGTTCCGGCAATCGATCCGCCGTGACGACAATCCTGGCGGGCGGATCGGAATCGAACTCCCGGGCCGTTTTTTCCGGCCGGGGGCCGGCCGGGAGGGAGTCTCCCGCCCAAGCGCCGGGAAATTGGCATGTCCCGCGAATAATCGCCTCCCGTTCGCCGGGATCGGGCATCGGGTTTTCCTTGGGAAACCGTTCCGCCAAATTCCCTACTCCTTCCCGCCACGCCTTTGAATTTTCGGCGTCAAGGGCTCGCCCCGAAACAAGCCCCGCGGGTTTATGCCGCGTCGCCAACGTCCCTCCCTTAAAGTTTTGCCCCGCCACGGACGAAAATTTGCCGCCGCGACCCGGTTCCTTGTCCAAGGGCTTGCCAACAATCTCCAAACGCGCTTCACTTGTTTTTTGGCGGACCCTAAACGCCGTTTCCATGAAATCCCTTCCGGGACCGGCGATATTTCCCGCCTTCCGAATCCCGGCGTTCCTCTTCAATTCCTTGGGGTTTCCTTCCCTAACGCCCGGATCGCCGGAGTTCGTCTTTTCCGCGCATTCCGTTTTCTCCGGCTTGCCGGCGGGATTTTTCATATTTCCCGGCCCGCCCGGAACGACGTTCGCCGCCTTGCCTCCGGGAAAATCCCCTCCTCCCGCTAACGCTTCCCGGTTCCCGGCGGGATCCCCCCTCAAGGCGCCCGGGGCGCCGGTCAAGCCGCCGGCGAGCCCGCCTTGAAACAGTTTCGCCATGGAACCCGCGCTGTTATCGAGATTGCCGGCGACCGCCGCGTCCAGCGCCTTCTTGACCCCGGGATTGCGCCCGGCCGCGATTCGGATGGCCAGTTCGTCAATTATCGCCATGCGGTCTCCGCCGTTCCGCCGGCGGAACGGGGGAAAACCGTCTCGCCGGCGCATGCTTCGTCAAATCGCGCGAACGGATTTTCAAAAAACAACCGCCGCCGCGTTTTTTGAAAACCTGCCTCCCGCGATTTTCCTCGCCTACCCCGGCGAGGCGGCTTTCCGCCGTTCCGCCAAGGTTATTTCCCCGTACAGCTTCCAGTCGAGCATCCGGTGCAGATCGAACACCTCCCGGACGGTCAGGCCGCCCTCGGCCGGCTCCCGGGTCAGGTCCCGCAGCCGGCAAACCCCGGCGTTCACCAGCCGCCCGAAAAAGGAAATCCCCTCCCAGCCCTCGGGAACCTCCAGCCATTCCCCCCCGGGCAAGTCGTCCAGGAGCATTTCCCGGTCTAGCCGGTAGCGTCCGCTTTCGCGAGAAAAGGGGCGATCAGGGCGTCCTCGGCCCGGGCGCCCAGGGGGAAAAGGTCTTCCGGATGGTCGGAAAAGCATTGCAGGAAGTTCCCCGCCTCCGACAGGGGTCGGAGCAGGGAATCCAGGCATTGCCCGATGGCCCGGCGGTAAAGCGGCTCCAGGCTGTCCCCCCGGCGAACCGCCATTTCCCGACCCCAGTAATACTCATGGGCCTGGATGGGGGAAAACATCCGGACCGTGTATTCCCGGCCGTTCACCTCGATTTTTCTTACGGCGTCCATTCAATTCCCTCCAAATCAGTAGAAGCTCGGCCTGTTCGACAGGAAGGTGTAGGTGTGGCTTCCCTGCCGCTTGTCGCCGGTGGCGAGTTCCCCCGGCATGGACACGAAGCAATCCGGGGCGGTCAGGGTCCGGCCGGTGCCGGTGATGATCGCCAGGGTCGCCCCCGGGGCCCCGTTTCCCTGCGAGCGGTGCATGTTCCAGAGAAATTCATGGGCGTCGGCCGTCTCCCGGAAGGTGATGTCAATCTGGATTCCCTGATCGGCGGCGAGATTGATGTCGCCCCCGTCCGTTCCCTCGGTCAATTCCACTTCCCCGCCCCGGTGGCGGACAACGTAGGAGCCGCCCTCGCCCTGGCCCTGGAGAAGAACCCCGTTGTAAGTGCAAACGACATATTTCTGGCGGTAAACTTTTTCCGGCATGACGCGCCCCTTTCCTAGTTAATCAGATCGACCGCGATGTCCACGTGGTGGATCGCCCCCGCCTCGTGGGCGGTCACCCGGATGGGCGGCAAGACGCGGTTCGCCCGCTCGCTGTCGGTGGCCCGGTAAATCGGGGTCGGGTCCAGCCGGTAGGCCGCCAGGGTGGAATAGCCGTTTTCGTTGGTCAGGTCCAAAACGTCCCGATCCGACAAATAGCCGTTGTAAACATAGCGGTTGCAAATGGAGGCGATGGCGGAAAGAATGACCGCCTGCCCGGTATGGTCGTATTTCAGCTTCCGGTTGCGGTAAAGGGCGTTGCAGACCGCCACCTGGAGTTCCTCCCGGAAGTTGCAGGCCCCGACATAGCTGTCGGTGAACCAGGAGGGCGAGGATTGCTTGCCGTAGCGATAGGTCCGGGCGGCGTTCCCCACCCGGACAAAGGTGTTGCCCCGCCGGTTGTCCAGAATGCTCAATTGGTTTTCCGTGAGGTTGACCGGGCTTATCCCCGCCCCGTCCTTGAAGCAGGCGGTTATCACGCTGTCCCGGAGGCCGTAATTGACATTCAGGATCGCCGTGGCGAAGGCGATTTCCGGATACTGCTGGGGGTTGTCGTGGTAAACCACGGTCGAGGCCCGGTAACCCAGGTTTTGGCAGTAAAAGGCGATGTTGGCGTTGTCGCCGGAATTGTAGGCGGCCGGGGAATTGGTGCAAAGCAAGGCCCAGGCCTTCCAGTTTTGCGCTTCCGCCCAGTCGGCCAGCTCCCTTTGCGCCAGGGTGTCCCGGTATTCCCGGTCCAGGGCCCAGGCGAAAACGGGGAAGCCCCCCACCCGGGCGGCCGCCGCGAGGTTCCGGATTTCCCCGGTCAGATCGGTCGGGGTGTAGGCGTCCCACTTCCGCGCCCCGGCCGTTTGGGTCAGGGCCAGCAGGGCGGAAACGTCGGTTCCGGCCCCGGCCGGCTCGGCGTAAGCGAGGGCGGCGGTCCCCCCGGAGGCGGTCAGGATGATTTTTCCGTCTTCCGTAACCCCGGCGGAAAGGACGCCGTTCAAACTGGCGGCGGCGAGGGCGGCGTTCACGGCGGTGGCGGCGACGGCCAGGGTCACGGTTCCGGTGAAGTCGATGTCGTCAATCACCGCCTCCGCCGCCGTCCCGGAGCCGTCCACCAGGGTCAGCTTGAACGATCCGGCGGTGACGGCGGCCAGGGCCGCAAGCGGGGTGGTGATCGGCCCGCTCTGGAGCTGCGCCGGAACCGGCGCCGTGAAGATTCTCCCCACCGCCATTTTGGCCGGCCGGTCGGCCTGGTCGAAGAAGGCCTTGGCCGCCCAATAGCCGGTGTCGTCCGGTCCCCACCCGGTATCCTCGATCAGGCCGTCGAAGGTGTAATACTGCCGCACCCGGTCGTTGTCCGGGGGGAAGCCGACGTTGGGGGTGGCGAAGCACAAGAGGGAAAGGTCGCTCGCCAGTTCCGTTTGCGGCCGGGTGATGGTCACCGTCACGTCCAGATCGCGGGAAAGCGGATTGACCGGTATTTGAATCGGGTTGGCGCTCATGGTTGCCTCCTATTGGCCGGCGTCGGCCTGGGGACAGGAATCCACCAGGAAGCCGTCGCCGTTGATTTCTCCGTAAACGTTCTTTATGGGTTCCACCGGGTATTCGGCGCCCAAATTGGCGTAAAACTCCAGATTGAAAAAGGCCCGGTCCTCCTGAACCCCCAGGTAGCGGGTGTTGTCCTCCTGGACTTCCCCGATCCCGCCGTAGCCGATCAGCCGGTCCAGCGCGGCCGTCGGCCCGGCGGTGGAGCGGAGCAGATTCCGGCAATCAATCGCCCTTTGGTCCGCCCCTTCCCCGAAGAAGTTTATCCGCGCCCGGCAATAGTGCTCGCCCCGCAAGGCCTGGAAAAGCTCGCCGTCCCGCTCCACCGCTTC
>JAISYL010000124.1 GCA_031269935.1 Planctomycetota bacterium
GCCACGAGGAGCTTCTGGCCGGGAACGGCGTCTACGCCAACCTGGTGCGGACCCAGACCGAACTCAATCGCCTGCGGGCCGAGGCCAACGCCGTCCCGGCGGCGGAGGCCGGGGGGGGGATGCCCGATTGAATCTCACGCCAGCCCGCTTGGCAAAAAGCGGGCGGTTTTCAATATCGGCGGGAATAAGGGCTCGTCCATGAATAACTTATATACGCTGTCCGGTGGATGAAGATTTTCCCCATGCCGACAAGGTGGTTCTAGTCATGGACAATCTGAATACCCACACCCCGGCGTCCTTATATGAAGCTTTTTCACCGGCGGAAGCCAAGCGCATATGGAACCGCCTCGAAACGGGAGACGGCCCCGAAAGGGTATGCGGGGTGAAAACGAATATGGCGACACTTCAAATTGGACGGCGGCGGACATGACTAAACCCGACCATCCCACCGACGCTCTCGTCCTCGCCGGCAGCCTGGGCACTCGCCTCCGTTCGACGGTGCCGGACCTCCCCAAACCCCTGGCCCCGGCCGGCGGGCGGCCGTTCCTCGAACATCTCCTGGCCTCTTGGCGGCGGCCGATCCGGAGCGGCCGGTGAATCTGGTCCTAGTCCGGGTGGAAGCCAACGACCGCTACGGAGGGGTGGAGGTGGACGGGCGGGGCGGGGTGGTCCGCTTCGGCCTCCCGGCCCGGGGAAAACCGGCCCTGATCAACGCCGGCTGTTGTCTTTTGGCTTGCGGCGAAGTCGCGGCCGGCCTGGCCGGCTTCCCGGAACGCTTTTCCCTGGAGGCCGACTGGCTGGCTCCCCTGGCCGAAAGCGGCAAGGTCGGGGGGGTGATCCAGGAGGCCGATTTCATCGCCATCGGGGTGGCGGACGACTATCGCCGCTTTTGCCGGGATTGCGCCGCCCATTTGGACGATCCCTAGGGATCCGTCCCCGGCATTTCACCTTCCGAAAAGCCCGCCGGGAGGTTTCGCCCCCCCGATCGCCTCCCAGCCGCCGGGGGCGAGTTTACGTCCGGCCGGGGTCTTGACCAGGTAGCCCCGGCGGATGAGAAACGGCTCGTGGACGTTTTCCAGGGTGTCCTCGGTTTCCCCCACCGTGACCGCCAGGGTCTTGAGTCCCACCGGGCCCCCGTCGTGCCGGGCGAGGGTTTCCAGCAGCCGGCGATCCATTTCCGCCAGCCCGTTCCCGTCCACCCCCAGCATCTTCAGGGTCTCCCCGGCCACCGCCGCGGTTATGATCCCGTCCCCGTTCACCTCGGCCACGTCCCGGGCCCGGGCCAGGAAGCGGTTGGCGATCCGCGGGGTGCCCCGGCAGCGGCCGGCCAATTCCCGCGACCCGCCGGCGTCCAGGCGGACCCCGAGAATGGCGGCCGACCGGGAAAGAATCCGCTCCAGCTCCTCCGGCGAATAATAGTCGAGCCGCTCCAGAATGCCGAACCGGGAGCGGAAGGGGGCGGTCAGGAGGCCGTCGCGGGTGGTGGCCCCGATCAGGGTGAAGCGGGGAATGGTCAGGTGGATGCTCTTGGCGTACAGCCCCGAGTCCATCACAATGTCTATGGCCCAATCCTCCATGGCGGAGTAAAGATACTCCTCCACCACGCTGGAAAGCCGGTGGATCTCGTCGACGAAGAGGATTTGCCCCTCCTTCAGGCTGGTGAGGAGTCCCGCCAGATCGGCCGGGCGTTCCAGGGCGGGGCCGGAGGTGACGTGCGCCTCGACCCCCAATTCGGCGGCCACGATGCCGGCCAGGGTGGTCTTGCCCAGCCCCGGGGGGCCGGAGAAAAGGATGTGATCCAGGGGCTCCCGGCGCTTTTTGGCCGCCGCGATGTAAATCCCCAGGTTCCGGCGGGCCTGCTCCTGGCCGGGGAAATCCTCGAACCGCTTGGGCCGGAGGCGGTTTTCAAAGGTTTGATCGGAGTTTTGCTGGCTGAGGATTTCCGTTTCCGGATTGACCGGGTTCAAAATTGCACGTCCTTGAGATCGGCGTCCGCCGCCGGGGTGTCGATCCGGTAACCCGACTCGAGGTACCTCGCCGCTTCCGGATAGCGGCCGCCGTCCAGGCTCTCGACCGCCGCCGAATAAGCCGGGGGGGGGCGGTCGTAACCCATGAACGACTTCGGGGAGAGGGAGAAGAAAATCCCCTGGTTGTCGTCGTTGCGGTCGCGGGTGTAGCTGAAGGCCATTTCGAAGGTGTCGAGATCCCGGTAAAGGGTCAGGCGGTACTTGTTGAACCCGTGCCGGACCCCGTCGCGGGAAGTCCGCCACTGGTTGGAATCTCGCCATTCATAGGCCACCGCCCCCTCGAGGGAGTAATGGCTGGAATCGTTCCACAGCTTGGTGCGGAGGGCGAAATGGGTCTGGGACGAGGGTTCGGTGTCGTAGCGCCAATAGTGGCCCCGGTAATAGTAATGGGAGACATAGGCCCGGAAGCGCGAGCCCAGGCGCCAGTCGACCGAGGCCATCAGCCGATTGGGGGTGTTGTCGTGCAGATCGTAGTCGGCGCTGGCCGAAATCGCCAGGCGGGGGATGGGGCGGAAGACGAGATCGGCGTTGAGTTCCGAGAAGCGGTTGCTGTAGTTGACCTCATCCCGATCCCTTTGCCGGGGGTAGTGGTAAAGGGCCAGGTTGAAATCGAGAATGTCCCGCTCGGGAATCGTGTTTCCGGAGGAACTCTCGTAATTCCGGCGCTGCAGCTTTTGGTGAAGTTCGAGCCCGAGGCGGCGCTGGCGGTAGTATTCGTCGTAGCTGTCCAGCGGATAAAGATCCCGGCGGGAATCGAGCTTGGGGCGGGAATTCTCCAGGTAGCTCAGCACCGGCTCGGAAATCAGCCGCCACTGATCGTGAGCGCCGAAAATCGTGTAGGTCCGGGTCGCCAACTCCGCCCCCAGGGGGACGGCGTAATAGCCCCTCCCCCTCCCCTTGGCCGCCAGGTCGGAAGCCTGGAAGGGCCCGGGGGCGGAGGCGGCTCCCGGAACCGGCGTCCCCAAGGTCTCGGAATAATAGGCGGTCCGGAGGCCAATCCAGGGCTTGAAGGAGAGAATCCCCCCCAGCTTCAGGGGCGCCTCCAGGGTCAGTTCGGTGAAGGCCCGGAACAGGGAGCCGAAATCGGCCTCGTCCACCAACCGGCTGGTGGAGAGGCCGGTCGCCGGATCCCGGGCGAACAGGCCGTTCGCCCTTCCCGGCCCGTTGTATTTGTATTCGTCCTCGTCGAAGCGGCGGTTTACCACCCCCAGGCGGAAGTCGTCCTTCAGGAACAGCGGCAAATCGCCCAGGCGCAGGCCGGGAATGGTCAGGCGCGCCTCGGGATAGTATTCGGTCCGGCTCTGCCAGCGGTTGGACAGGCGGGAAGAGGCCACGAATTCCAATTCCCAGTTGTTGTCGAGGCGGCGCAGATCGACGCTGTTCTCCGGTTCCTTGGCCCTCCAATAGCGCCCGGAATCGTAATCCCGCAGGTAGTCGCGATCATGGTAAAGGTGGGCCTCGGCCCGGATGTCCCAATAGTCGTTCAGTTGCTGGAAATGTTCCCAATCCGCCCCCCAGCGGAATTTATCCCGGTAAAGGCTCGGTTGATACCCGGGGCGGCCCCGATAGATGCGATCCTCATTTTTGTTCAAGGCCCTTTCCCGGTCTCGGGATTCGGAGATGCCGTATTCGTAAACTCCGTAAAGCTTCAGCTTCCCCAGGGAGTCGAGATCCCCCGCCTTGTAGGTGGTCTCCAGGCCGGCTCCGGCTCCCCGCCGGCTGAACCAGTCGAGGTCGAAGACGAGTTTGCCGGGTTTGAGGAACGCGCCCGGCCGCTCCGCCAGTTGCCAGCCCCATTGGGTCCGCACGAAGACGCCGTAGTCTCCGGTCTGGCCGGCGGTCATCCGCATCCAGGGCCAGTCGTACTGCAAGTCGCGAATCAGGTAGGGGAAGTACAGGATCGGCAGCCGCCCGACGCTGACGGTGTTGTGGTAGGATTCGATCTTTTCCTTTCTGCGGAAAATGGCGGCCGGAGAACGGAAATGCCAGTGCGGCCGGGCGAAGGCGTCGGGAGTCACCCTGGCGTCGATGAGTTCCAGGGTGTTGGCGTCGTGGGCCCTGAGTTCCCGGGCCTGGACATACATCCTTTTCAGGCTGGAGGTGTTCCCGCCGGCGTCGTTGAGGGACGAATCGGAAGTGTTCGGCGACGGCCTCTGGTCCAGGAAATCCCTGACCGGGATGTTCACCCCGGCCCGGTCCATCTTGACCCGGATGTTTTTGGCCAGTCCCCGCCATTCCTGGTAGTTGAAGGTGAGCTGATCGCAGTAGAAGGCGTTGCCGTCGGGTTCGTCGAAGAGGACGTCGCCTTCCGCGTAGATCTCCTGGAGTTCGACGTTCAGGACCATGTTGCGGGCGGAAATGGTCAGCCGGGGGAGGATTACCACCGCGTAGTTCCGGAGGATGGCGACCCGGTGCCCGCTCTCGTCCTCCTCCCAGTCGAGCATCCCGCCCTTGAAGTCGAGGCCCTCCCCGAGGAGCCCGCCCAGCTCGCCGCTCCGGCCGGCCGCCAGGGGGAACAGGAAGAAAAGAAGGATGGCGCCCAGGACGCCGGGGGCGCCGCCGCGGGGAAGGGCTCCCCGGCCGCCTATTTCCGCCAAGTGGCATCCCCTTCCAGTGTTCCGCAAAGTCCCCATCCTCGATTCGGGCTTTACGGGGAGTTGACCCCGGTTCGGCCGAATTCCGCCTTCGGGGAAGCGAATTCCCCGGAGGCGTTGGCGGCCGATTCCGGGGCGAACGGACTTCGGCATCCGCCCGGCCGCCTTTATGCCGCGTGAACAGGCGACGCTCGCCGGCGGTTTCTTATCGATCCTTATTATGCTTATTATACCAAAAGATGTTGGCGAATGTCAAGGGGAGGCGTATAATGCGGTCAACGCGATATGACTGGCGGAGGCGCGGGCCGCCGGCCGGAGCAGCCGGCCGCGCCCCCTCCGCCGATTGCCCCCCGGGAGCGGGAGATGTCCACGGCGACGGAAAAACACCCTTGTCTTGAAACCGGAGAGGACGCTTTCAACCTTTATTACGGAAGCGACCCCGGGCGGAACCTGATTCTCCGGAAGATCGCCCATTCCCCGGTAATCAGGGAATTCCACCTGCATTGCCCGGTGGTGGCCAGGGCGGCGGAGCCGGGGCAGTTCGTCATCGTCAGGGGCGGGGAGCGGGACGAACGGGTTCCCCTCACCATCGCCGACTATGATCGCGAATCCGGGCTGCTGGTGCTGGTGGTGCAGGTGGTGGGGCTGGCCAGCCACAAGCTGGACGAAATGGAGGCGGGGGATCGGATTTCGGACGTGGTGGGCCCCCTCGGCCGCAAATCGGAAATCGAGAATTTCGGCACGGTGGCCTGCGTGGCCGGCGGCCTGGGGATCGCCCCGGTCTACCCCATCCAGCGGGCCCTGAAGCTGGCCGGCAACCGGATTATCTCCCTGGTCGGGGCCCGTTCCCGGGATCTCCTGTTTTGGGAGGAGCGGATGCGGGAAACCTCGGATCGGCTGATCGTGACCACCGACGACGGTTCGGTCGGCGAAAAGGCCTTCGTCAACCAGCCGCTCCAAAAAATGCTGGAAGGCGGGGAGAGGATCGACCGGGTGGTGGCCATAGGCCCCCCGGTGATGATGCGGGCGGTGGCCGAGACCACCCGGCCCTTCAAGGTCAAGACCATCGTCAGTCTGAACTCCATCATGATCGACGGAACCGGGATGTGCGGCGGCTGCCGGGTCGAGGTGGGGGGGGAGACCAAATTCACCTGCGTCGACGGGCCGGAATTCGACGCCCACCAGGTGAATTTCGCCCTTCTCCTTTCCCGCCTTTCCCCCTACCGGACCCGGGAGGCCGAGTCGTACCGCCGGCACCGGGAGCCGGAGGAGGCGGAGGTGAAAAAGGCGCCCGGCCGCGTCCCCATGCCGGAGCAGCCCCCGCTGGTCCGGGCCGGCAACTTCAACGAGGTGGCCCTGGGCTACCAGGCGGAAATGGCCCGTTCCGAGGCGGCCCGCTGCCTCCAGTGCAAAAAGGCGCCCTGCGCGGGGGGCTGCCCGGTGAATGTCGACATCCCCGCCTTCATCCGGGAAATCCGCGACAGCCGCTTCGCCGCGGCCGCCCGGATTCTCAAGCGCACCAACAACCTGCCCGCCGTCTGCGGCCGGGTTTGCCCCCAGGAAACCCAGTGCGAGGCCCGCTGCGTCCTGGGGAGGAAGGGCGAGCCGGTGGCCATCGGCCGGCTGGAACGCTTCGCCGCCGACGCCGAGGCCGCCCAGGGCGGCGGCTCGCTTCCCGAAATTCCCCCCCGCTCCGGGAAGCGGGTGGCGATCATCGGCTCCGGCCCCGCGGGGCTGACCGCCGGGGCGGACCTGGCCATCCTCGGGCATTCGGTGATAATTTTCGAGGCCCTGCACGCCCCCGGGGGCGTCCTGGCCTACGGGATTCCCGAATTCCGCCTGCCCAAGGCCATCGTCAAGCGCGAATGCGGCTATCTCGGCCGCCTGGGGGTGGAATTCCGCCTCGATTTTCCGATTGGCCCCACCATCACCGCGCCCCGGCTCCTGGAAACCGGCTTTGACGCGGTGTTCATCGGCAGCGGGGCGGGCCTGCCCTGGTTTCTCGGCATCCCCGGCGAGAATCTCAAGGGGGTCTATTCCTCCAACGAGATCCTCACCCGGATAAACCTGATGAAGGCCTACCAGTTTCCCGCCTACGACACTCCGGTCCTGGTGGGTAAGAAGGTTTGCGTGACCGGGGGGGGGAATGTGGCCATGGACGCGGCCCGATCGATGCTCAGGCTCGGGGCCGAGTCCGTGACCCTGGTTTACCGGCGCACGAAAAGGGAGCTCCCGGCCCGGGCCGAGGAAGTGCATCACGCCCTGGAGGAGGGAGTGAAGCTGATGGAGCTGGTCGCCCCGGTGCGGCTCCTCGGCGACTCCGACAACTGGCTGACCGGCCTTGAGTGCCTGCGCATGGAACTGGGGGAGCCCGACGCCAGCGGCCGCCGCCGGCCGGTCGAGATCAAGGGCTCCGGACATGTCGTTCCCTGCGATCAGTTGATCGTCGCCATCGGCAACGGCCCCAACCCGGTGCTTACCCGGAGCTTTCCCGAACTCGTCCTGGACAGGCGGGGAAACATTCCGGTCGACCCGGAGATGATGACCAATGTCCCCGGGGTGTTCGCCGGCGGCGACATCGTCACCGGCGCCGCCACGGTGATCGAAGCCATGGGGGCGGGGAAAAAGGCCGCCCTCGCCATCGACAGGTTTGTCCGGGGGCGGGGGTAGGGGATTCCTTTTCGCCCGGCCGATTCCGGATTTCCCCCGGCGCCCGGGGTTTTTTCAAAAACGTGGTTGACAAGCCGCGGCCGGAAACTACACTATTCGCGGTCGGAAGCCATGATTTTCTCGGCCCGGCGGACAAACCGCCCGGCAGCCGCCTGCTTAGCTCAGTTGGTAGAGCAACTGACTCTTAATCAGTAGGTCCCGCGTTCGAGCCGCGGAGCAGGTACCAAAGCAACTACCGCAATCCTAACGGGTTGCGGTTTTTTATTGACGCCCGAATCCTTCTGAATTATACTTCCCGCACCAATAGCCGCACCAATAGGACTCCGGAGAAGGATTTGGATATGCCAAAACAAAGCGATCATCCCCTTCCCAAAAGACGTTTTCATGGAGGACGCTGGCGGTTTTTTTGGAAGTGGAATTACAAGCAATATACCCTACCTACCCGGTTCACCGATAAAAAGAAGACTGTTGCTGTCGATGCCGATCTCCGCCTGATATCGGCGGCTCTTGCCATGGACGAACCGGAATTCCCCAATGATTACGCCGCCCTGCCTGGCGCCAGGGACTACATCGCCGATCGTCTGGCGGCAATTGATCCCGACTCACTATCGTTTCAGGAACCGGGCAATTGGTTCACCGACTATGAAAAGGAGTTGAGTCAAGAATGCGCCGACAGGTGGGCTGACAATTCGATGGTGATATTGCGTAAATTTGCGGCGGCCATGGGGGGGATTGACAAGGTGACGCCGGATAAAATCTCAAGTTATTTGGCGGAAATTGCCGGCAAGCGCAGTATCGGCACCCGCAATCGTACCCAGAGTGTCTTCAGCCGGTTTTTCAGATGGGCCGCGGATACCGGGCGAACCCGGTTAAACCCTATGGAGAAGATCAAGCGTCTAACCGAACCGCGCATCGCCGATATCGTATACTGTACGCCGGGAGAACGGACAGAAATAATCGCCTATGCACGCGAAACGGAATGGCCGGAGTGGATTGCTGTGCCCATAGCTTTCTTCACCGGTATGCGCCGCGAAGAAATTGCGAATCTGCTTTGGGAAAATGTTCACCTACAATTCGGCACCATCGTGGTCAAAGAAACGAAAACCAAAATTAGCCGCACCATTCCCATTAACACAAATCTTGAAGGTATGCTCCGGGAGATCCCCGAATCCGAACAACGCGATCATGTCGTGCCGGCTGTGGAAGGATATGATCGACTGTGGCGGATGGATAATCTTATTCGAAAGATTCAGCGGATGAAGCAGGCAATCCTTCTTAAGGAATGGGATATCGTCAAACCCCCACCATCAAAGGCAAAGGATTTCATTGTCCGCAAAAAGGAATATCGGGAGCGGTTGGAGGCGAAGTCCGATGAACTGCAAAATCACCTCGAACGCATTGGTTGGAACGTGTTTCGTCACACTTTTGGTTCGTTGTTGGTTCAGGGCGGAGTGAGCCTTGACAAGGTCTGCGCCTGGATGGGAAACACTCCCGAGGTGTGCAGGCGCCACTACGCGCAGTTCATACCGAGGGACAGGCG
>JAISYL010000126.1 GCA_031269935.1 Planctomycetota bacterium
TTCCAGCCGGCCGTAGAGGACCGCCAGCCCCGGGCAAACCAGGATGTCGTCCCGCTCCAGGCTGGCCATCACCTCGTCCATGGCCACCCCGATGTTGCCGATGCCGTAGTTGAGGGCCAAGTGCTCCAGCAGGCGCAGGATGATTTCCCGAATCGTGCCGGCCTTGCCGGGATTGACGATGTCCTCCGGCTTGAAGAGGGAGGTCAGGCGGAGGTTGCGGATCCGGACGATGGAACTGCTGCGCCGAAAAGTTTGGGTTTCCATAAAGTTCGCCCCCCGCTTGTCTGGTTGAACCCGAAATTCGCGGCTTCACCGGTATACCACACATTCCCCGGTTTCGCAAGCCCATATTTCCCGCCTTTCCCGAAAGCGCCGGCCGCCCGGCCGCCCCTCAAAAATCCCGGATTTTCCGGGGGAGGGTGGCGATGCCGAATGAATTGGACATGGATGTCCCGGTTGTCGAGCATCCGCCGGCGATCCGCCTCGGTGAAGCGGACCCGGCCGCTTATGCCCACGGCTTCGGAATGGAGGGATATGGGGCGCGGAGGGCCGGCTTTTAGCCGATCCGGCCGGTTTTACCGGGGGGGGCGATTTTTATTGCCAGCCGGGCGGGAATTAAGTAATCTTGGCGGGAGTGGGCCGGTAAGGGCGCGGAAATAAATAAAATTTACAACTTCGGCATGAAAGCGCCACGCGGGCAATGAACCGCCGCGCCCCAAGGTAAACGTTATTTCTTTACGAGCCCCAAGCGATTTTTGACGCTGTCCAACCCTACGATCCGGCAATTTGCCAAAAGGCTCCAAAGCAAATCGGGCGGCGGTTGGCTCGATTCGCCCTAAAGGTCGACCGGGAGGGAACGGCTTCGTCCGGCGGAAGGGGTGGAATGCCCGGAAACGTTATTCTATACCGAAAATACCTGTTCTCCGCCTTGTCGCTGGTTTACCTCCAGCCTTTTGTCCAGGGCGTGGTGATGACCGTGGCGGCCAAGGACGTCATGGCGGAAATGAACCTGTCGCCGGAGGGCATGGGTCTGCTCGGCTCCGTCTACTACTACGCTTACGCCCCCGCCATGCTGGGTTCCGGCATGCTGGCCGCCTGGCTCGGCCCCCGGCGCACCATGTCGGCGATGTTTTTCATTTCCGGGGCCGGCGGCCTGCTTTTCTGTCGATCCGACTCCTTTTTCCTCGCCTGCCTGGGAAGGGCGCTCACCGGAATCGGAACCTCGGTGGCGATGACCTCCTCCCTCACCCTCTTCAGCCGCTGGTTCAAGGGCGAATCCTATTCCTTCATCTGCGGCCTGTTCTTCGCCCTGGGGGGCCTGGGCTCCTTTTTCGGGGCCGGCCCCCTGGCGATCCTGAACGTCTCCTGGGGATGGCGGGGGGTGTTCCTGCTTATCGCCCTGGCCACCCTGTTTTTTTCCGCCCTGGTTTTCCTCACCATCCGCGACTGGCCGCCCAAGGGGAGCGAAACCGTCCTGGGCATCCAGAACGCCCCCCGGGATCCCATGACCCTGGCGGTTCTGCTTAGCGGCATCCGGACGATGTCGCGGAACCGGGATTTCCGGAAGCTGGCCCTCTGGTTCGTCAGCATGGCCGGCATCTACATGTCGTTCGTCGGCCTTTGGGCCGTGCCCTACCTGAAGGACGTTTACCGGCTTTCCGACGGGGCGGCCGGCCTGGTGGTTTCCATGTTTTCCTTCGGATTCATCATCGGCAACCCCCTCGCCTCCTGGATCTGCGAGAAAAAACTCCATTCCAACCGGGCGGGACTGGGCTACGCCTCGATTCTCGGCCTCGCCGCCTTCCTGCCCTTGTACGTATACAGCGGCACCCTTGGCTATTCCTGGCTTTTAATCATTTCCGGCATCCTCGGCATCGCCATCAACGCCCCCAACGTGATTGTCTATTCCGCGGTCCGCAACCTGTTCGGAGCCCGGCTTACCGCGGTGGGAAGCGGAGCCCTGGGCAGTCTCTGCTTCGTTTCCGGGGCGGCCATGCAGATCGTTTGCGGCGCCATCCTCACCTTCGGGGAAAGCCGGGGGTTCACGGCCGCCGCCGCCTACGCCCTGGCCTTCGCCCCCTATTTCGTCTGCCTCGGGATCTCGATCTGGGCGGGATTCACCCTTTCCCATTCCTGCGATCCCGGCCAGATATCCCCCATGTCCTGGCGGATGATCCTGAAGGAAAAGCCTTGATTCGCGAAAAAGGGAAAATTCCCCGGCTCGCCTCCGCCCTCGCCGTCCTGGCCCTGGCGGCCGCGGCCGGCTGGGCCTTCCTCGCCTTCCTCGCCAATCCCCAATGGCATTGGCGGCTCTACGCCTGGCGGGCCGGGGAGAACGGCCGGCTTGACCCCCCTCCCGGCTACAGCGGGGATTGGCGCCATTGGGATCAAAGCGGGCGGCTCCTCTCGCTCTACCGCTACCGGGAAGGCCGCCGCGACGGCCCCTACCAGACCTTCGATTCGGCCGGCCTCCCGCTTTCCCGCGGCCAATACGAGGCGGGGCTGCTGGAGGGGATCCAGATCATCAACCAGGAAAGCGGCGCCCGCACCGAGGCGCCCTATCGCCGGGGAAAGCGCGAGGGAGTGGAAAGGACCTGGTTCGACAACGGGCGGCTCGCGGTGGAATCGCCCTGGGTGGACGGCGTTCAGGAGGGATCGGTGGTTTTTTATTTCGAGGACGGTTCGCTCCAGGCCAGCATCCCCTTTTACCGGGGGAGGATCGAGGGGGTCCAAAAAGCCTGGCACGCGAACGGGCGCCTCCAGGCCGAGGAGACTTTCCGGAACGGCCTGAAGAACGGGCCCAGCCGGTTTTGGCGGGACGACGGCGGCCTCGACATGGAACTAAACTATTTCGACGACAAAATGGACGGAACCCAGACCTGGTTCCACCCCAACGGGGGGAAGGCGCGGGAAATCAACCTGCTTCAGGGCATTCCCCAGGGGAGTTGGAAGGAATGGGACGAAAACGGCTCCCTCGTGGTGGACGAGGAATACGACAAGGGAGAATTGAAACGGGGGGAAGGCCGAGCCTCCCGGCCGGCCGGAGGCGCTCCAGAGTAGGCGGGGATGTTTCCCTTCCTCGCCCCTCTCCGGATTCGGACTAGTCGCGATAGGGATGGGCCTTCCGTCCCATCCCCCGCCCAGATCCGGACGCGCGAGATTATCGCATCCGGCTTGTTCATAGTTTTCATGAAGTTATGAATAGTTTGCGGAAAGGCCGCTTGACAGAATCCTTTCGACAGGGTATACTAGAGGATGTTGTTTGTCTTGTCGATGCCATATTTCGTTGTCTATCCGTTTTCCCACGCGCTCTTTTCCCGCTCACTCGCATGGACAGCTTCGTTTTCCCCAACGGTATCAATCCTTGATTCTCCGGCGGGCAGCGGCTTTTGCTAAGGCAGTTGATTCCAATGATGGATTTTTAAACTTCTTTGACTCGCCTTGCCTTGCCGCAAAGGAGAAGGAGTTCGTGAATTCATGACGGATTGCCCCCCTACCCGATTTGGGCATAAATAATGGAGCTTCGCATATTCCGCCACGATTCATGGGGGAAAAGCTTAAAAGTCCACTCATGGCAAGTACGTTAAAAGATGTGGCTAAATTGTCGGGGGTGTCGGTCGCCACGATTTCCAACGTCATCACCCGCAAAAAATACGTCAGTCCCGAGGTGACGTTGAAGGTAAAACAAGCCATGTACCGGTTGAACTACCGACCGAACATGATTGCGCGCAGCCTTAAGATCAAGAAAACCAACAATATCGGGGTGATCGTGCCAGACATCGGCAATCCCTTTTTCGCCGACATCGTCAAGGGCGTGGAACGTGTGGCCAAGCGGGAAGGCTGCCAATTATTCCTCGCCAACACCGACGGCGACGCGAAAAGCGAAGAGGCTGCGTTCAACGCCTTCGTCAGCCAAAATGTGGACGGCATCGTCAACATCGCTCCGCGCATGCCGGACGCCGAATTGCTGTGCCGCCCCGACATGCCGCAGGTGGTGCTAGATCGGCATATCGATCCACCCGTTCGCATGGGTTGCGTTTACGCCGATTGCGGTCCCGGTTGCCGGGAGCTCGCCAGGCATTTTCTCGCCTTGGGGCACCGGCGGTTCGCCTGTTTTACCGGTCCGGTGGAAAACGTCCCCAACGCCCGGGATCGGCTGGAAACGTTCCGCGCGGAAGTGCTGCGGGCTGGTGTCGCCGCCCGCGACTTCGTCGCCTACTCGGGCGAGTTCTCCTACGAGAACGGCTACGCGTTTATGAAAAAGCTGCTGTCCCGCCGGTCATTGGCGACGGCGGTGTTCGTTAGTTCCGACATCATGGCCTGGGGCGCCTTGGAGAGCGCCCGCGAGCGGGGGCTGCGCATTCCGGAAGACATGGCCATCGCCGGTTACGACAATGTCTACTTTGCCGCCCTGATCGCGCCGGCGCTGACCACCGTCAAGGCGCCGCAGTCTGAAGCCGGGCGTCTCGGCTTCCGGCTGTTGCTAGATTTAATCGCGGGGAACCAACATGCGGAACGCTTGCTGGCGCTGGAAACTGAACTGGTGGTGCGGGCGTCCACCGATTTCGACCGTAAAATGGTGAAACAGTTAAACGATTAACTCCTTGCGCCGCCGGGAAGGAGGGGGGATTATCCAGAGCGGGAGCACAACCAAGAGCCGTGATAAATGGCGCTCTTGTCGCGAGGGGTAGCCAGCAATTGCAGTTAAACGTTTAACTGTAAGAACGAGGAAGGGGGATGGGAGCATGAAAACCAAAGGCTTGCTAAATTCGGACCTGCTGCGGGTAATCGCCCGTATGGGACATGGAGACATGATTGCGATAGGCGACCGTGGCTGTCCCTTCCCCAGCCACGACCGGACCGCCTGCATCGACCTGTCGGTGAGCCGGGGCATTCCGGCGGTGGTGGACGTGGTTAAGGCGGTGTTGGAGGATCTGGAAGTCGAAAAGGCGATCATCGCCGACGAAACCGGAAAAGTCTCGCCCCGCATCCACGAGGCGTTTCTCGAAATCCTTTCCACGAAAAGAAACAAGGGCAATCCCATCGCCGTGGAATACATCGGGCACACCGAGTTCAAGGATCTGTTCCTGAACGGTTCCCTGCGGGGCCGGGAAATGAAAGCGTTCGTCAAGACCGGCGAGTTCACGCCCTTCGCCAACCTAATTTTGGTTTCGGGTGTAGACTTCTGATCGCGCCGCCCGGACCACCCCTGTCGTCAACTTGGAAAGGACCAACCCATGACCGTACAACTGCGTTCGATATTCCCCAAGCCGAAGCCCATCATCGCCATGGTGCATCTGCGGCCGCTTCCCGGCTCGCCCCTGTACGACAAGGCCAACTGCGACTTCAACAAGGTGCTCCAAATCGCCGCGGACGAGGCGAAAATCCTCGAGGATGCCGGCGTCGACGGCGTGCAGGTGGAGAACATTTGGGACTATCCCTACCTGAAGGGATCGGAAATCGGCCACGAAACCACCGCCGCCCTGGCGGTGGCGGCGGCCAAGGTAAAAGAGGCGGTGGCCATTCCCGTCGGCGTCAACTGCCATCTCAACGGCGGCGAACCGGCTCTGGCGGCGGCGGTCACGAGCGGCGCCCGCTGGATCCGAGTCTTCGAATGGGTCAACGCCTACATCTCCCAGGTCGGCTATGTCGAAAGCGTCGCCGCCAAACTCTCCCGCTACCGACGGGCCCTGGAAGCGATCGACGTCATGTTCATGTGCGACGTCAACGTCAAGCACGGCAGCCACTTCATCATATCCGATCGCCCGGTCTTCGAGCAGGCCCGCGACGCCGAGATTCAGGGCGCGGACGCCCTCATCGTCACCGGCTTCGAGACCGGCGCCGCCCCAAATCCGGAAAACATCCGGAAGTGCAAGGAAAGCGTCGATCTGCCGGTTCTGCTCGGCAGCGGCGTCACCCGGGAAAACGCCCGCGAACTGATGACCATCGCCGACGGCGCCATCGTCGGCAGCTACTTCAAAACCGGCAACAATTGGAAAAAGCCGGTGGAAGGTCCGCGGGCCAAAACGTTCATGCGGGAAATGGCGGCCATTCGCGGATAGGGGGAAGGGGCAGACCATGATCGACTACAAGTTTTCCGGCAAGGTGATCTGCATGGGCGGCATCAACATGGATCTGATCATGTTCGTGGACCGCCTGCCCCTGCCCGGCGAGACGCTGGTCACCGACAGTTTCGCCGAGATTCCCGGCGGCAAGGGCGGCAACCAGGCTTACGCCGCCGCCCGCATGCTGGCCAACACCCACTTCTTCGGCAAACTCGGGAAGGATCAATACAGCGAGTGCCTGCTCCGGGAAATGCTCGCCGCCGGCGTCAACATGGACAACGTCGACCGCGACGACCAGGTGGGCGCGGGCATAGCCATGTGCTTTGTCGAAAAGTCGGGGAAAAACGCCATCTGTTTCACCCCCGGCGCCAATAAGCGGCTGACGCCGGACGAGATCCGCGCCAACGCCCATGTATTCGGCCCCGGCGACATTCTCCTGATCACCATGGAGCCCGGCCGCGACAATGTCTACGCGGCCATCGAAACGGCCAAGAAGCGCGGCACCTTCGTCATGCTGGATCCGGCGCCGGCGGAAAGCGACATTCCGCCCCACATCCCGGCGTTGGTGGACATCGTCAAGCCCAACGAAATGGAAGCTGGCATCATCACCGGCATTCCCGTCACCGACGTCGAATCGGCGGGCAAGGCGCTCCGAAAGCTGCTCGCCATGGGCTTCCGGACTCCCATCGTCACCCTGGGCGAACATGGCAGCGTCATCTGGCGCGACGGCGGCTATTGGCACATCGAACCGATCCCGGTGGCGTCCATCGACACCATCGCCGCCGGCGACGTGTTCAACGGTTCGCTGGCGGCGTCGCTGAGCCGGGGCGAGGGCCTCGACTTCGCGCTAGAGTTCGCCTGCGCCGCCTCCGCCCTGTCCACCACCAAGCAGGGCGCGCAGTCCTCGGTGCCTTCCTACGAGGAGGCGCTGGCCATCATGCGAAAAATGTGAAAACCGGCTTGCCGCAAGCCCCAAGATCCGCCGGAGCGCCACTGGGCGGAAAAGGCGAAAGAAAAGAGGGAAGAGGGAGGAGCGTGGTCATTTTTTGCCCGCCGACCTGGACGTTCCCGGCCGCTCACCGGACCGCGCCCGCGCGGACGGTCCGGGAAGCGGGCGAAACGTCCACGGGGTCGCGTCGGCGCGTCGCCGGCGCGATCGCGGCGGGCGGATTCTTCTACAGGAGACTGCGACATGAAAAAGCATTTGGACATTGGCATTTTGGCGTTGACGGCGGGCGCCATGTTCCTTTCCACCGCCTTCGCCATCGCCGTCGACTACGGGGACGCCCCCTCGGCCGACGTGGCGAAGCAAGGGCAGGACTTCTACGACAAGGCGGAATACTACAATGAGCTCAAGGCCCGCCTCGGCCCCATTCCCAAGCCCGCGAAACCGATCAAGCTCGGCTTCTGCTGCAAGGCCTTCGAGAACGAGTTCTGGAGACTGATCCGCGACGGATCGGAGGTGGCGGTCGCCAACATGAAGAAGGCCGGCATCGACATCTCCATCGATGTCCGCGCCGCCCAGGGCGAGACCGACGAGAACGGTCAGTTGGCGCTGATGAGCGACATGGTCAAGCGCGGCTACGACGGCATCCTCTGCTCGCCCATTTCCGACGGCAATCTGCTGCCGGCGGTCGAGCGCGCCCGCGCCAACAAGACGCCCCTCATCATGATCAACAGCACCTTCATGGCGGCGATCGAGGTCTCGGTCGGCGCCCGCCACTGGCGCGCCGGCGAGCTGGCGGCGGAATGGATGAGCCAGCGCATCGGCGAAGGCGAAGTGGCGATCATCACCGGCATGATGAGCAGTTCCTCCGCCCGCTCCCGCACCGAGGGCTTCACCAAGTGGTTCGCCGTGAACAACCCCGGGATCAAGGTGGTCGACGTGCAGAACGGCAACTGGGACCGCATGAAGGCCAAGGACGTGGCCGATGTGCTGTTGAAGAAGCACCCCAACCTGCGGGGCATCTACTGCAACAACGACACCATGGCCATGGGGGCCATCGAATCCATCAAATCGGCCGGGCGGCTCGGCAAGTGCTACCTGCTCGGCACCGACGGGACGAGCGAGGCCCACGCCTCCATCCGCGCCGGCGAACTGTCCGGCACCGTCGACAACATGCCGAAATACATTTCGCAAGTCGGCATCGAAATGATGATCCGCCGCCTGGGCGGGCAGGAAGTGCCGAAGGTCATCTACACGCCCGGCGTGGTGATCGACAAGTCCAACGTCGACGAGGACATCGAGAAATTAATCGGCTGGGAAAAGCCCGTGTTCAAGTAACGGCTCCGTTTGCGGCCACGATTATGCGATGAAGAAGGGGCGGCGTTCTGCCGCGGGTCGCCGCCCCGTTTTTCAAAACTTGACGCGGCGGGGATTCCTATGAGCGAGCCGATGATTTCCTTCCACGGCCTAATCAAGCACTTTCCCGGCCAGACGGCGCTGGATGACGTCTCCTTCGACGTCGCCCCGGGCGAGATCCACGCCCTGCTGGGCGAAAACGGGGCGGGAAAATCCACCCTGCTGAACGTGTTCCACGGCGTACTGCCCCTCACTTCGGGAGAAATGCTGATCCAAGGGAAAAAGGTCGAGTTCCACCACACCAAGGAGGCGCTCGATTACGGCATCGTCAAGGTCCATCAGGAGATCAACCTGGTACCGGAGATGACGGTGTGGGAAAACCTGTTCCTCGGGATGGAGTCGCGGCGTTTCGGCTTTTTGCGCAAGCAGGCGATGATCGCCGCCGCCGGGGGCTATCTGGCGCAATTGCAGTGCGGCTTCCGGCCCAACGATCGGGCGGGGGCGCTGAACGTCGGCGAAAAGCAGATGCTGCAAATCGCCAGGGCCCTGCTGATCAACGCCAAAATCATTTCCTTCGACGAACCCACCTCGTCCCTGTCGGCCTGCGAGACCGCCACTCTGTTCAAGATCATCCGCGGGCTCAAGGCCGGGGGCATCACCATTCTCTACATCAGCCACAAGCTGGACGAGGTTTTCGAATTGTGCGACCGCGCCACCGTGCTGCGGGACGGCAAATACATCAACACCTTCAATGTCGTGGACATCGACCGCCCCATCCTGATCAAGAGCATGGTCGGCCGCGATGTCGCCCTGTTCGCGACGCGGCACCGTCCCTCCCGGACGGAGATGGACAAGCCGGTTCTGCGGGTGGAAAACCTCGCGAGCGACGCCAACGGCTTCCGGAGCATCTCCTTCACCTTGCACCGGGGCGAGATTCTCGGTTTTTTCGGCCTGGTCGGCGCCAAGCGCACCGACGTCATGCGGGCGATTTTCGGCGCCGATTGCGTCTCCGCCGGCCAGCTCCTGCTGCATGGCCGGCGCCTAGTCAATCGCCACCCCAGCCAAGGCGTCAAAAACGGCATCGCGCTGATTCCGGAAAACCGCAAGGAGCAGGGCTTCGCCGCCAACCTGACCAACGCCGACAACATCGCCATGGCCTCGCTCGCGAAGTACCTGCGCGGGCCGTTCGTCTCCCACCGCCGCAAGGACGCCAACGCCCGCCGGCGCGGGGAGATGGTGCGTCTCAACCCCAATGACCCGGCCTTCCCCACCCGCAATCTGTCCGGCGGCAACGCCCAGAAAGTGGTTATCGCCAAATGGCTGTCCACCGAGGCCGAAGTGATGATTCTCGACGAACCGACCAAGGGCATCGACGTCGCCGCCAAGGCGGAGATCTACGCGCTGATGGAGGACATGGTGGAAAAGGGCAAGTCCATCATCATGGTCTCGAGCGAATTGCCGGAACTGATCGGCATGTCGGACCGCATCGTCGTCATGCGGGACGGAGAAATCGCCGCCACGGTGGACAAGAACGAATTCGCCGAACAAAAATTGCTGACCTACGCTGTCGAAGGAACCGCCACATGAAGAAACTGTTCGCCAATCACGGCCGGGAACTGAGCGCCCTCCTGGCCATCGCCGTCATGTTCGTCATCTTTTCGCTGATCGATCCCATCTATTATTCCGGCGACAACATCCGCGACATCGTCGAGCACGCCACCATATACGGACTCATGGGACTTGGCGTGACCGGCATCATAATCTCCGGCGCCATAGACCTGTCGGTCGGCCCCGCCCTCGCCTTCATCGCGGTGGTGGTGGCGCGGCAGGCGGTGTCCGGCGTGCAGCCCGTCTATTGCGTGATCATCGGCATCATGATCGGCTTCGCCATGGGGTTGTTCAACGGCTTTCTGGTCAATCATATGAGGCTGCAGCCGTTCATCGCCACCATGGGCACCATGTCCGTTTTCCGGGGCATGGCCTATCTCTACACCCAAGCCGTTCCGGTCATCGGCGTGCCCCGCTCCTACCGACTGCTGGTGGACGGCGAGTTGTTCCCCTTCATCCGCTCCTCCATCATCATCTTCCTCGGCTTCGCCCTCATCCTGCACGTGTTGCTCAAATACACCTGTTTCGGCAACCACGTCTACGCCATCGGCGGCAACGAGGAGGCGGCCCGCCTTTCCGGCGTCAAGGTAAAGTACACCCGCACCATGATCTACGCCATCGGCATGATCGGCACCGCCCTGGCCGCCATTGTGCAGCTAGGCAAGCTGGGAACCGGCGACCCCACCACCGGCATCGGCTACGAATTGGAGGCCATCGCCGCCGCCGCCATCGGAGGCACCAGCATGGCGGGCGGGCGTGGCACCGTGCTGGGCACCGTGCTGGGCGCGATTCTCTTTTCCTGCCTCAAGGTGGGGCTGATCGTCTCCGGCGTCGACACCTTCTGGCAATATGTCGCCACCGGCATGGTCATCGTCGTCTCCGCCTACATCGAAGTGCTGCAAGCGCGGCTGTCCGCCGTCCCCGGGGGCAGGCGGGAGGGAAAAGCGGCGCATTAAGGGTCTGCCCAAAAATAACTTATAAATGTTTAGACAAGGAACCGAGTCGCGGCGGTAAATTTTCGCCCGTGGTTGGGCAAAAATTTACGAGAGCGACGTTGGTGACGCAGTATAAACATTTATAAGTTATTTTTGGGCAGACCCCAAGCGGGAATCGTCGTCCTTGGCCGGCAAAGCCAAGTCTCCTTGCCATTCCTCAACGCCGGTTGCATTCACCCTATCGCCGTCAAATACGAGGCCGCGGCGCGAAGTCCGGACGTTTCTCCCGGATGGGAAGGCTGACGAGGGCGGCCAAGAGGGCAAGCGCGGCGTCGACATACCAGATCCACAAATAGTTTCCTCCCCGCGCCACCGCCACTCCGCCAAGCCATGCCCCCAGGAAGGCGCCGACTTGATGGGTCAGCAGGGTCAACCCGAACAGGGTGGCGAGATACTTGGTCCCGAACAGCTTTCCCACCAGTCCCGCCGTGGGCGGCACCGTCGACAGCCAAGTTAAGCCGATGGCGACCGCGAAAATGTGGAAGTTCCCGGCCGTTTTCGGAACCGCGAGGAAAATCAGGATCATGACGGTTCGGCTGGCGTACACGGCGGCGAGAATGTACTTCATGCGGAAGCGGTTTCCCAAGGCGCCGGCGGCGAGACTGCCGACGATATTGCATAATCCAATGATGCTTATCGCGAACGAGGATGCGGTGGCCGAATGCCCGCCCAGGGCCATTTCGCCCGGAAGGTGGGTGATGAGGAACGTCACATGGAAGCCGCAGGTGAAAAACCCGGCATGCAGCAGGATGTAGCTTCCGTCCTTGAGCGCCCGAAACAATTGTTCCCCAAGGCACTCCGGTCCAACGGCGTGGACGGGAGGCCGGGTCCCGGCAGGGCAGAGGGCGCGTGCCAGCGGCAAGGTGAGCAGCGCGGAACCCGCGAGAAGCAGAAGGGCCACGGCCATTCCCCAGGCGTTCATAATCGTCTGCGCCAGCGGGGCGTAAAGGAATTGTCCGACCGAGCCGCCGGCGTTTATCCAACCGGCGGCGGTGGAACGCCTGTTCTCTGGAAGCCTCCCGGCGGTGGCGCCGATGAGGATGGAGAAGCTCCCCGCCGCCGCCCCCGCCGGCGCGAGCAGCCCAAGAGTCAGCATGAGCGAGAGCGGACCGGCGGTAAGCGCCGCGCCGCCCTGGCCGGCACCCAGCAGAACCGCCCCAAGCGCGAGCGCGAAAAACGGCCCCTTTCTATCGGCCAGCGCCCCGAAAAACGGCTGCGCCGCCCCCCAGACGAGTTGTCCGACCGCCAGGGCGAACGCCACCGTCGTCACCTTCAGGCCGGTTCCCGTCTCCAGGGGATGGACGAACAGACCGATGGTCTGGCGTATCCCCATGGTAATCATGAGAATCGCCGAGGCGAGGCCAATCAGTCTCCAGACCGGTTCCGTTTCCTTTTGCTCCATGACAGCCCCCTTGGCCATATTGAAATGAAAAAATGTATATGCATTTATATCGCATGAAAACGAAGCCGCTCGACAAGCGAGGAATGCTTCGGCGCGCTTTCAATCAGCCGCCGTCAATTCCTGGATGCGCCGCGCGGTCGCCGCGAGCGCTTCGAGCGCGTCCGCGTCCAAGCCGTCTTCGATGGCCCGCTGCGCCGTTTTCCAGTGGGGCAGAGCTTCGGCCAGTTTTTCCTCCCCGCGCCGGGTCAGGGTGGCCAGTTTTCTTCGGGCGTCCCCGCCGGGAGACGTCTTGATAAGCCCCATTTGCCGGAGAACGGACAGATTGCGGACGGCGGTCGACTGATCCATCCCGAGAATGTCGCCCAACTCGCCAACGGAGACGGGGCCGGCGCGCCGGATGCTGGCGAGCATGGCGTATTGCGAGGTACGTATGCCCGCCGACTTGAGTCGGCGATCATAGAACCGGGCGATGCAGCGGGCCGTCTTTTGCAGCATGCCGCAGGCGCAGGGACGGAGATTTTCCCGTTTCATGGCGCTGTCCACCCTTTCGCATTTTACAGGCGCGAAATATATGCATATACATAGTTGACCTTTAAAGGAAATCGGGCCAACCGCCGCCCGATTTCCTTTAAAGGTTCAACCGCTTTTGTTTCAATGGATTGAATTTCGTCAAGCCGGGTCGAAACCATGGGGTTGCCGTAATTCATCCCGTTTTATCCGGGCTTTTGCGAAGATGGACCCTCCATCCGCTCCAGCATGGCCGCCACCACCTGCTCCGGGGTCATCCGACTGGTGTCCAGATAAACTATTCCCGCCCCCGCCAGGGCCAAGTCGCGGGCGTCCCGCATGGGGCCCACCTGGTAATCGGAAGCGTCCCTCCGGACAATGTCGGCCAAAATCTCGGCCTCGGGAACTTCGCGGCCGGCCGCCAGCATTTCGCTCCGGCGGCGCCTGGCCCGAACCTCCGGCCGGGCGGTGAGGAAAAATTTCCAGCGCGCCCGGGGCAAAACCACGGTGGTGATGTCCCGCCCCTCCATCACCACCGGCCGCCTCTCGCTCATGGCCTGTTGCATTTTCATCAGCCGGGCCCGGATTCCGGGAATCCGGGCCGCGTACTTGACCTTTTCCGTCACCTCCGGACCCCGGATCTCCGCCGACACGTCCTCGCGGTCGAGGAACAGCCGATCCCCGGCGGCGTTGAAGGAAAGCTCGACCCCTTCCAGGAGCGAAAGCATCGCCACCCCATCCTCGAGATCTATTCCCCTCCGCAGGGCGGCCAGGGCCGCCGCCCGGTACATGGCCCCGGTGTCGACATACAGATAACCCCGGCGCCCGGCGACTTTCCGGGCGACGCTGCTCTTGCCGGCCCCGGCGGGGCCGTCAATGGCCACGGCTTCGATATCGCCCTCCCCGCCTTCCCCCATTGGCCGAGATCATTCCGTTTCCGGGGCGTCCAGCATCCGGTTTCGCCGGACATGGCGCTCGTCCCCGGAAAACGGGGTGGCGAGCCAAGTTTCAAGAATCTTTTCCCAGGGCTCGTAAATCGTCGCCCGGCCCGGCATGATCAGGATGTTGGCGTCGTTGTGTTCGCGCGAAAGGACGGCGAATTCGCTGTTCAGGCAAAGCGCCGCCCTGATTCCGCGAATCCGGTTCGCCGCGAAGCTCATGCCAAGCCCGGTGCCGCACAAAAGCACCCCGCGCTGGAATTCGCCCCCGGCCACCGCCAGGGCGACCCGGCGCCCGGCCACCGGATAGTCCGCCTTGCCGCCCGTCAGAACGGTGAAATCCCTCGCCTCCCGGCCCAATTCCCGCAATCGCTTGATTACCCTGTCCTTGGCTTCCACGGCGGCGTGATCCGAACCCACGGCGATTTTTTCCGGCGCATTCATGGCTTATCCCCCAAATCCGCCTCGCGGCATATGAATCGGAACTTGTCCGCCCACCCGGCCGGCGGAGCAAAAGCCCGTTTTATGGAAAATCCCCGGCGTCCCGCCAGGCGGCCAGCAACTCCCCGGCCTCCACCCCTCCCCGGCGCAGGATTCGCATTTCGCCGTCCAGGCAACTGGCCACGGTCGAAGGGACGCCGCCTCCGGCAATCCGGCCGCCGTCCACCAGCAAATCCACTTCGTCGGCGAAAACATCCGCCGCTCCGGCCTCGGCCGGGGGAGGCATTCCCGCCGCGTTGGCGCTGGAGGAAACCACCGCCCGGCCCAGCCGGCGGCAAAGCTCCAAAACAAAGGCGGAATCGGGAATTCGCATCCCCACCCCCTCCCCGTTGGAACCGGGAACCACCAGGGTCAGGGGACCGGGCCAGAAGCGCCGCGCCAATTTTTCCAGCCTCGGGGTAATCAGGGCCCCCAAATCGCGCGCCATCCGCAAATCGGCCGCCAGGAATTGAAACGGTTTTCCCCCGGGATCCCTTCCCTTCAGCCGGCGGAGACGGGCCAACGCCCCGGCCTCTCCCGCCGCGACTCCGATTCCGTAAACGGTTTCGGTGGGAAATACCGCCACCCCGCCCCCGGCCAGAACGGTTGCCGCCCGCTCCAGGGCCGCTTCAGGATTCCCGGCCAGCCGGATCAGTTCCCTGGCCATGCCCGGCGGTCCGAAAAGATTGAGGGCGCGAATGCCAAAGTCCGTTTGCTCCAGAATCGACCGCCGATGCCGAAGGGGAATTCACTTCCCCTCCGGCTCCGGGAAAACCGGCGGCGGCGGGGGCGATTCCGGTTTCAGGCCGGCCGGAAACGTCAGGGTGCCGTCCTTCAGCGCGTCGTTGCGCAATTTGATCATGAAATCGCCGGCGCAGAAGACGAAGGCGTCATCCTCGTAGGCGGTCGCCACCTTCTCCCGAACCTCTTCGAACCGGGGGGATTTCCGTTCCACCTTCCGTTCGCTCCTGACAATGTGGAAGCCCATGGAAGTCCGGATGGGGGTGGAGAAGGAACCCGGGCGGATGGAAAAAACCGCCTCCTCCAATTCCCGCAGCAGTTCGCCCCGCCGAACCCAGCGGGAAAATTGCCCGCCGGCTCCGTAGCCCCTGGCCACCTCGGCGAAATCCTCCCCCATCCGCAAGCGGGTATGGGCTTCCAGGATCTGTTTTTCCGCCGTCTTCCAGTCGTCGGGGCCAGGCATGCCGTCGTCGGCGGGATCGCCGGGGGGGGCGATGAACACCTGGGACATCCGCACGCCCTCCGGCTGGATGAAAGCGGCCTGTTTGTCGGCGAAATAGGCCCTAAGCTCCTCCTCCGACGGCTTCAGCGCCTCCCGCATGACCTTTCTCAGGGCCAGTTCCGTCCAGACCGATCGCCGGCGGTATTCGGCCAGGCTCAAGCCCGAAGCCGCCCGGACCAGGCCCTCCGGCTCCGAGACATGGCTGAAATTGCGCCGCAGGCGCCGCAAATGCTCCCCCAGGCGTTCATCCACCTCCGCTTCCGTCACCGTCGAATCCAGCTTCGACAATTCCCTTTCCAGCAGCAGGCGGCCAATCAGCCAATCCAGGGTCTCGCCCCCCCGGGTATGCCAAAGCTCCCGCATCACGTCCAGGTCGGTAACCGGCCGGTCCGCGAAAATGGCCAGGATAGCCGGAGCCGGACTTGCGGGGATCGCCGGGCCGGCGGGCGGAGCGGGGTCCCCGGCCTCCGGGCCATTCGCGTCCGGGGATTCCCCGGAGAACGGGGGAATCGGGGCGTCCGGGATTTCCCGAAGGGAAGCCCCCTCCCCGGGAGCGGGAATGGCCACCCTAATCCTGGCATGGGGAGACACCGGCGGCTGGCCGGAAAAGGCGGCCGGCTCCCCTCCCCTCCCCTTTCCCGCGACCAGGAAGAGAACCAAGGCCGGGAGCCAAAGGCAAAGCTTCAATCGCCGGTATTCCGACATGGTTATGGCTTGTCCTTGCCGCCCGAATCCAGGGAATGCCACAGGGATTCGCCGACCTGGCGAAAAGTCTCCCAGCCTTTTTCAATCGCCCCGGCCAAATCCGGACGCGAACGGCCCGGTTCGGCGGCGGCGTCCCCGCCCGGCGCTCCGGCGAAGGCGCCCCAAAAGGCCGGTCCCGAATCGATCCGCTCATCCTCGCCGGCCGGGGAGGGATCCGGGACGAATTCGCGCAATTCCCCGGAAAGCACTTTTTGGGGAACGCCTTCGGCAAACCAGGCCAGCAGATCAAGCCGCCGCGCCAGGAAGCCGCCCCGGCGCCGGTTCATGACCATGGCGAAACGGCGGGCGAGGTGGTTCGACCAGTCCTGTTCCAGGGAAATCGCCTCCAGGCCTTGCAGGCGAAGCGCCTCGGGGTCGCTTAGCGATCCCCAGGCCAGGCTCCCGGCCCCGGATAATTTCGCCAGGAAGGCCGCCACCCGTTCCCCGTCCCCCAGCGACAGGGCGGCGGCCCGATCCGCGGAAAACATGGCCGCCCGCCGCCAGTTTTCCAATCCCCAGGACCACATGAAGGCGGGAATGGCGGCCAGGCCGGAAAAATCCCGCAGGCGGCGAAGATAATCCGCCGCCGCCAGGTAACGGGCGTTGCCGAGCCGGATATCCCCGGCCCGCATGGCCAGGAAAACGCCCATTTCGTCCCTGGTCAACAAGTCCAGCCAATCAGAATCCAGGATTAGGGCCGGAAGGCCGCCCCAATCCTGCAAGGACCATGATTGCTCCCGGGCGAATGAAACGTAAAGGGGGGAACTCCCCAGGCCGAACCGTTCCAGGGTTTCGTTCCACAGGTCGTGGAGACGCGGATAAACGCCGGGTCCGACCCGGGCCAGGGAAGCGATCACCCCCCGGCGTTCCGCCGGGCCGCCCGCAAGTTCCGCCAGCTTGGCCGCCCCCCGGGCGAAGCCGGGGATTTTATCCAGGCGGGCCTTGGCTTTCCGCTCGTCGGGATGCCGATAAAGTTCGGGGTTGACATGGCTGAAAAGAATATTCCCGCTCATTGAGTCCTCTTTCGCTTGGGAACGCCGGCCGGAACGGAGGGAATCCGCCCCCCGAGCCCGCGATTCCGGCGATCGCGCGGATCGGGGGAATATCCCCGGGAAATTTCCCGCGGGTCCGGCCTCGCCTATCCCCCGGCGGCCAAATCGTCCCGCCAGTCCCGGTTCAACTCTTTCAACAGGGATTCGTCGGTCATTTCGAGCCGCAGGGGGGTAATAACCGCGTATCCCGCCTCGAAAGCCGCCGCGTCGCAGTCGCCGCCGGGGGTTTCCCGCCACTCCCCTCCCAGGGTGAAAGCGCCGTCCGCCGCCCCGGCGACCAGGTCGTCCTGGAATCCCCCGGAACCATGCCGCCTGACGACCAGGCCGAGGAGTTCCTCCGGGGGAAGGGAAGGGACGTTGAGATTGAGCAGGATCGGCCGCCCCGGCCGGCGGACGCTTAGTTCCAGGAGTTTTCGCGCCAATTTTCCGGCATAGGCCTGGGCGGCCTCCCAAATCGGCGGCAGGGTGTAGCCGACCGACACCGCCAAGGCGGGAATGCCCGAGGCCAGGGCCTCAAAAGCCGCCCCCACCGTGCCGGAACAGCGGACGTTGCGGCCCAGGTTGGGACCATGGTTGATGCCGCTGACCAGGAGCCGGGGCGGCTTGTCCCGGAGGAGGTGCCCCAGGGCGTACTTGACCACGTCGACCGGGGTGCCGTCCAGGGAATGCCTGGGCAGGCCGTTCGGGCCGTCGGGATGCCTCCTGGCCCTGAGGCCGCGCCTGATGCTGATGCCCATGCCGACCCCGGACTGGTTTTCGGCCGGCGCCGCCACCAGCAAATCGTCCAAGCCGGCCAAGGCCTGGGCCAGGGCGGCCAAGCCGGGGGCGTCGATTCCGTCGTCGTTGGTGAGCAATATCGCCATGCGGCTCCAGGCACCCTTCCCCCGTCCGGGGCGCAAAATGTCCGTTCAAGATGTTCCCTGCCGGGCATTATACGCTTGGAAGCCCCGGGGGCAACCGTCTTCCCGCCCGGTAATACGCTATTGACAGGAGCCGGGCGAATGGGGAAAATCGCCGGGAACAGGTCGGGCAATCCCGAAAGGCGGTTTTAACCGGGGATTCCCGATGGTTGAAATGAAAATCGAGCCCGACAAGGAGGACCCCCCGTGCCCAAAAAAACCATCCGCGACGTTGAGGTGAGGGACCGGCGGATATTGACGCGAGTCGACTTCAACATCCCCATCCGGGACGGCAAGGCCGCGGACGCCACCCGCATCGAAGCCGCTCTGCCCACCATAACCTATATTCTCAACCAGGGCGGCAGATTGATCCTGATGTCCCATCTCGGCCGGCCCGACGGCAAGCCCAACCCCGAATTTTCGCTCAAGCCCGCGGCCCTGAAACTCGCCGAATTCCTCGGGCTTCCCGTGCCCCTGGCCCCGGATTGCGTCGGCCCCGAGGTCGGGAGGATGGTGGGGGAGGTCAAACCCGGCGGAGTCCTGATGCTGGAAAACGTCCGCTTCCACCCCGAGGAGGAGCTGCTCAACAAATACCAGGGGCAGGACGCCCCCACCCGGGCGAGAATCGACGCCTTCACCAGGGAATTGGCCGGTTTCGCCGACGTATACGTCAACGACGCCTTCGGCGCCGCCCATCGCGCCCACGCCTCCACCCAGGGAGTGGCCAAATACATCAAGACCAAGGTGGCCGGTTTCCTGATGGAGAAGGAGGTGAAATATTTCGGCGAGGTTCTGGCCAATCCCGAGCGTCCCTTCCTGGCGATTCTCGGGGGGGCCAAGGTGTCCGACAAGGTCCTGGTCATCGACAACCTCCTGGAAAAGGTCGATGGCCTGATCATCGGCGGGGCCATGGCCTATACCCTGATGAAGGCGGCGGGCCAGCCCGTCGGCGTTTCCCGGGTGGAGGACGACAAGCTGGAGGTGGCCGGAAAGGTTTTCGCCAAGGCCAAGGCCGGGAACGTGAAACTGCTGCTGCCGGTGGATCATGTCTGCGCCCGGCAATTCGACGCCAAGGAGCCGGACGGCGTTTTCGCCGCCATTCCGCCGGACATGATGGGACTTGACATCGGCCCGAAATCGCGGGAGCTTTTCAAGGGCGAAATCGCCAAGGCCAAAACCATCGTCTGGAACGGCCCCATGGGAGTTTTTGAAAAGCCGTCCTTCGCCGAGGGGACTTTTGACGTCTGCCAGGCGGTGGCGGACAATTCCGCCTGCGTTTCGATAATCGGCGGCGGCGATTCGGTGAGCGCGGTCAACAAATCCGGCCTCGCCGCCAAAATGACCCACATTTCGACCGGCGGCGGAGCTTCGCTGGAATTTTTGGAAGGCAAGGTTTTGCCGGGGGTGGCGGCCCTGGACGACGCCTAATTCCCCGTAAGGGACTGACGAACTACCCCGTGGTGTAATTGGCAACACAAGAGATTTTGGTTCTCTTATTTCTGGTTCGAGTCCAGACGGGGTAACCATATTGCAACTCCCGCAATCTTAATTGGTTGCGGGATTTTTATTGACTTTCGAACTTAATGATTTATCATATCCGCACCCTTTCCCGCACCAATAGGATGTTGAATATGCCTAAACTTGGTATTCATCCACTACCTAAAAAAAGGTACCACGGTGGACGCTGGCGGATTTACTGGAAATGGAATTCCAGGCAGTATTCTATTCCCACTGCCTATATTGATCGCAAAAACAAGATGATTGTTGATGCCGATCTCCGTGTTATCTCCGCCGCTCTGACGATGAATGAACCCAATTTTCCCGCTCCTTATATGGAGTCGGACGCCGTTAAACGGTACCTTTTTGATCGCTATGGTAATTCGGTAAACGATACGATTGTCCATGATGCAGATTGGCTTGCCTCTTATGCCATAACCATAACTGGTGAATGCTCCAGGGGTTGGGCCAAACATTCTTTAACGCACTTAAAAAACCTGTCCCGTTATTGCGGAGGCGATATACGAGAGGTTACGGCCTCCAAGGCCCAAGAATTCCTCGATTCGATCATAGCAAAGGGGAAAACACAAAGTACGCGCAATCGGACATTGGCGTCCTGCAGTCGTTTTTTTAAATGGGTCGTCCGAACCAATCGAAGTAGTGCCAATCCTTTTAAAGGGATCAAACTGTTACCGGAAAAAAGATCGGGTGCAATAGTATATTGCACCCGAGAGGAAAGAACTGAAATAATCAATATGGCAAAAGAAAGTGGTTGGCCTGATTGGTTGGCGGTCCCCATAGCTTTTTTCACCGGAATGCGGCGAGAGGAAATTTGCCGTCTTAAATGGCCTGACATCCGAATTAATGAAGGATTGGTATTTGTGAGTAGAACCAAAACCGGCAAAAGCCGGCTTATACCCCTCTATAACCAATTGGAAGAGTTGTTGTTACTGATTCCAATACATGAACGGACTGGGTATGTTGTAAAAACGCCTGTTGATAGCGGAGACGAAATTAAGGATGAAGTTAAGCGTCCTGATCGTTTAATCAATCTTGTCTTGCATCTTCGGCGTGGAATGGAACGGCGCCTCATGATAAAATGGGGTCACTCTCTCCCCATACTTTATGCCGAAAAACCAAGAACAAAAAACCTCGTTGAATGGAAGCAACTCAAAGATGAACATCGAAAAGCAAAAAATGAGTATAATAAGATCTTGCGTAGTAACAGAAACCAATTAAATGAACAACTTGAGCGCATCGGATGGAATCCTTTTCGGCATACTTTTGGTTCGTTGTTGGTTCAGGGCGGAGTGAGCCTTGACAAGGTCTGCGCCTGGATGGGAAACACTCCCGAGGTGTGCAGGCGCCACTACGCGCAGTTCATACCGAGGGACAGGCG
>JAISYL010000169.1 GCA_031269935.1 Planctomycetota bacterium
TGGTGGAGTTTGTCAAGAATGCCGTAGCCGCCAAGCGAAACGGCCGGAGTGCGCCGTCTTTGCTCATACCAGAGAATCAACCAATAGCCTCATGAATAATTGAGCGGTGAACGCTTACAAATAACCTTCAAATTTCATACAACATCACGCCCATGGCGTCCCGCGTCAACTGACACGGGACGCCGGCATTTTATGAGTATTGCGACTCCAATATAAATGAGTGGATTTGAATCAAACCTGACATATAATGTTAGTACACTGGTAGTACATAGAAATGAAGGGATATCATGATCAAGACCTTGACCCGCCACGGCAACAGTTATGCCTTGGTCATCGACAAACCGATCATGGAGCTTCTGAACATCGACCCGGAGACGCCGCTGGAAATCACCACCGACGGCTCTTCCCTCCTTGTCGCCACCGCCAAGGATTCGGTCAAGGCTGCCAAGATGGCCAAGGCCCGCAAGACCATGAACACCAAATACGCCAAGACATTCAGAAAGCTGGCGGAATGAAAGAGCCGGTATTCCTCACGCTTTCGGATGCGCTGGAGATCCACGCCGAACAGATCGACTTGTACGGCGGGGAAGTCGGCATACGCGATACGGCGTTGCTGGAATCGGCGTTGGCGGCGCCGCAATCGGGAATGGCCGGCGCCTAGTTCCACGATGATGTCTTTGCCCTGGCCGCCGCCTATCTTTTCCATATTGTCCAGAATCATCCTTTTCTCGATGGCAACAAGCGGACGGGCTTGGCCTGTGCCTATTTGTTCATGGCGATCAACGGATTTGAACTTGATTGTGATGTGGATGTTCTGGCAAACATGGTGCTGGAAGTGGCGCGGAGCGGAACGGGCAAGGAGGAGGTCGCGGAGTTTTTCCAGCGCTATGCTATTGAGCAAAGAGCGAAATGAATTGCGGAACAACAAAGGACGGGATTGGGCAATGGGGCTGATATTTTTCAAATCACACGACGAATTTGCCCCGATGGATTTCGTCTACCACACGCCCGGTAAGTTGATCGGATTTGCCGATCTCCTGCTACGCCGGCCGGGAATGAGCTTTTACCCGGTGCCCTTCTTCGCGGTTCTCCGAACAGTCGGCGAGGTTCCGGGATTTTACCCGCATTTGCTTGAGGCATATTCCATCGGTTTCTCGCAAGTCCTCGACGCCAAGCGCAAAACTACGGCGGAATCCTTGATGATTTATCTGCGGTGTCAATATCCCCAGTGGTTCCGATTGCGGTACGAACATCCGTTCGACGCCTTTGATATGCTGTATTTCCTGCGGGAGGAAGTCGAAGCCATCGAAAAGTCGCATCCCGAATGCCGGATCGTCAATCCGGTGCACAGCGGCCAAGATCCGCTCGCCGTGACCACCCGCAAGAATATCAGCAAAGTGGCGGCCAAGACGTTGTATCGGCTTGCCTCATGCCACCCCCTGCCGGAAGAATCTCCCGGTACGTTCCGCTTGGGTTTTCTGAGTTCGAAAGCGAGCTGGTGGAGCGAGGAGCGAGGTGGAGAAGACACTTTTCCTATAGAATTTTGCCCGAAATCCCGAAAGAGAAAATCCGACCCAACCTTCCCGTCAAATTCCCCGAAGACATAACCCGTAAGCGAGACAACGACTTGGAAGCGATCAAGCCGTATATTGATGTTCTCAAGGGGATGGGCATTCATGAGGCCAAAAAATTGGCGAAAATCACATTTACAGCCTCCACCCGAAATTGAACTACGAGGAAATTGGGATGCTATTCCCCGCAACATCCGACGCCATAACAAGTAAGGCGATAAATCGGGATCGCGGCCGAGTTTTGCTCGATAAAAAATGATCGCTCCAACCACCACTTGCGGCTGTACACCCCACCACATGGCACCAGTCACTCCACCACAAGCGGCGGTAAATCCATCACAACCGCGCATTGAGCCCACATAGCCGGCTTCGGCATAATCGGACCCATACCAAACGGCATGGGTCCGATTGGCTTTTGTCAGGTTTATTGCGTTGATTGTAAAGGAGTTGCCATGCGTATGCGAAATCATTCGCCCGTTTTGCCGTCGGAAGGCTTTGTGCGCTTGCCGGTGGTGCTCCAAGTGCTGGGCATCGGGAAAACGTCCCTTTGGACCGGTATCAGAGAAGGCCGCTATCCACGGCCTGTCAAACTCGGACCGCGTACCGCCGCTTGGCGGGTCGAGGATATCCGGGCCTTGATTACCAGCTTCGCGGACAACGCATCGAAAAAGGGAAAGGAATAAAAAATCCATCTGGTCATGCGGGGCAAGGGCGGCATCGGGAAAAGCTTCCTTGCCTTTTACATCGCTCAGTATGTCAGGGAGAAGACCGGGAAATGCCTGGTTTTCGACACCGACCCGTTGAACGCCACGTTGGCGCGCACCTCCGCCCTTGAGGCGCAGGTGGTCAAGATCCTCGCGGACGATCATATCACCATCATGAAAAACGCCTTCGACCTGATGATCGAGGCGTGCGAGACGATGGACGCCGATGTCGTTATCGATGTGGGCGCGAGCTCTTTCGTCCCCATGCTCGAGTACTTTGCCAAGAACGGCGTCTACGATCTCTGGCATGAAATGGGCCATACTTGCATCCCGCACTCCATAATCACCGGCAAGGATTTCAAGGATACCTGCAAAATGTTCGGCGGCGTCATGGAAAAGACGGGGCGACTTTCTTCCGTGTCGTCCATTGTCTGGCTCAACCCCTTCGCCGGGCCGGTGGAACAGAACGGCATGGGATTCGATGACACCGTCTTTTACCGCGACAACAAGGACGCCATCAAGTCGGTCCGGCCCATGCCCGCCTTCACCGATGAAATGATGCACCACGATTTCCTCGCCATGATGGACAAGGGAGGGACCTTTAACGAGGTGATCGCCGATCCCGGCCTGTCGCTCAGGCGAAAACAGCGGACGAAAATGATGAAAAGGGAAGTCATGTCCGTTCTGGATCGCGCAGGGATGTTTTAACCAATTTCAACTTTCACTATTCCAAAAGGAAGATCGGCATGTCCACAATTCATCTTGTCATGCAGGGCAAGGGCGGCGTCGGCAAAAGCCTCCTGGCCTTTGTGGACACCGGCGTGGATCGGTCGGCCGTTTCCTACACGCTCTGCCGGGAGCTTGATCACGTTTTCGAGGCCGGTTGGCCGCCGTCCATCGCCAGCGGCATCGGCAAAGGAAAGATGCGGACCTTCTCCCACGGCGTCAAAATCACCGTGCTGGCGACACCGATCACCGGCAAGGCTCCGAATGTAGCCGATGCGGTATTTTCCCCCATTGAAATGAAATTGGGCTTCGTCGAACAGAAGTTACCGTTCGCCTTGCTGGGACAAGCCGATTTTCCGCAACTATTCGAGTATCGGCAGATTCGGTCGGATTGTTCGTTTTCATTGCGGCGCTTATGGGAAACGCAAGGTTACTGAGGCGATATTCCTGGCGATCCATCCCGAAGTCGGACTCAATTCGGGCGGGAAAAAGCGATCTCGGGCGAAAACCGCGACCCTCACCGGCCGAAGCGGCGATCCAGCTCCCGCCAATCGATCCGGATGGCGGTGGGGCGCCCGTGCGGGCAGGTGGGAAGCTGGCCCTGGGTGAAAAACTTGTCCAGCAGGGCCGTCAATTCCTCTTCGGGCAGGTTATGGCCCAGGAGGACCGAGGAGCGGCAGGCGAGCGAGGCGAGCAGGCGTTCCCGGACGGCTTCCAGGGCGGCGTCCGCCCCGCCCAGGTCGGCCAGCACCCGCCTGAGCAGGCATTCGAGCCGGGCGGGGGGAATGAACTCCGGGTGCGCCAAAACCCGCAGCCGGCCGGGCT
>JAISYL010000237.1 GCA_031269935.1 Planctomycetota bacterium
GGATGATATGATCCCCAAATTCAAAGTGCTGACTTTTAGTTTTATCTGTTTCGGTGAGAAGTAAAACGTCCCAAGGATTTCTCCCCCACCTTAGGCCATTTAATACATTTACTATATTCGATTGCCAATCGCCCCGTCCTAATAAATTGAATGCGTTATTTTCTATGACAAGATTTTTTGGATGATAATTTGCATTAGACATATGCGGAACCAAACAATCACGGGAGATATCCCAAAAACAAAACATATTCTGGTTGCGCAAATATTGTTGGAACGTCCCCAACGCCTGTTCGCGCACATCCAGCGGCCAGTCGTCTTCCGGCATTTCCATCAGCGCCTTAAGCAGTTGCGTATGAACGAGAAGCTGGCGGGAATTGAACATTTTCCACCAGTGGGTATAGTTCCAGCCATTATTTATGCTCCATTTAGCAATTCTATATGTGTCCCAACATGGCTGCCTTGGCCAATAATCCAGCAAGTCACCCATTGCGCGGCTTTGCCATTCTTTTCGGCTTTGTCCCACCTTGCCGCGTCATACGCCTCGGGCGTCTTGAAATATCTCCCATTATAGGTATAGCCTTCCGCTTCGCATTGCGGGCAGTGGCATTGCAGGGTGTAGGCCATCGCCGGAGCGGTATGCCCTGTCGGTTTGACAGATTCCAGGGTATTGCCTTCCCGGCCGCAGGAGGCGCAGGCAAAATGCGCCTTGCGCGGTACGGTTCCCCGTTTCGTATTCAGGATTGAGCCATCGTCCAGCCTGATTTCTTCCGGCAAACTGTCGCCGCGCACTTCCACAAAGCGCAAGTTTTCCAGGCGCCGTTTGTACCATTTGGCTGTACTGTCCGCCGGCGCCCCGGCCCAGCCGCCTAGCTCTTGATTGCCGTCAAACCCGGAAGCGCCCTTCAGCCAGTCCGGATGGATAAGCAGGTACATTTGTACAGACTTCTTTTTGATGCCGAAGTCCTTTTTTTTACGGCTCGCGGCGGAAACGGAAGGTTTGGCGTGATGGCGGACCTGGTTCAGCAGGCTTTCCCCGGCGAAGCCGCCGCATTCCGAGCAAAGCAGCCCCGGTTCGTCGTCAAGCACACTCTGCAAGGCGTCGATCCGCTTTAACCTATCGTCGGCATTTCCTTTATCGTAATCCTTGAATAATTGGGCAATCGGTTGGGACAGTTCCGTGAAGCGCGGCTCGCCGTCCAGGACCACCCGTTCCGTCCCGGGCGCCATCCGGGTTTCCCCCAGGTCGGCATGAAAGGCCGTACCGCAATGCGGGCAAATCATTTCAATATACTGGGTGGACAGGCTTTTTTCGGCGATGACCGGCGACTTGAAAAGCGGCGTCCGGTGTCCGCAGCCTTTTGCCTGACAGGGACCGTGCTTGGCCCAGAAGGTATAAATTATTTCCGGCCCTTCCCAACGATAGGGGGCACGGTTTTCCGGCGACAGGTCGATGGGATCGAGTTGGGCTTCTTCGCCCGTGCTTTCATCTATCCAGCGCCCTTGGTGGCCCCTGGGGCAGGTGGTGGCGTAAAACGGCTGAAGTTGCGGCTTGACCCGCTTTTCCATTGCCGCGAAAAGGGTCTTCACCTGCTCCGGATCGCTCCCCGCCAGTTCATTCTTCACCACCAACCAGGCCACGGGATTGAGATCGACGCCGATCATTTGCATGCCCAGGCGCGAGCCTTCCACCAGGGTGACGCCGCCGCCCATGAAACAGTCCAGCACCCGGAGTTTTTTAAAGGAACCGGCCTTCTGATGATTGCAGTAATAATGCTCCCAGACGAACTTCGCGGCTTCGGCCGGATCGTCCGGAGCCTCGGTCGCCGCCGCGATGAGCATGGCCCGGAAAACGCTGGAGCGCCGCCGCGCGAACCATTTGGACATCTGGTAGATGGGTTTGCCGGCGTTGCCTTCCAGGTCGGACAGGGCATTGATTTGGACAATGGGAAAATCCACCTCCAGGCAGGAGGGCTTGCGTTCGGGATCGGAGAAATCCGGCACCGGCAGCCGCACGGCTTTGCCGAGATTTTCCGGCAGGCAGGGGTTTGCGGGCGCAGCCTCCCCAGAAGGAGGAAGAGGAGTATTCGCCGCGGTCGAGTTTGCTTCTGGCATGGCAAACGGGAGTTGAATCCCCCTGCCTTCCTGATATCCTTGTTTCATATCGAGGAAGCTCCTGTCGATCCTGTTTTCAGGATTTTCCCGATACCCGCGATCAAGGCGATGAAACTGCGGGAAGCGTTTGAGCCGTCCACCCGAAGAAAGGGCGCAATAAGGCGCGAGCCTTGCACCTTTTGATAATTTTGGCGATGCCTATTCGCCAGCCTGCCCAGTTCATGCGCGGCGGCAGACAGCCTGTCCGGAGTCCGATATGCCCGTCGGCTTTGCAATTTCGAGAGTCCGGGAATGTTCAAGCCTTTTTCCACCGCTTGAAGATCGCCCAAATAAAAGGTTTCAAGTTCATGGCAGGCAATCCGGACAATCGTGCGCTTCCCCTTGCCGCTACGCGTAGCCTTTAGCATGAGATTTTTCTTGATTTTCCTGCAATCGTCGGCATCCTGATCGCGCATGACCAAAAAACATGCATTCGGATCCCGCCAGCCCCGCAGACGTTTTTCAATGTTTTTTTCCAAATCCCGCTTGCCCTCAAAAACCACGAAACACGATTTCCAACCGGGAGGCAAAAGCCTGGGCAGAACGGCTTGCAGCATCTCGGCGGCGGACGGCTCTTCCACCACGCAGACCAGGCTGGCCGTCATGACGGATCAACCTCGCCAAAAAGGCCCTGTTTCCAAAGATAGCCCATCTGATCGCCATCCCGCATATAAATCTGAATCTGTCGATCGTCGCTGGCCCTTTTTATTTCCGTATACCCATCCCTTTTCACCAGCCAGAATACTTCGTCAATTTTCGCCGCATTGAGAAAATCGGGGGAATGCGTCGATACAAAAACCTGTCCGCCGCGGGCGGAGTACGACCGAAACTCTTCGGCAAGCTCCCACAGCAGTTTCGGGTATAGTTGATTTTCAGGTTCTTCCACGCAAAGCAGGGGATGCGGATCGGGATCATTCAACAATACCAGATATGCGAGCATTTTGATCGTCCCATCGGAAACATGGCGGGCAAGGAAGGGATCGTGAAAAGAGCCGTCCTGGAATTTGAGCAAAATCTTGCCCTCTTCCGTGGTTTTCGATTCAACCTTGGTTATTCCGGGTATGCGGAGCTTGATGGATCTCAAAATGCGCTGGAAAATATCAGGATATTGATTATGGATATACTCGATAACCAGGGAGAGGTTTTCTCCCTCCCTTGACAGGTGCTTGGCATATCCGGCTTCCTGTTCCGGCCGGGCTTTGGCTATGCGAAAATCGGATATATGCCAATTTTCGATAAGATTGCTGAGCGCTATGACGGCCGGGAATCGTTCGAATTGTGAAAGTCCCTTGATGGCGAGAATGTCATTGCTTTTTAATTTTTGTTCCTCTCTTTGCAATTGGCGCTGATCCGTCACTTCTTCCCATTCATTGGTAACCGCCGAACCCTGTCCATTGGTGAAATCCAGGAAACGCCAGGGTTGCCCCCCGCTCCCGCGGCGATATTGAAGAATTTCCCTTTCCACATAAGCCATCCCATTTTCTTCGTTGATTTGCAACGTGTAGGTAACAAGAGGAGAATCGGGTTTTTCGCGAAACTTGATTTCTATCCTTATGGGGCCTTGGGTTTCGCGCGAGCGCACTTCCCGAAAGCCCCGGCTCCCTCCCAGAACCGACAGCGCGGTGTTGACGTTGCCGGAAAGGGCGTTGCGCAAAAAGGCGAAAAGGCTGAAGATTGTACTTTTTCCCGAGCCGTTTGCCCCGATAATGACGCAGAAGGGGGGGATGTTCTTCATCTCCACTTCCTTGAGAGCCTTGAAATTCCTTAATGACAACGATTCGATTTTCATGGAAAATTCCTACTCTTTCAGCGGGCGGGACGAAGCGATCCAATCCTTATCCGCTCCAATCGGCCCGGGCCGCGCCACATCCGGAATACCTGCCTGACGAGCGGTCGTTCATATTGCCGTAAATTCAATCCAGGGAACCGCCGTTTCCAGCAGGCTCAACCCGCCGTGGCAGACCTGGGGAAAACCGCCCTGCACTTTCCACTTCCACTGTCCCATGACCACGCGCTGCCCGCCATGTTCCAGGAACAGGGGCGGCATGAATTTTCCGACCAGGGATCCGGAAGCGGCGACATGCCGGGAAGCGCCGAAAATTTCCCGGAGCAGCGCGGCGTCTTCCGGATGGGAAACTTCCGAGGAAAACCGCTTGCCGTCGGCATAGCCGTGATCCGAGGTGACGACGAGATTGCGCCCCTGCCGCAAGGCGTTGACGAAGCGCCAGAAACCGTCGCCCTGAAAAACGGAGGAGACGGCCTTGTTGACCGCATCCGGCGCCTTTTTCCGAGCATGCAGCAAATCATCCAGCCAGGTATGCCAGACAACGAGGTTCGGTTCGGGCGGAACCGGGCAGTCCTCAAAAGGGATATTCACCACATCCGTGCGGCAATGGCCGTTGAACAGCGCGAAACCGCCGGGCTTCCCGTCATTTGCCAGGGCCGCCCGCGAAGGCAGGCCGAGTTCGGCGGCGAACCGGCTCGTGGTGGAAGGACATTCCGCGCCCGTGACTGTCGTCAGCGCCGGAACGATGCCGCGCGCCCGCGCCGCTCCGAGAAGATAGGGCATTTCCCGCAGGGAAAGGCTGTCCACAATCAAAACGGCCTTCCCCGCCCCCGGTCCGGCGCTCCCGTTTGTCCATCGCTTCAGCGCTTCGGAAGTTTTCGGGGCCTGATCCGGATAGGCGCCCCACAGTTCCCAGGCGGCTTCGGCCAGGAGGCTATCCGGAGTGACCGTGGCGTCGTGCAGCACTACGGGAGAAGCGTTTTTTTCCGCGATTGTTTTCAGGACGGAAAAAATGTCGGCCCAGACAGCCGCTTCCGTCGCGCCCGGTTCCCGCCGGCGCAGAATGCATTCCACCCAGTCGACCGGCCCGTCCGCCGTCATTGTCCTTCTCCCTCGTCATAGGTGACTTCCAGATTGGCCATGAAGACGGAAGGGATGTGCTGCAGAATCTGTTTGATCTGCTGCGCCGTCAAGCCGGAAAACTCCAGCCGGGCATGTTTAATCTCCTGCGCGGCGGCTATGCCCCACTTTTCGAAGCAGCCGCTGAGGTTGAGGCCGCCGGCGGCCGTTTCCGTCTTTCTTGTCCGCGTCTGCCGCACGGCGGAAGGATCCGGCGGCTCATTCACGGCGCCGGATCCGAAGGGCGGCGCCTTCGGTCCGGCTGGAGGGACGGGCGATATGCCGGTCCCGGCCGCGGGAGCGGGAGCGGGCATGGGCTGCGCGGTTATGGCGCCGCCGCCGACGGCGCCGGGCAGGCCAAGCTGGACCTGGCGGTTTTCCTGCCGGCCGCGAAACGCCGCCCGGGATTTGATGTGCCGCAAGGCGTCCTCCGCGGAGGCGTCCTCCGGACGGCGGCTTATCCATGAACCGCCGACATTAAGGGCTATTTTGCCTTCCGCCGCCAATTCGAGCAAATGGTCGTACAAGCGAATTTCGCCCAGGAAGGGGATCGCCTCCTTCCTCCCGGGCGGCGGCGCCTCCGCCAGATCGTCAAACAGGGAGCCGACAAAATCCCCGTTTTTGGCGCAAGCAAGAACCAGGTTTTGAAAATCCGTTCGATCAAAAAGATCGGCGCGGATTTTTTGCTCGACGGCTTCGGGAATGTCGCCACCCTGCGCGGTCAGCGTTTCCAAGTCGAAAACGCAATTCTTCGCCTGCCGGAAATCCCAGGTCCGCAAAATGGCGAACCGGATGAAGCGAGCCCGCAGGGCGCCGCGCAAGGGGCGGTCGCATTCGCCGAAGAGGGCGGAATACGCCCTATCCTGGGCGCCCCAGGCGTTTTTGGAACAAAGATAGCTGCACCGGGCCTGGAAGACGAGTTCCCTGTCCTGGAACAGGTTCCCGGCCTCGGCCCCCGAAAGCAGGAACCGGACGGTGTTGCGGCGTTTGGGCACCTGCCTGGCCAGCCACGCCCCGAGAGTCTCGTTGATCGCCGCCCGGTCGCCCCCGAATTTTTCCGGAATTACCAGCAAAACCGGCTTGTCCCATTTGCCCGGCCGATCCGCTTCGTCCGTCTCGGACCAGGGATCGTCCCTCCAGTTGGGGCCGAGTACAATCACCCGGGTGGCGGACGCCTGGGTTTCCGGCACAAAAATGGCTTTCAGCGTCTTCCGGATGTGTTCGACGTCCTTTCCGGGGTATACGGGCTGTCCGGCGGCGGCCAGGGCGGACGCGTCCCACAATTTGGCGTTTTTCGCATACGCCTTCACCTTGGAGCGCGGATTCTCCTGCGCCTCGAAGCGCAGCAGGCTGCCTGCCGTTCCGTCGCCGTGGATATTGACGCTGTTTTCAACCAGGCGGGCCAGCTCCGCCTGGAAGGCATTGTCGTCTATGGCGTCGTTCCTGGTGACGGCCAGGTGCAGTTTGGCGGCGTCAACCCCGGGTTTGAGGCCGAGGGTGAGCGAGTACATCCAGACGGCGCTGACCATTTCCCGGTCGTGCGTTACGTCCGCCCCGGCGTTTCTGACTACCGTGAGGTTGCGCTGGGCCACTTCAATGAGCCGGGCAACGTCCTGATTGGCCACGTTGGTCACCAATTCATGCGCCGCCTCCCGATTGCCGTCCACAAAGAAATCCGCCGGAGTGATTACCGGCACCGCCTCCCCCCGGCTCTTGTAGACCTTGGCCAGGATGCGGATGAGATCGCGGGTGTTTTGCGCGGACGAAGACATCAGGATATGGTCTTCAAGGAGGTCGATAAGTTCCGGACTGAACGGCCAGCAAGCGGCCGTTTCCCCGAGTGCGCCGTCCTTTTCATGGGCCGATTTGCCGGGAAAGAGCAACCGGAAGCGTTCCCCGGCATAGGGCGCCGCGGTTTTTTCGATATCACGCAACTGGATGAGAGAGCGATTTTCAAACAGGCGGTGCAGCAAAAGATTTTGGCGATCCCGCTTCGCCGCCGCGCCGCGGAAATTGATCGCAATCGGCCCTTGCCGGTGTACCTGCTGGTAGGCGTTACTGTTGGTGTCCAGAACGGAAACGACAAGGATGAAAATCTCCGGGCGATCCTTGGCGATTTCCGAAAGCACCTGGATGAAATTGAACGCGTATTGCCGGATTTTCGTTCCCGTTTTCGGATCCGTTTCCGGCAAGCCGTTGAACCATGATTGGAACTCGTCCAGAATCAGGCAGACGGGCTGTTCCGCGAACATCTTTTCCAATAGCGTCCGGGGCGGGAACGACTGGGGCAGGCTTTCGAACTGCCCGCGATAATATTGCCCCTGCGGATGGCGATCAAACAGCAAATCCCACAGAAAATGGAACTCGTTGTTGAGCATCGACTCCGAAATCGGCAGGTAGCCCTTGACCAGCTCCGCCCGCGCCAGCTTCGGCAGGCATAGCTTGTTTCCCCAGTCATGCAGCCAGGGCTCAACAATCCCGGGTGCGGCCAGGGCATGGTGCATGACCGCCATGATATGAGACTTTCCCCGCCCGCGCTCCCCGACCAGGACCACCGGCAAACCGGCCCGATCCTTGCTCAAGGCCGCCAGCGCGATCTGTACGTCCTCCGTCGGGTAGGTGATGGCAAGAAGGTGATCGGGAGTTTTTTGCGCCGCTCCCTGGTTGTCGTTCCTGCGCAGTTCAATCGCCGTTCCGGGCATTTGCGAGCCGAGAAATTCGTCGCGAAGCTTCAAGCCGAGCATGGCGCTCCCCCATCCCCCGCCGCGGCCAATTCCCCGCCGGCCCCGGGGAGATTTTCTCATCCGGGCTTCAGCCGACCCGGTACTTTTCCACCACCCTGTCGTCCAATTCCACTCCCAGGCCCGGGCGCGCGGGAAGAAGCAGCCGGCCTTTTTCCAGCACCAGCGGCTCCCTGGCCAGCTCGTCCCGGAGCGGGTTGGGATCCTGGGTCAATTCAATCCAGTCGCAGTTGGGAACCATGGCCGCCCAGTGCAGGTTGGCGGCCAGCGACACGGCGGCGGCGGAAAAATGGGGGATGACGCCCAGGCCCCAGGCCTGGGCAAGGGCGGAAATCCGAAGGCAGTCGGTGATTCCGCCGCTCCAGATGGCGTCCGCCTGGACGATGTCCACCGCCCCTCCGGCGATGAATTCCCGCATTCCGAAGGAGGTTACCTCGGTTTCGTAGCCCGCCACCGGGGTGTCGAGCCGGCGGGCCAGTTCGGCGCTGGCCCCGGGAAAGTCGCTGGAAATCGGCTCCTCGAAAAAGGCGACGCCGATCTCGTCCAGCCGGCGGCCCATGGCCAGGGCCTGGTTAAAGTCGTAGGCGTTGTTGGCGTCCACCGCCAGTTCCCGTTCCGGGCCGAGGACGGCCTTGGCCGCCCGGATTCGCTCGATATCACCCTCCCGGCCAAGGCCGCCGATCTTCATCTTCATCCGGGCGAAGCCGCGATCCCGGTAGCCGGCCATTTCCGCCTCAAGCCCCGCCAATCCCTTGCCGGCCTGGTAATAGCCGCCGCTGGCATAGGCCGGGACCGCCTCCCGGCAGCCGCCGCCCAACTTGTACACCGGCAGGCCCGCCGCCTTGCCGAGAATGTCCCAAAGGGCCAGATCGACGGCGCTGATTCCCGGCAGGATCAGGCCGCGGCGCCCGTAGCGAAAGGTGAAATGGTAAAGCCGCCGCCACAGGCGGGAAATGTCCCTGGGATCCTCGCCCAGGAGCAGCGGTTTCAGGGTCTCCTCCACCACCGCCGCCAGGGAACGGAGCGAACCCAGGGCGAAGCCCTCGCCCAAACCCGTCAAGCCGGCGTCCGTATGCACCCGGACCAGGAAGACGTCTCGGGAAGCGATGCCGGAAAGCCCGTCCTGAGGCGGATTTTCGGGAAGATAGGAAAGCGCGATGCCTTCGACGTCGGTTATTTTCATGCCCTGCCTTTCATAATCGGGCGCCGACGGGAAAGCGGCCGGCCACGCCCCGGCGGCCCGGTTGAAGAGTGCTGTTAGGGCTCGTCCAAAAACAAGTGCTACAAGTTTATACCGCGTCACCTTCGCCCTTCTCGTAAATTTATGCCTAACCTATGGCAAAAATTTACTGTCAGGGCTCGGTTCCTTGTCTAAACTTGTAGTACTTGTTTTTGGACAGACCCTTAAACGGCGGATCAGGCTTTGGCGACCCTCGCCCGGATCCTTCCCCCCGCTCCGGCCATGGCGTTCCGGGAATCGATGATTAGCCCCGCATGGCGGCCCAGCAAGGGATAGTCCACCTCCTCGTGGTTGGTCGCGATGACGACGGCGTCGACGCTGCGCAGCCGGGCCGGGGTCAGGGGGCGCGATTTGAGGCGGGCCAAACGGCCGGAAAAATGGCCGGCCGGCATGGCCGGGACCAGCGGATCATGGTAGGCCACCCTGGCCCCGCGCCGGCTGAAGAGTTCCAGCAGCTTCAGGCTGGGGCTTTCCCGGACATCGTCGACATTCCTCTTGTAGGCCAGGCCAATCAGAAGCAGGCGGCTGCCGTTAAGGCTTTTCTTCATCCGGTTCAGTTCTTCCGCCGTACGGGCGACCACATATTCCGGCATGGCCAAATTGATCTCTCCGGCCAATTCGATGAAGCGGGTGGCGCATTCATGCTCCCGGGCCTTCCAGGCCAAATAAAAGGGATCAATGGGTATGCAATGGCCGCCCAGTCCCGGGCCGGGATAAAAGGGCAGGTAACCGAACGGCTTGGTCTCGGCGGCGGCGATGATTTCCCAGACGTCGATATCCATGCGGCTGAAAACCTGCTTCAATTCGTTGACCAGGGCGATATTGACGCACCGGAAAATATTTTCCATCAGCTTGGTCGCCTCCGCCGCCTCCAACGAGGAAACCGGGACGGTCCGGGGGACGGCCGGATCATAGACCCGGCGGGCGGCGGCCAGGCAGCGGGGAGTCAAACCGCCCACCACCTTGGGGATGTTGCCGCAGGAACGGTTTCGATTCCCGGGGTCTTCCCGCTCCGGGGAATAGGCCAGGAAAAAATCCCGGCCGGCCCGAAGGCCGGTTTTTTCCAGCCTGGGGAGAAGGATTGCCCTGGTGGTGCCGGGATAGGTGGTTGATTCAAGGCAAACCAACTGCCCCGGGCGGAGAACGCCGGCCACCAGATCGGCGGCCGCCTCGACCTGGCCGAGATCCGGATCCCGGTTGCGGGTAAGCGGAGTGGGAACGCAAATCAGGATGGCCGCGGTCCGGCCCAAATCGGCCGGATCCAGGGTGGCGCCGCCGCCGGAGCCGAGAATCAGCCCGATTTCGGAGTCCGGAATATGGCGTATGTGGCTGCGGCCGGCATTGACGCCCCTGACCTTGGCCTCGTCAAGATCGAAGCCCACGACCCGCCGGCCGCTCCTGGCGAAGGCGATGGCCAGGGGCAGGCCCACATACCCCAGCCCCAGGATGCCGACATCGAAGGCCGGCGCGGCGGAAACCGTCTCCTTTGGTCGCGCCATGCAATCCCCCCCGGCCCGGAAAAAGGCTACGGCGGGGTTGCCGATCCCCGCGGCCCCGGCCCGTCAATCGGGTTGATAAGCCCCGATCACCGTGACGGCGTTTATCCCCAGCATGCCGAAGCTGTTTTTCAGGATGCGGCGAAGCCGGCCGGCCGGTTTCGCCGGTTGGTTCACCACTAGGCGGGGAAGGGCGCAGGCGGGATCGACTTCGCCGATGTTGATGGCCGGGTGAACCCAGCCGTCGGCGAAGGAGGGCAAATTTCCGGCCAGTTCAAGCGCGCCGGCCGCCCCCATGCTGTGGCCGTAATAGCCCTTGGCGGAATTCACCCAGGCTTGGCAGTCGGTCCCGAAAACCTCCCGGATGGCCTGGACTTCCCTGGCGTCGCCCTCCCGGGTGGCGGTGGCGTGGGCGCTGATGATGTCGATTTCCCCGGGCGCCAGCCCCGCCCTTTCCAGGGCCAGCCGCATGGCCTGGGCCTGGCGCTCCGGATCCGGAAGCACGAAGTCGGTGGCGTCGGTGTTGACGCCCCAGCCCAGAATCTCCGCCAGGATCCGCGCCCCCCTCCTCCTGGCGTCGTCCAGCCGCTCCAGGAGAAACAGGCAACCGCCCTCGGCGATGACGATGCCCCGGCGATCCCTGGCGAAGGGGCGCGAGGCGCGAGCCGGATTCCCGTCCAGCGGGGCCAGGGCGTTCTGGGCCAGAAAACCGGCGAAGATGCCGAAGGTATGGATCGCCTCCGAAACCCCGCCGGCCAGGGCCAGATCCACCTCGCCCAGGACAAGCTGCTGGGCGCCGTGAATCAAGCCGTAATTCCCGGCGGCGCAAGCGGCGCCCAGGCAACAGTGGGGACCCGTGGCTCCCAGGTTCAGGCACAACTCCCCGGCCGGGTTGTTGGCGATGGAGCGGGGGTTGTGATGGGGCGACCAGTATTTGACGTCGTAGCCGTACTCCTTGATGCCGGCCACCTCGTTCTCGGTCTCGACATTGCCGTGCTCGGTCGTCCCGATGAACACCCCTAGGCGGGAAAGATCCAGTCCGGCCGGTTTCAGCCCGGCGTCCGCCAGGGCCTCGCGCCCGCAGAAGACGGCGATCTGGCCGGCCCGGGTTCCCCGCCTGGCCTCCCGGCGGCTCTGGTGCCTATCCGCGGGAAAATCGCAAATGCCGGCTGGCCATTCCCCCATGTAGCGCGGAGACATTTTCCCCACCCCGGCCCGACCGGCCAAAAGGGCGGACCGGAGCGAAGGGAGATCGTTGCCTATGGGGGAGGTCAGGCCGACGCCGGTGATGGCAATCCTAGGATGCATTCCCTTCCGGACTCCCTATCCCGCGGGGCTTCGGCGTTTGTCAATCAGAACTCAAGGAAAGATAATCTGCAAAAGTACAAAACCGCCCAGGCCGACCAGAATACCTATGGAAAAAACCACCAGGCATTGCAGAATCAACTTGGGCCAGGACACATCCAGCCGCCAAGCGCGTCCCCGCCTCCTTGCCTGGCGTTTCTGCATGGTTTTTATTTGTTTAAGCGCCGCCTCGATTTCCAGGTTGCGCCTAGCCTCGTCGGACAAGGTGATACCCCTTCCGATATCCGCCCCTCCAGGCCAACAAATCGCCCTATCGTCCGGGAAGCGGCTTCTGACGCGGGACAGCCCGGGCGGGACGGCAATTTGTCAATCGGCTGGCTGAACGCGATTTTTCATTATATGGCCGGAAACGGACTTGTAAAGGAAATCAAACCCGCCGCCGTTTGATTTCCTTTATGTCGGTGGCGTTTTCCCCGTTCATTCCCCGCACGGCGCCGGCCGAATCAGGCAGGAATGCCGGCCTGGTTCCAGCAGCCTGTCGCTCCAAGCCAAGTTATGCGCCGGCAGATACGTTTCGAGCCAAGGAGGAAAATGATCGCAAATCAACTCCAATTCGAAAAACGGCCGCTCAAAAAAGTCGCGGAGCGCCATTTTGGTGGAAATTTCCGGATGCGCCGCCTGCATCCCGATAATGTCCAGACGATAGCAACCGTCCCGGCCGGCGGGAACCGGCCGGGTCGGCACGGAATCCGGGCGGCTTTTCCCCTTTTCCGCCTCCCCGGCCTCGGCCGCCATTTCCTCCAGCAGATCCTCGTCCACTTCCCTTGCCTCGAAGACGGCGAATCCGGCCCGGACAAGAAGGTGGTACGGAATGCCCGAGATTTCCCTCCCCGCGATTATCCGGCAGTCGCCCAGCCGCCGAATCAATTCCCTCATGTCTTCCCGGAAGGTGGACACGGAATCGGCCGCGCCGGAAAAATCCAGGGGAGGATCGGAGCGCCAACCCTCCCGATTGCGGCGATAAATCCGAATCCGCCGGCAGTCGGCGGGCGAGGCAAGACTTTGATCCTCCCTCTCCAATATCGCGATAGAATCGTGCATGCGAATATTCCCTTCCTTGACAATCTTACAAAATTGTCGGATTCCCCAACGTATTTGTAAACCGAATCCAGACAGTCCTTAAGCTTAACACCCGCCGCCGAACCCGATGGTCATGTTAAAATATCGCTTATTATAAGAACAATAATATGTTGCAACTCCATAAAATTCCCCGCGCCATTTTCTCTCTCTTTTGGTAAATTGCTTGCACAAATGATTCCAGAAGGCGAAAGCGGCGAGAAAAAGTGGAAAGGACTCGGAGCGCCTAGCTATCGTTTTCGTCCATGCCTCCCCGAGCCGAAAAGTCCGATTCGGCCCGGGGAGGTCGCCCCCGGCGGATTGCCTCGTCTCCCGGACCGGCTTGGGAAAGGCGTTTTGTCCCGAAAACCCGCGAAAAGGAAACATGCTCACGGCCCCTGGCGTTTTTACCGTCACGAAAAGGAGAATTTTCACATGAGGCAGGTTGCCATCTACGGAAAAGGGGGAATAGGCAAGTCCACCACCACCCAGAATCTCACCGCCGGCCTGGGCGAAATGGGCAAGAAGATCATGATTGTCGGTTGCGATCCCAAGGCCGATTCCACCCGTCTCATCCTGGGGGGGCTGGCCCAGCGGACCGTCCTGGACACCCTCCGCGAGGAGGGCGAGGACATCGAACTGGATTTAGTGATGAAGGACGGTTTCGCCGGCATCAAATGCGTCGAATCCGGCGGGCCGGAACCGGGCGTCGGCTGCGCCGGCCGCGGCATCATCACCTCCATCGGCCTTTTGGAACGCCTGGGCGCCTATACCGATCCCCTGGATTATGTGTTTTACGACGTCCTGGGCGACGTCGTCTGCGGCGGATTCGCCATGCCCATCCGCGAGGGCAAGGCCCGGGAAATCTACATCGTCGCCTCGGGCGAAATGATGGCGCTTTACGCCGCCAACAACATTTCCAAGGGCATCCAAAAATACGCCAACACCGGCGGCGTCCGCCTGGGCGGCATCATCTGCAACAGCCGCAAGGTTGACGGCGAGGCCGAGCTTGTCTCCGCCTTCGCCAAGGAACTCGGTTCCCAAATGATCCACTTCGTCCCCCGCGACAACATGGTGCAAAGGGCCGAGATCAACAAGAAGACGGTCATCGACTTCAATCCCGAATGCGCCCAGGCCAACGAATACCGCGCTCTGGCGGGGAAAATCGACCAGAACGGGATGTTCGTCATTCCCAAGCCGCTTAAGCAAGAAAGGCTGGAGGAACTCCTCATGGAACACGGCCTCCTGGAGGCGGTGTAAGGGTCTGTCCATAAATAACTTATACGTGTTTATACCGTGTCACCAACGTCGCTCCCGTAAATTTTTGCCCAATCACGGGCGAAAATTTACCGCCGCGACTCGGTTCCTTGTCTAAACATGTATAAGTTATTTATGGACAGACCCCAAGGATCGGGGGCCTTCCGGCCGGCTGGCGCCGGTCTTGCCTTTCCAATTCCGCTTAAAATTCCGTCGATTCGGCCGGCGTTCCGTCCACGGGGGGCGGGCGGAGCGCCGGGCCGGTCCATGCCAGGAGAAGCGCCATGCTCTTGATCCGCTCCATCATCAGGCCGGAAAAGGTCCACGAAGTGCTCTCGGAACTCATGGACGCCGGCTTTCCAGGCGTCACCAAGATGGACGTCTTCGGCCGGGGGAAGCAGAAGGGCGTCCAGGTGGGCGAGGTCCATTACGACGAGATTCCGAAGGAAATGCTGCTTACCGTGGTGAACGACGAGGACAGGGACGACGTGATCAAGATCATCATGCGGACCGCCAGGACGGGGGAGGGCCATTTCGGGGACGGCCGCATCTTCGTGAGCGAAGTGGTGGACGCCTACACCATCAGCACCGGGAAACAAGGCATGTAAGGGCTCGTAAAGAAATAAAGTTTACAGACCCTAAGGGAGCTGGATCCATGAAGGAAGTGATGGCGATAATACGCACCAACAAGGTGAACGTCACCAAGCGCGCCCTGGCCGAGGTCGGCTTTCCGGCCTTCCTCTGCCGCCCCTGCCTGGGGCGCGGCAAGAAGCCGATGGACACCCGGGTGTTCAATCTGGCGGTCAAGGCGGGGGCGCTTCCCGTGTCCGCGGCCGGCGAGGCCATGACCGAGGGGGATCGCCTCATCCCGAAGCGCTTCTTCACCATCATCGTCCAGGACGATCAGGCGCCGCTTATCGTCAAGACCATCATCAAGGCCAATCAAACCGGAAATCCGGGCGACGGCAGGATTTTCGTCCTGCCCATCCTCGAGTCGCACGGGGTCCGCACCGGGAATTGCTCGTTCCGGATGACTCGGGAAGGCGGGGAAAAGACATGGGCGTGAAAGGGGCGGTACTCGAAAAATACGCGGCCAAGGTATTCAAGAACCGCAAGGAGCACATGCTCGAGATCGATTCCGGCCAGGCGGAATCGCGTATAGCCGCCAACTCCAGAAGCATCCCCGGGATCATGACCAGCCGCGGCTGCTGCTACGCCGGCTGCAAGGGCGTGGTCCTGGGGCCGCTCAAGGACGCGCTGCTTATCACGCACGGCCCCGTCGGCTGCGGTTTCTATTCCTGGGGCACCCGGCGGAACAAGGCCAGGGCCGCCAACGGGGGGAGTTTCATCCAGTACTGCTTCTCCACCGACCTCCAGGAGCCGGACATCGTCTTCGGGGGGGAGAAGAAGCTCCGGCAAGCCATAAAGGAGGCGATTGAACTTTTCCATCCCCAGTGCGTCCTCGTCTGCTCCACCTGCCCGGTCGGGCTGATAGGGGACGACATCCACGCGGTGGCGGCCGAGAGCGAGAAGCTTTACGGCATCACCTGCGTCGCCTTCAGTTGCGAGGGTTACAAGGGGGTAAGCCAATCGGCCGGACACCACATCGCCAACAACGGGGTGATGCGCCGGATCATCGGCCGGGACGACACGCCGCCCGCGACGAAATTCTCCCTCAACCTGCTGGGCGAGTACAATATAGGCGGCGACAGTTGGGAAATCGAGCGGATACTGCGGCGCGTCGGGTACGAGGTGGTGGCGGTGCTCACCGGCGACGGCTCCTTCGCCGACCTGTCCCGCGCCCACAACGCCGCCCTGAACCTGGTGCAATGCCACCGTTCCATCAATTACATCGCCGAAATGATGAAAACCAGGTTCGGGATGGACTGGATCAAGGTCAACTTCATCGGCGTCGAGGCGGCCTGCCGGAGCTTGCGGGACATAGCCCTGTATTTCGGCGATCCCGACCTCTCCCGCCGCACCGAGGAGGTGATAGCGGACGAGTTGGAGAGAATCGAGCCGGACCGCGCCCACTACCGGCGGAAACTCAAGGGCCGGACCGCCTCCCTCTACGTCGGCGGCTCCCGTTCGCACCATTACCAGAACCTCCTGGCCGACTTCGGGGTTTCCACCGTGCTCGCCGGCTACGAGTTCGCCCACCGGGACGACTACGAGGGGCGCGAGGTCATACCGGACATCAAGGAGGACGCCGACAACAAGAACATCGAATCCATCGCGGTGGAGAAGGACGAGAAGCGCCACCGGGCCTTCCTCGCGCCCGAGCGCTATGCCGAACTGAAGGAAAAAATACCGCTGGATTATTACAAGGGGATGATCCGGGACATGCCGGACGGGAGCGTCGTGATTGACGACTTGAACCATTACGAGACCGAGGCGTTCATTGAACTGCTCCGCCCCGACTTCTTCATGTCCGGCATCAAGGACAAGTACGTCATCCAGAAGGCGGGGGTGCCGTCGAAACAGCTGCATTCCTACGATTACGGCGGCCCCTACGCCGGCTTCAACGGGGCGATAAACTTCGCCCGCGACATCGCCAGATCCGTGGAATGCCCGGCCTGGCGGCTGGTCACGCCGCCGTGGAAATTCGAAGCCATGCTCGAGGGAACCGTCACGGAATAGAAAAGGCCGAAGCCATGCTCGATCTGACTCCCGCGAAACTGGCCGAACGCTCGGCCCTGCGCGTCAACCCCTGCAAAACCTGCCAGCCGGTGGGCGCCATGTACGCCGCCCTGGGCGTTCACCGCTGCCTGCCGCACAGCCACGGCTCGCAGGGTTGCGCCTCCTACCACCGCACCCTTCTCAGCCGCCACTTCAAGGAGCCGGCGGCGGCCTCCACCAGTTCCTTCACCGAGGGCGCCTCGGTGTTCGGCGGCGGCGCCAACCTGAAGGCGTCGGTAAGGAACGTCTTCGACATCTACAATCCGGACATCATCGCCGTCCACACCACCTGCCTTTCCGAAACCATCGGGGACGACCTGAAAGCCTTCATCCAGGACATCGACATTCCCGAGGGCAAGCTGGTGGTGCATACCAACACCCCGAGCTACGTCGGCTCCCACATCAACGGCTTTTACAACATGATGACCGGCTTCATCTCCTATCTCGCCAAGTCGGCCGGAACGCCGAACGGCAAGCTGGCCGTCTTCCCCGGCTTCGTCAATCCCGGCGACATGCGGGAGATCAAGAGGATCCTGAAAGCCTTCGGGGCCGATTTCACCCTGTTTCCCGACACCTCCGGCGTCCTGGACGCCCCCATGACCGGCCGCTACGAGATGTACCCGTCCGGCGGCACCACCCTCGCCGAAATCGCCGGCCTCGGGGACTGCACCGCCACCCTGGCCCTGGGCGAACTCACCTCGGACGAGCCGGCGAACGCCTTGAAGCGAAAGCATGGCGTTCCCTACCGGTTGTTGCCGCTTCCCATCGGGGTGTCCTTCACGGATCGATTGATGATCGCCCTGTCGAAGGAGAAGAAGGTCGAGGTGCCGACGGAATTGGAGGAGGAGCGGGGACAGCTTGTCGACGTGATGCTGGACGCCCATTTCCACTATTCCGGCAAAAAAGCCGCCGTCTTCGGCGATCCGGACACCGTCCTCGGCCTGGCCGGCCTGGTGCTGGAAATGGGGATGATTCCCAAATACCTCCTCACCGGAACGTCCGGCTCCGCCTTCGTCAAGCTGGCCGAGAACCTGTTCCGCCGCCACGAGGTCAAGGACTGCCTCGCCCGGGAATCGGCCGATCTCTTTGAACTGCACCAACTGATCAAAAACGGGAAGGTCGACATCCTGATCGGAACCTCCTATGGAAAGCAAATAGCCAAGGCCGAGGACATCCCCTTCGTCCGGGCCGGGATACCGGTGCTGGATCGCTACGGCCACTCCTATTTCCCCATTGTGGGCTATCGGGGCGGCCTCCGGATGCTGGAAAGGATTTCCGACGCCCTGCTGGATCGCCAGGATCGGGACGCCGCCGACGAGGACCTCGAACTGGTGATGTAGCCGGGGGGAGGAAAGGAGGAACGGGAAAGCCATGGGCGCCGCGGAAATCCTAGACGAACGGAAAGCCTCCATCAAGGCCGGCGGGGAGGCCGGCATCAAGTGCGGCTCGGCCAGCGTCTCCGGGGCGGTGAGCCAGCGGGCCTGCGTCTATTGCGGCGCCCGGGTGGTTCTCAATCCCATCACCGACGCCTTCCACATCGTCCACGGCCCCATCGGCTGCGCCAGCTACACCTGGGACATCCGGGGAAGTCTCACCAGCGGCAGCGGCCTGTACCGGCACAGCTTTTCAACCGATCTCCGGGAGGAGGACATCGTCTTCGGGGGAGCGGGCAAGCTGGCCAGGGCCTTACGGGAGGTGGCGGAGAAAAAGCGCCCGAAACTGATCTTCGTCTATTCCACCTGCATCGTCGGGGTGATCGGGGACGACGTGGAGGCGGTTTGCCGCGAGGCGGAGAAACGCCACCGCGTCCGGGTCGTCCCGGTCCAGTCGGCCGGCTTTTCCGGAACCAAGTCGCATGGCTACCGGCTGGCCTGCGAGGCGCTGATGCGGCTTATCCGCCCCCGCCAGGGAACCGCCGGCAAGGAGGAACGCGCCGGGGTGAACATCCTGGGCGACTTCAACCTGGCCGGCGAGATGTGGATAATCAGGAATTATCTGCGAGAAATCGGCATTCCCGTACAGGCCGCCTTCACCGGCGATTCCAGCCACGATTCGCTGATTCGAGCGCCCCGGGCGGCCCTTAACCTTGTGCAATGCGCCGGCTCCATGACCCATCTCGCCAAAATGATGGAGGCGGAGATGGGCATCCCCTATATGAAGGTGAGTTTTTTCGGGGTGGAAGACACCACGACCGCCCTGAGGCGTACGGCGGAGGCGGCCGGGACCGAAAGGAACATCGCCCTCGCCAAGGCGTTCACCGATCGCGAGACCCGGCGCCTCTGCGCCTTTTCGGAAAAATACCGCCCCCGCCTGGAGGGGAGGAAGGCCGCCGTCTACGTCGGCGGGGGGTTCAAGGCGATATCCCTCATCCGCCAGTTCCGGGCCATGGGAATGGAAACGATGGTGGTTGGCACCCAGACCGGGCAGCCGGAGGATTACGAAATAATCGGCGGTCTGGTCGGGCCCGGCGCGGTGGTGCTCGACGACGCCAATCCGGCGGAACTGGAGCGGTTCATGCGGGAAAAGGGGGTGGACATCCTGGTCGGGGGGGTGAAGGAGCGTCCCCTCGCCTACAAGCTTGGCATCGCCTTTTGCGATCATAACCACGAAAGGAAACACGCCCTGGCCGGCTACGAGGGGGTCGTCAATTTCACCCGGGAGGTGCATTTGTCCATGAACAGTCCGGTATGGGAATGCCTGGGGCGCGCGCGATGAGCAAGGACCTGGTGAACCTCAACGTCAATCCCTGCAAGATGTGCATGCCGATGGGGAGCGTCACCGCTTTTTACGGCTTGGCCGGCTGCATGACCATTCTCCACGGCTCGCAGGGGTGCAGCACCTATATCCGCCGGCACCTGGCGACGCATTTCAACGAGCCGATCGACATCGCCTCCTCCTCCCTCACCGAGGAGGGAACGGTTTTCGGGGGGGAAAAAAACCTGGTGAAGGGGTTGGACAACCTGATCCGGCTTTACGATCCGGCCGTCATCGGCGTTTCCACCACCTGCCTCGCCGAAACCATCGGCGAGGACATTCCCGGGATAATCCGGTCCTATCGCCAAAACCGGCCCGGCCTCAAGGCGAAAATCGTGACCGTTTCCTCCGCCGGCTACGCCGGCACCCAATACGAAGGTTTTTTCCGCGCTCTCCGCGCCCTGGTGGAGCAGGTGGAACCCGAAACGGAAAGGCACGGCGGGATCAATGTCGTTACCGGCCCGGTTTCCCCCGCCGACGCCCGCTGGCTGCGGGAATGCCTGGCCGAGACCGGGCTGGACTGCATCCTCCTGCCCGATCCCTCCTCCAACCTGGACGGCGGCGCGACGAAGAAATACGAACGCCTGCCCCGCGGCGGCGTCGCCCTAGGCGACATCGCCCGCATGGCCGGGGCCGCCCATACCATTGAATTGGCCGAGTTCGTCCCGGAAGAGGCCTCCCCCGCCCTGTATCTGAACCGGCGCCACGGCGTCCCCTTCACCCGTCTGCCGCTTCCGGTGGGGCTGAGGGACATGGATCGCCTGGCCGAACTCCTGGCCTCCCTGGGCGGGAGGCGGCCGCCCCGCCTGGAGGAGGCGCGTTCCCGCCGCCTGGACGCGATGGTGGACTCGCACAAATACAGCGCCGGGGTAAGGGCGGCCGTGTTCGGCGAACCGGATTTCGTATACGCGGTTTCCCGCCTTCTCTGCGAAAACGGGGCGCTTCCCGTCCTTGCCGCGACCGGCTCCCGGCTGCCGGGTTTCGCCGATCGCGTCCGGCCGGACATCGAAAAAGCCGCCGCCTACCGGATGGAGGAGGATTTTTCGCTTCTCGACGACTGCGATTTCGAAACCATCGAGTCGGAGGCCGTCCGGCTGGGAGCGAACGTCCTGGTCGGCAGTTCCGACGCCCGGCGAATCGCGGAGCGGCGTCGCCTTCCCCTGGTGCGCGCCGCCTTCCCCGTTCACGACCGGGTGGGCGGCCAACGAATCCGCACCCTTGGCTACGAAGGCGGACTCGATCTTCTGGATCGGATTGTCAACGCCGTTCTGGGAAGCGTCGAAGCGAGTTTTCGGGAAGAACTCAAGGAAAAATATTACCTGGAGAGGGAATCCCGCCCGGCGGCGGAACCTCCGGGGGCGGGAGAGGCGGCGCTGGCCGCCAACCGACTCCGGAGCGGGCGGCATCCCTGCTTCAACGGCGGCGGCTACGCCCGCATCCACCTGCCGGTGGCGCCGAATTGCAACATCCAGTGCAACTACTGCGTTCGCGATTTCTCCTGCCCGAACGAAAGCCGGCCCGGTGTCACCGCCAGGGTCGTCACTCCCGGGGAGGCGGCCGCCCGGTTCGTCGCCTTCCGCGACGCCTCGGAAAACCTTTCCGTGGCGGGAATCGCCGGTCCCGGGGACGCCCTGGCCGACTGGGAATTGACGCGGGAAACGCTGCGGCTGATCCGGGCCGCCGATCCGGACGTCATCCTCTGCCTGTCCACCAATGGTCTGCTGCTGCCCCGACATGTCCGGGAAATGGCCGCCCTCGGCGTTTCCCACCTCACGGTGACGGTAAACGCCGTGGACCCGGCCGTGGGCGCCGCCATTTGCCGCCAGGTCGATTATCTGGGAACCCGATACCATGGCGAGGCCGGCGCCGCCATTCTCATGGCCAACCAATTCGCCGGCATCGCCATGGCGATCGAATCGGGGATCGTCTGTAAAATGAACACGGTGATGCTGAAGGGGGTGAACGACGGCCACATCCCGCTGATAGCGGCGAAGGCCCGGGAACTCGGTTGCGTCCTGGGCAACATCATGCGGATGGCGCCAGCGAAGGGCAGCGTCTTCGCCGATTCCCCCCCGGTGAGCAACCGGGAAATCGGCGCCATGCGGAAGCGCTGCGGCGTCCACCTCCGGCAGATGGCGCATTGCCGCCAATGCCGCGCCGACGCGGCGGGACGCCTGGACGAAGACAGGTCAATCCTCTTCGCCGGCGGGGGCGACGAACCGGCCGGGGAGCGCCAACCAGGATTTTTCCGCTTCGCCGTGTCGTCCAAGGGCGGCGTCCTGAAGGAGAAGCGATGATCAGGGTCTGTCCATAAATAACTTATACATGTTTAGGCAAGGAACCGAGTCGCGGCGGTAAATTTTCGCCCGTGGTTGAGCAAAAATTTACGAGAGCGACGTTGGTGACGCGCTATAAACTTGTATAAGTTATTTATGGACGAGCCCTAAACGGACGATTAGGGTCCCATGATTGCCCTGGAAGCGGACCGGCGGGCGGAGATCACCGACAGGTTCCTGTCGGTGCCGGGGGTTGAACTGCATCCGGCCGAGGGTTTGGCGGAAATATACCGCCTGCTGCTCGGGGTCGCCGACTACATTGAAATAAGCGAGGCCGTTCTGGAAAAATTGGGGGGAACGGTCAATCCGGCCCGGACGCTTCTGCGCCTGCCCTATGCCGAATACATGGACAGGTGGCCTGGGTTCCATCTATACGTCTGTCCCTTTTTCAAACTGAAGCGATACGAAAGGATATTGGTGGAGATGGTTTTCCCCGCCAATTCATGGAACGACGTCCTGCTGCTCCGGGGCAAGGGAGCGCAAATCCGGATATCCGGAATGGGCGATCTGCTGCTGGGCGACTGGCGGCACGGGTTCGACATTCTGCTCGACATCGGAAAAGTGGAGCTTTCGCCCGGCAACCGCCACGGCTGCGCCGCGGCCATAGCCTTCGAATGGCTGAAAGCGGGCGGAACCAGGGTGGCGGCGTCCTTTCTTGGCCAGGGCGGGTTCGCCCCCCTCGAGGAGCTGCTCATGGCGATTAGACTAGGCGGAGCCGCCGTGCCGGCGGCGGCCTTCCGATGCCTGGCGCTCCTGAAGCTGGCCTATTGCCGGGCCACCGGACGCCGGATACCGTCCCACAAGCCGATCCTCGGCGATGAAATCTTTCTGGTCGAGTCGGGCGTCCATGTGGACGGGATCGGCAAGAATCCCGCCAACTACGAACCCTTCCCGCCCGAACTGGTCGGCCTGCGGCGCCGCCTCGGCGTCGGCAAGCACTCGGGCGGGCGGGCGATAGCGATGAAACTGGAGCAATATGGAATACAAGCCGATTCCCGGGCCGCCGCGAACCTGCTTGCGAGCGTCCGGAGAGAAAGCGTTCGACTGGGTAGGGGACTCTCGGACGCGGAATTCCTCGGCCTGGCGAAAAAAAGCCGGAAGTGGGGTTGGCCGGCGGGCGATCCGGATTGTTGACACCACCCTGCGCGACGGCGAACAGGCTCCGGGCTTCGCCTTTTCGATCGAGGACAAGATTCGGCTGTTCCTGTTGCTGGAGGCGGCCGGAATACGGGAGGTGGAAGCCGGGGTGCCGGCCATCGGCGGAGACGAGAAGGACGCCATCCTCCGCCTCCAGGAGATCAAGGGGAACGTCCTTGTCTCGACCTGGAACCGGGTGAGCCGGGACGATGTACTGCATTCTTTCGATTGCCGTCCCGACGTGATCCACATTGGCGCCCCGGTGTCGGGCCAATTGATTTCCTCCAAGCTCGGCAAGGACGCCGCCTGGCTCCGCCGGGAATTGCGGAACGTGGCGGAATTGGCCCTGGAGCGCGGCTACCGGGTAACGGTGGGCTTCGAGGACGCCTCGCGGGCCGATCCGGACTTCATGCTGCCCCTGGCCCGGACCCTGGTTGAAGCCGGGGTCGATCGCATCCGCTTCGCCGACACCCTGGGGATCATGACGCCTTCCGCCGTGTACGACGCCCTGTCCCGCTTCGATCTGCCGGTCGGCATCCATGCCCACAACGATCTCGGCATGGCGGTCGCCAATTCCCTCGCCGCCTGCCAGGCCGGCGCCGTCTCGGTGGACGCCACCCTTTTCGGCATCGGGGAAAGGGCCGGCAACTGCAATCTGCGCGCCTTCGTGGAAACGGCCGATTCCGCCTTCGACACGGGAATACGCGCCAAACGTTTGTCCGGCCTCGAAAGGGAGGCCGCCGCCCTCATCTGGAAAAATGTCACGGAGAAGGAGAAAAAATGCGAAAGATCACCACCGTCCTGACGCTCATCATCCTTGGCTTTCCGTTCCGCCCCGCGGCGGCCGGCGAGGCGGCGACCATCATGCTCGCCGCCGCCGCCAGCCTGCGCTATTCCCTGGTGGACGAGCTTATCCCGGCTTTTCGGGCCAAACACCCCCGGATAACGGTGGAGGGGACCTACGACAGCTCGGGAAAGCTCCAGGCCCAGATTGAAAACGGCTTGGCGGCCGACGTCTTCATGTCCGCCGCCCCCCGGCAAATGAAGGCCCTGGTGGACGGCGGCTTCATTTCCGCCGCCGAGGTGGTCAATCTCTTGGAAAATCGGATTGTCCTGATCGTCCCCGCCGGGGGAGGAACCAGGGTGACGGGCTTCGCCGACCTGGCCGCGGCGGAGACGGTAGCGCTGGGCGATCCCGGGAGCGTTCCGGCGGGACAGTACGCCCGGGAGGCGCTGACCAGCTTGGGCATTTGGGATCTGGTCTCGGCTAGGGCCAGCTTCGGCGCCAACGTCACCGAGGTGCTTAACTGGGTGGCCGAGGGAAGCGCCGAGGCAGGCGTCGTCTACGCCACCGACGCCGCCACGACCCCGAAGGTCAGGGTGTTGGCCGGCGCTCCCGAGGGGAGCCTCGCCTCCAAGGTGCTGTATCCGGTCGCCCCGCTCAAGGGAAGCATCCATCCCGGGGAGGCCAGGCTTCTCGTCGAATTCCTCCAGTCGGACGAAGCCCTCGCCGTATTCGAAAAATACGGATTCACCCCGAATCGATGATCGCAAAGAAAGGGATGGGCGCCCATGCTCTGGTCCGCGATGTTCATTTCCCTGAAAACCGCCTCGGCCGCCATCGCCGTCACCTTTTTCCTGGGCGTGGCGGCGGCCCGCTTCGTGGCGGGATTGCGCCGCCGGCGCTGGAAGCTGGCGCTGGACGGCCTCTTCACCCTTCCCTTGGTGCTGCCGCCGACGGTGGCCGGCTTTTTCCTCCTGTATGTTTTCGGCCTGAACCGACCGGTCGGCCGGTTTTTCGCCGAATGGTTCGGCTTCAAGATCGCCTTTTCCTGGAGCGCCACCGTTCTCGCCGCCGTGACCGCGTCTTTTCCCCTCATGTACCGGGCGGCGAGGGGCGCCTTTGAACAGGTCGATCCGGACTTGGTGAACGCGGCCAGGACGCTCGGGCTGTCCGAATGGAGGATTTTCTGGCGAATCGTCCTGCCCACCGCCCTGCCCGGCGTCGTCGCCGGGGGGGTGCTGGCCTTCGCCCGGGGCATGGGCGAGTTCGGCGCCACCGCCATGATAGCCGGCAACATCGCCGGCAGGACCCAGACCCTGCCCTTGGCCATCTATTCGGCCGTGGCGGCCGGAGACATGGAAACGGCCGGCGGATACGTGGCGGTCATCGCCGCCCTGTCCTTCATCGCCGTCTCCGGGATAAACCAGCTTTTGGCCAAGGAAGGACGGGCCGGCCGCCGGGGAGAGCCCGGATGACGCTCGAAGTCCACATCGACAAGCGGTTGGGACGGGACTTTTCCCTGGAGATATCCTTTGTTCTGAACGGCGGCTGCCTCGGCATCCTCGGCGCCTCGGGCTGCGGCAAGAGCCTGACCCTGAAATGCGTCGCCGGCATCGAAAGACCCGATTGCGGCCGGATTGTCCTAGACGGGGTTGTCCTGTTCGATTCGGAAAAGGGGATAAACCTCCCTCCCCAAAAGCGGGGAGTGGGGTACCTTTTTCAGAATAACGCCCTTTTCCCCCGCCTGACGGCGGGGGAAAACATTCGTCTCGCCATGCCGAAAACCGGCGATCGGGAGGAACGGGCGGCGGGGCTTCTGGAGCGGTTCCGCCTGGGCGGACTGGACGGCAGGCTGCCGCGCCAACTCTCCGGCGGCCAGCAGCAGCGGGTGGCGCTGGCCAGGATGCTGGCGGCGAATCCCCGGATCATCCTGCTGGACGAACCCTTTTCCGCCCTTGATCACCATTTGCGCGAAAATATGCGGCTGCGGCTGGGCGAACTCCTGAGACTCCAAGGCGACGCGATTATGGTCTCGCACAGCCGGGACGACGTCTACCAGCTTTGCGGCCGCCTGCTGACCCTGGACGGCGGCCGCGTCCTGGGACACGGAGAAACGCGGGCGGTTTTCCATCGTCCCGGCCGGGTCGAGGTCGCCCGGCTCACCGGCTGCAAAAACATATCCCCCGCCCGTGTCCTTTCGGAGCGGCGGCTTCTGGCGCTTGATTGGGACTGGGAGTTGACCACGGAGGAACAAATCCCTCCGGGGACGAAATTCGTCGGCATCCGCGCCCACGACTTCGCGCCGGTTCGTGAGGAATGCCCGGGGGGCGGCAACCTGGTGGAGATGGCGGTTCGGGAACGGTCCGAGGAGCCGTTCGAATGGTGCGTTGTTTTCGCCAACGCCAGGGCGGCGCCCGGGCCGGATCGCGCCACGCTCTGGTGGAAATGCAGCAAACACGCGGTTGCCGACCCGCCCCGGTTCCTCCGCGTCGATCCCGCGGCCGTCATGCCCCTCGCGGAATAACCGGGCCGCCCGCCAAGGGTGTTCGCCCAGGCGTGGCCAAGCAATCCGGGCGCCAAGGGCCGCAATTCCCATAAGGCGCCGTCTATATGCTTGACCTTAGGGTCGGCTAGGCGCGTCCCGTGGTTTTCCGGCACCCTGATATGGGCGAGTACTTTTTTCATATTGGATTCGCGCGTACTTCTCGAACCCCAAAAAAAGGAGAGGCCGGCGGCCTCTCCCCTGGTTGGTTTCATCGGCTTTCATCGGCGCGGCTCATAAACCGCGGTTGTGGTAATGGTCCTCTGGCCGGTAAAGACCCTTTTCCTGCATATGGGCCCAAAACATGCCGTTCAGGAAAAGGCCCGAAGTGGCCAGGGCGATAAAACCGGCGCACATCAACAGGTTGATTTCGCCGACGGCCCCCAAAAACAGGGCGGCAAACCCCGCCAGCAACACCACAACCGCGATGGAAACATTTTTGCGGTCGGCCCCGGCGGCCTCGCCGCTCTTTACCGCCATCCTTTCCGAACCCACAAACCGCCTGGAACTCAATACCGTACTCATGGCTAATCTCCTTTCGCAAAGTGATTTAAACAGGCTGCCGTCCGCCATAAGGCGGCAACCGCTTGAACGGGCCGTCACTCGACGGTTCAACGATCAACTTTTATCATTGTAACTTGAAACCGGAGCTTGTCAAGCCAATTCGCCCAAATTCCCCCGCATTTTTCTTAAAGGAAATCCCGTTGTTTAAAAAAAGCGGGCCGCTATAATATTCCGGGCGGGGCGGAACAAATCGAACCGGATCCGATCCGGACCGACGGAAAGGAAAATGATCGGCATGGATAAACCTGGACAAAAATCGAACCGGGGCGGAAACCGAAAGAGGATTGCGGCCAATCCCGGACCCAATCCGGGAATAGACGCCCTGCGCCGCCAGGGCGGTCGGATAGTCACCGAGCCCAGGCACATGTCCCCGGCCTGGGGCCTGATGCTGGCCTCTGGAACCGTCAAATCCCTAGCCCGGCGGAAAAGGCCCCTGATCACCATCGTCAACTCCTTTTCCACCCAGGCGCCCGGCCACGCCCACCTGCGCGCCCTGGAGGAGGAAATCCGCCGGGAACTCGTCCGCCTCGGCGCCAATGTCTGGCTGGCCAATGTCGGAGGGGTGGTTTGCGACGGCGTCGCCATGGGCCATTTCGGAATGAAATATTCGCTCGCCTCGCGGGAGTTGATAACCGATCAAATCGAAACCATCCTGGTCGCCCATCCCTGCGACGGCTGGATAGGCATCGGCAACTGCGACAAGATCGTCCCGGCCATGTTCAACGCCATGGCCAGGATCAACATTCCCTCGGTCTATATCGGAGGGGGCCCGATGCTGGCCGGCCGGAACAATACCGATCTCATCTCCATATTCGAGGCGGTCGGCAGGAACGCGGTCGGCGGAATGTCGGACCGGGAACTTGAGCGCCTGGCCGCCGGCGCCTGCCCCGGCTTCGGCTGCTGCGCCGGCCTGTTCACCGCCAACTCCATGAATTGCCTGGGCGAGGTCCTGGGCATAACCCCCCCCGGCAACGGCACCGTGACGGCGGAATTGTGGGCCGACGCGAAAAAAACCCGGCGCAAAATCAATCCGGCCCGCCTGAAAATGGCCCGCCGGGCGGCCCGCCTGGCGATCGAGGCGGTGAAAATCGGCCTGCGCCCGCTCGATCTCGTCACCCGCCGCTCCCTCGACAACGCCTTCATCTGCGACATGGCCATGGGCGGCTCCTCCAACACCATCCTTCACACCCTGGCCCTGGCCGCCGCCGCCGGGGTCGATTACGGCCTCGGCCGCATCGATGACATCTCCCGGCGGACCCCCTGCCTCTGCAAACTGTCGCCCTCGCGGCCGGAAGTGCACATGGAGGATTTCGACCGGGCGGGCGGGGTGGCGACGCTGCTCCGGGAAATCATGGAAAACACCCGGGCCGGCCTCGATCCCGCCGCCCCCGCCCTGGGAGGAACCCTGGGGGATCGCCTGAAAAACGCCGGGAAACCCGACGGCGACGTCATCCGGCCGGCCGGCCGGCCGTTTTCGCCCGGCGGCGGCCTCGCCATACTCTCCGGCAACCTGGCGCCGGCCGGATCGGTGGTGAAAACGGTGGGGGTGGCCGACGACATGCGCGAATTCACCGGCCCGGCCCGGGTTTTCGACTCGGAGGAGGCCGCCCGGGACGGAATCCTTTCCGGGAAAGTGAAGGACGGCGACGTGGTGGTAATCCGCTACGAGGGGCCCAGGGGGGGACCCGGCATGCGGGAAATGCTTTCCCCCACCGCCGCCATCCAAGGCGCCGGCATCCGGGCCGCCCTGGTGACGGACGGGCGCGTCAGCGGCGGCACCCGGGGACTCTGCGTGGGACACGTAAGCCCGGAGGCGGCCGCCGGCGGGCCCTTGGCGATTCTCCGGGACGGCGACGAAATCGCCATCGACGCCGACGGCCGCCGGGTCGACGTCCTGCTTTCCCGGGCCGAAATCGGGCGCCGGCTCAAAAAACTCGCTCCCTTCGTCGCCAAGGTGGGAAGCGGCTGGCTGGCCCGCTATGCCGCCTCCGTCTCCTCGGCCGATCGAGGGGCCGTCCTCGCCCCGTAAAGCGGGCTTGACGTTGACTTTTAAAGAAAATCAAACAACGGGAAAGAATCGATCATGAACTTGCTGGTGGTGGGTTCGGGCGGCCGGGAACATGCCCTGGCCTGGAAGCTTTCCCAAAGCCCGAAGGTCGCGAAAGTCTTCATCGCCCCGGGCAACTCCGGCTGCGCCCGGGTCGGGGAATGCGTCGACCTCGATGTCGGCAATCTCCGCACCCTGGTCCGCTGGGCCCGGGAGCACGCCGTCGGACTGGTCGTCCCCGGGTCGGAAACCCTTTACCGGGCAGGAATCGTCGACGCCTTCCGAAAAGCCGGCATTCCCGCCTTCGGCCCCGATCAATCGGCGGCGGAGTTGGAAAGTTCCAAGTCGTTCGCCAAAAAATTGATGCGCCGGCACGGCATTCCCACCGCGGATTTCGCCGAATTCGAACAATTCGAGGCGGCCAGGCGCTACCTGGATTCCCGGAGCGAGGGGCCGGTGGTGGTCAAGGCCGACGGCCTCTGCGCCGGCAAGGGGGTGACGGTCTGCCAGAACCTGGCCGAGGCCGAACGGGCGGTGGAGCGGATGATGCGGGATCGGGAATTCGGCGACGCCGGCGCCAAGGTGGTCATCGAGGAAATGCTCCGGGGCCGGGAAGTGACCGTTCTCGCCCTCACCGACGGCAGGACCATCGCCCCCCTGGCCTCCTCCCAGGATCACAAGGCCGCCTACGACGGGGACGCGGGCCCCAATACCGGCGGCATGGGCGCCTATTCCCCCGCCCCGATGCTCACCGAACCCATCATGGACGAGGTGATCGCCCGCATCCTGGTGCCGACCGTCCACGCCCTTAACGAGGAGGGACGCCGGTTCCGGGGCCTGCTTTACGCCGGCCTGATGCTGACCGGCGGCGGCCCCAGGGTGTTGGAATACAATGTGCGCTTCGGGGATCCGGAAACCCAGCCGGTGCTGATGCGGCTGAAATCGGATTTGTTCGAGCTCCTGGACGCCACCGTCCGGGGGAAGCTGGCCGACCGGACGCTGGAATGGCGGGAGGAGGCGGCGGCCTGCGTGGTGCTGGCCTCCGGCGGCTACCCGGGACCCTACGCCAAGGGCAAGCCCGTCTCCGGCCTGGAGCGGGCGGAGGCGCGAAAGGACACCGTGGTGTTCCACGCCGGCGCCCGGAGCGCCCCCGGGGGCGGGGTGATCACCGACGGGGGCCGGGTATTCGGGGTCACCAGCCTCGGCCCGGACATCGCCGGGGCGGTCCGGAACGCCTACCTCGCGGTTTCCGACATCTCCTTCGAGGGCATGCGCTACCGTTCCGACATCGGAAGGCTGGCGCTGTGAGCGGGCATTTCTTCGCCTACGTCTCCCGCATGCGGCTGATCCGGCGCTGGAGCCTGATGCGCGGCGGCAGCCCCGAAAACCTCCAGGAGCATTCCCACCGGGTCGCCCTGTTCGCCCACGCCCTGGCCGCCATCGGCAACCGAATCTTCGGAAAATCCCTGGACGGGGAAAGGGCCGCCTTTCTCGCCCTCCTGCACGACGCCGGCGAAGTCATGACCGGCGATCTTCCCACCCCGGTCAAATATTTCAGCCCCGGGTTCCGGGAATCCTGGCGCGGCCTGGAGGCGGCGGCGGCCCGGCGGCTCCTGGAACTGCTCCCCCCGGAATTCCGGGCCGACTACGAACCGGCCCTTTTCCCCCGGGAGGCGGACGCCGCCGGCTGGCGGCTGGTGCGGGCCGCCGACAAGCTCTGCGCCTGGCTCAAGTGCCGGGAGGAACTGCGGGGAGGCAACCGCGAGTTCGCCCCGGCCGAACGGGCGATCCGCCGGCAACTGGCCGAACTGGAAATGGAGGAGGTCGACTATTTCCTGGAGGTTTTCGCCCCGGGATTCGCCCTGGCCCCGGACGAATTGGGACCGCCCGGGCCGGAGACGCCGCTTTCGCCGGCGGAATTCCGGGAATGAGGAAATCCACCGCCAACCTCATGGGCGTCACGGCGCTGATCGGCTGGAGCATGAACACCGCCGTGACCAGGCGAATAACCGAAGCGCAGGTTTTCGGCATGCCGGCGCTGTCGTTCACCGCCGCCGGGGCCGTACTAATCGTCTTCGACCTGATCCGGGGCGCCGGAAACCCCCGCCGGGCCGGAGCCGGGCCCCGCTTCTGGATCCTGGGCGGCGGCGCCTTCGTGGCCTATGAACTGCTTTACGCCCTGGCCCTGGCCCGGGCCGATTCGCGGGAGGCCGCCCTGCCCCTGGGACTGGTCAATTACCTCTGGCCCACCGCCATTCTGCTGCTGCTGCCGCTGTTCTCCCCCCGCCGTTTCCGCTGGCCCCACTTCCTGATCGGGCTGGCCCTTTCCCTGGCCGGGGCGGCCTCCGCCCTCCTCTGGAACCTGGATCGATCGGCGATGTGGGGAATCCTCGGGAAAAACCGCCTGGCGTTCGCCATGATGCTTCTCGCCGCCTTCCTGTGGGGATTCTATTCCCACGCGGCGCGGCGCTGGGGGGGCGGCGCCAACGGGGTGGGGTGGTTCCAATTGACCGCCGGCCTGGCCTTTTTCCTCTTGTGGCTGGAGTCGGGGGCGAAGCTCGGCTTGACCGGCGAGCTGCTGCTTCCCCTGCTTCTCCACGCCCTCCTGGTCAACGCCCTTTCCTACCTGCTCTGGGATTGGGGGGTGCGCCGGGGGGATCTCGACCAGTTGGGAATTCTCGCCAATTTCCTGCCGCCGGCCTCGACGCTTTTCGGCGTCTGGTACCTGGACGGCGGCGCCACCCCGGGTCTATGGCTGGGATGCCTCTTGGTGACGGCCGGCGCCTTTTTCTGCCGGCGCGGAATCGCCGAAGGCAAACGGCCGGATTCATGAGGAGGACGTACGCGTCATGGGTAAGCTAGTCATCGTGGCCGCCGACGGGATCAAGGGCGGCGGCCTGGAGTTGCTCCGGGAATATTTCGGTCCCGACGGGGTTGTCGCCCGGGGCGCCTTCACCGAGGACGAACTGATCGAAAAAATCCCCGGCTTCGACGCCCTGTTGGTCCGTTCCGCCACCCGGGTCGGCCGCCGGGCCCTGGAAGCGGCCGGCCCCCGGCTGAAAATAATCGTCCGGGCCGGAGTCGGGATAGACAACATCGACAAGGCGGCGGCCACCGAACGGGGAATAATAGTCATGAACACCCCCTTCGGCAACACCGTGTCGGCGGCGGAGCAAACCATCGCCCTGATTTTCGCCGCCGCCCGGAACACCGCCCGGGCCGACCGCCTGATGCAGGAGGGCAAATGGGAGAAGAAATCCCTGGTTGGATCCGAAGTGAGCGGCAAAACCCTGGCCGTAATCGGATTGGGGAAAATCGGCCAGCATGTGGTGAGGGTTATGCAGGCGGCGGGAATGAGGGTGGTCGCCTTCGATCCGTTTTTCCCGGCCGAACGGGCCCGCGAGCTCAAGGTCGAACTTATGCCCGGGATCGACGAAACCCTGGCCGCCGCCGATTTCGTCACCTTCCACACCCCGCTCACCGAGCAGACCCGGAACCTGCTCTCGGCCGAGCGCATCGCCAGGATGAAAAAGGGGGCGCGGGTGATCAATTGCGCCCGGGGCGGCATCATCGACGAGGCCGCCCTGGCCGAAGCGGTTAAATCCGGGCACCTGGCCGCCGCCGGAATGGACGTGTTTTCCCGCGAGCCGATGACGGAAGGGCCGCTTTTCGGGATCAGGAACATCACCCTCACTCCCCACCTGGGCGCCTCGACCGAGGAGGCGGAGGAACGCTGCGGCCTCCAGGCCGCGGAACAGGCGATAGCCTATTTCCGGGACGGCGCCATCCGGAACGCCGTCAACATCACCTTTTCCCCCGACCCCGGCCTGGCCGGCTACGCCGAATTGGCGGCTTCCATGGGCCGCATCGCCTCCTTCCTGGTCAACGCCCCCGTCACCGAGGTGGAAGTCCGGGCGGGGGGCGATTTCTTCGCCGACAAGGATTGCGGGATTCTGCGCTTCGCGGCGGTCAAGGGCATCCTCGGCGGCTGCGGGGTGGAAGGGGTCAACGACGTAAACGCCATGTTCCTGGCCCAGCGGCGCGGGATCAAGGCCGAACTGGTTCTCGCCGACGCCGCCGCCGACGCCCCCCGAATCGATCACATCGAAATCCGGGTGCGCGGCCGGGCGGGGGATCTGGCCAAGGAAACCCGGCTGGCGGGTACGGTTTACCAGGACGGGCGCAAGCGTCTCATCCGCATAGACGACGCCGACATCGAGGTGCGCCTGGACAACCATATGCTGTTCCTGCGCTATCCCGACAAACCCGGCGTCATCGGCAAGGTGGGCACGATTCTCGGAAACCGGGGCATAAACATAGAGAATATGCAGGTGGGAATATTGAAACGCCTGGAAAAGGCGTCCATGGTCATCGGCACCGGCGAGGAGGTTCCCCCGGAAGTGGTGGAGGCCATCCGCCTGGACCCCAGGCTGGAAATCGAACGCATTTACAGCGTCGATCTTTTCGTCTGATTTTGTTTTTTCCTTGACATATGTGAAATATGCCCTATATTTCGCCGAAAGTTGATACGGTTTCGGTTGGCCGCGTTCCCGGCGGCCCGGAAGGCGCCCGGGAGCGGCCTTTTCGGGGTTCTCCGGTTTCATCGCGTTTCCGGCGTATTTGGCCGCTGGCCGGCGGGGAATGGGAAGTTTTGCCGGCGGCCGGCTTTTTTCAGGAAGGGGAGGGATTGGAATGGCTGCCAAAATCGAGGTGCTGCGCAAGCGGCAATTGGCCCAGTCGCTGGTGGACAAAACCGGCGCCAAGTTGAAGTACGCGGCGGCGGTGGTTGATTTCATCTTTGATGAAGTCGCCAGCGCGGTGGCGAAGGGAATCAAGGTCAACGTCAAGGATTTCGGGATTTTCGTCAAGGCCCAGCGCAAGGCGCGCACGGGACACAATCCCGCCACCGGAGCGCCGATAAAGATCAAGGCGTCGGTGAAGCCCCGCTTCTCCGCCTCCAAGGCGTTCAAGGAGGCGGTCATAGGCAAGAAATACACGGTACACGCCGATCTGGCCGCCTTGGCCGCGGCGGCTTCAAGCAACGCCGGCAAGCCCGCCCTCAAAAAATTATTCCCGGCGCCCAAGCCCGCCGCCAAAAAGCAGCCGTTGGCCAAGAAACCCGCCGCCAAAAAGGTTTCGGCCAAGAAACCGGCAAATTCCAAGCGCTGAACAGGCGGAGCCCGCCCCCCGGCAAATTTCGAATCCGACGCGACTAAACGCTCGCCGTCCGTTTTCCAGCGGACGGCGACGCCGAAACGGAGGATTCGGCCGTTTTATGCCGGTTCGCCGGCGGCAACACGATTCGTCAACAAGGGCGCGGAAATAAATAACATTTACAACTTCGGCATGAAAAAGTCCCGCGGGCGTTGAACCGCCGCTCCCTAGGGTGAACGTTATTTCTTTACGCGATCCAAATGGCCGCGCCCTTTTTCAGGATGGCCATGCTCGATAACCGGCGCCCGTTTCCCGGCGGCCAGGGCGAATTCGACCGCCTTTCCCGTCCCGATTCCCGGAAATTGATGCGCGAAGTGTCCCGGACAACCTGGGCGGGGCTGGGAGTCAATTTCGTCCTGGCTTGGCTGAAGGCGGGGGCGGGGCTCGCGAGCGGAAGCCGGGCTATTTTGGCCGACGCGGTCCATACCCTGTCGGATCTGGCCTCCGACGCGATAATCCTAATCGGCGTCAGATACTGGTCGGCGCCCGCCGATGCCGAGCATCCGCACGGGCACCGGAAAATCGAAACCATGGTGACCTTCGCCCTAGGCCTGTTTCTGGCGGCGGCCGGGGTTGGCATGGGCTGGAGGGCGGCAAGCGGATTGGGCGGATTGGCCGGAACCGCCTCCGGCGGATACCCGGGAAATCCGCCGGCCCGGCCTTTCGATCCCTGGCCGGTCCTAGCGGCGGCCCTGCTTTCCGTGGCGGCCAAGGAGGCGCTTTACCGTTGGACCGCGGCCAGGGGCAAACGCATCAATTCCCGGGCAATGATCGCCAACGCCTGGCACCACCGCTCGGATGCCTTCAGTTCCCTTCCCCCGGCCTTGGCGGCGGCGGCCGAGTTGGTTTTGGGACGGAACCGGGATTTGAGCTTTCTCGACGATCTGGGGACGCTGGTGGTGTGCGTACTCCTGCTCCAGGCCGCCTGGAAGGTGGTAGGCCCCTCCTTTTCCACCCTGATTGACGCCGGGGCGGATCGCCGGCTCAGCGCCGCCATCCGGGGGGAAATACTCGCCACCCCGGGGGTGGCGGGGGCGCACCGCATCCGAACCCGGGCCATAGGCGGGGGAGGGGTGGAGGTCGATTTGCATATCGCGGTGGAGGAAAACCTCACGGTCAGGGACGGCCATGAAATCGCGGCGCGGGTCAAATACCGGATATTGGCCATCCCCCCCTCGGACGGCATGAAAGTGGTGGACGTCATGGTGCATGTGGAGCCGACGGACGGGGACCGGGGCTAGTGTTCCGTAAAAGGGGAACCGGACCATGCCGGGGAAAAACGCGGTCATACTGCTTTCCGGCGGCCTTGATTCCGCCACCGTTCTCGCGGTGGCGGCGTCCGAGGGCTATTCCTGCCATTGCCTCTCCTTCGACTACGGGCAACGGAACCGCCTGGAACTGGAGGTGGCCGCGCGGATGGCTTCGGCCCGGGGGGCGAGCCACCGGATCGCGGCGATAGGACTGGGCGCTTTCGGGGGCTCGGCCTTGACCGCCGGGGACATTCCCGTCCCGAAGGACGGAAAAACCCGGGGCATCCCCTCCACCTATGTCCCCGCCCGGAACACCATTTTCCTGTCGCACGGGTTGGCCTTGGCGGAGGTCCTGGAGGCGGAGGCGCTGTTCATCGGGGTCAACTCGGTCGACTATTCGGGATATCCCGATTGCCGGCCCGAGTATATCGCCGCTTTCCAGGCGGTGGCCGATTTGGGCACCCGCCGCGGCGTTCTCGGCCGGCCCGTCCGCGTCCGGGCTCCCCTGCAGTTTCTCGACAAGAGCGAGATCGTCAAATTGGGGATCGGGCTGGGAGTCGACTACTCGCGGACCCTAAGCTGTTACGATCCCCTGCCGCCGGACGGCCTGGCCTGCGGCGAATGCGATTCCTGCCGCTTGCGGAGGGACGGATTCCGGCGGTCCGGGATCCCGGATCCGACGCGCTACCGGCCGGCCGCCGCGGAATGAAACGAACGGATATGGACAACGGGGGCGGCGCTTTTTTTTGGAAACAGTTCCTGCTCAATCCCCGCCGCACCGGCGCCCTCCTGCCGAGTTCCGGGAGCCTGGCCGCCAAGATGCTGGAATGCGCGCGGCTGGAGCCGGATTCGGTGGTGGCGGAGTTCGGCCCGGGCACCGGCGCCTTCACCGAAGGCATCCTGCGGGCGCTGTCGCCGGCGCAGAAGTTTTTCGCCATCGAGGCGAATCCGGACTTCGCCGCCGGGCTGCGGCGGCGATTTCCCGAACTAAGCCTCCATCAGGGCTGCGCCTCGGAAATCGGGGAGTGTTGCCGGCGGGAAGGGGTGGACAGGGTGGATCGGGTCATTTCCGGCCTCCCCTGGGCGGTTTTCCCGGACGATCTCAGGGACGGGATTCTCGGGGCGATGCTGCGGATCATGCCCAAGGGCGGCATTTTCGTCACCTTCGCCTATTTGCAGGGGTTGCTTCTGCCGGCCGGGCGCCGTTTCCGCCGGGAGCTGGATCGGCGCTTCTCCCGAATCGAAAAAAGCGGGGTGGTTTGGCGAAACCTGCCTCCGGCCATCGTTTATCAATGCTTCCACTGAATTCGGGAGGCGCCATGCGCGACAAACCCAGGGTTCGCTTCGCTCCCAGTCCCACCGGCAACGTCCACATCGGCAATATCCGGGTGGCCATTTTCAACTGGCTGTTCGCCCGCCGGCACGGGGGCCGCTTTCTCCTTCGCGTCGAGGACACCGACCGGGAGAGATCGACTCCCGAAGCCATTGAAAACCTCCTGGAGGCCATGCGCTGGCTGGGACTGGACTGCGACGAGGAGCCGCTGTACCAGTCGACCCGGCGGGAACTCCACCTGGCGGCGGCGGAGGGGATGATCCGGGACGGCTTCGCCGACCGGCTCCCCGGCGGCCCCACCCTCCTGCGGCTGGCCGGCCGCCTGCTGGATCCCTCGTTCGTGAGCGAACCGCGGGAGGAAGCCGAAATCGACGTTTCCCGGGGCGAGCTTTTCCTGACTGGACGGGGCCTGGACTACCTGACCCGCGGTTCCGACGGCCGGGAATACCACAATCCCCTCGACCGCGACGCCCTGCCCGGGCTGGCCGTCCGCCTGGAGGGGGGCGGGGAGGTTTCGGGCGACCGGCTGTGGTCGGGGATTCCGGGGACGGCCCGGGCGGCGCTGGGCGCCAAGCCCTTGGCGCTCCGCTTCCGCCGGCGTTACGTACATTACCGGGATCTGGTCCTGGGCAAGCTGGAAAAACCGCTCGACTCCCTTCGCGATCTGGTGATTCTCCGCTCCGACCGGACGCCGGTGTTCCATCTGGCCAACGTGGTCGACGACGCCGGCCAGGGGGTAACCCATATCCTCCGCGGCAACGATCATGTCGACAACACCTTCCGCCACCTGTTCATATTCAAGGCGATCGGAAAGCCGCCGCCCTTGTACGGCCATTTCCCCATGATCGTCAACGCCGGGGGGAAGCCCTATTCCAAACGGGACGGCGACGCCTATGTGGGGGATTTCCGGAGCAAGGGCTATCTTCCCGAATGCCTGTTCAACTTCCTGGCCCTGTGCGGCTGGGGGCGGGAGGACGGGGTGGAATTGATGCGGCGGGAGGAAATGGCGGCCCATTTCGATCTGTCCCGCGTCTCCGCCTCGGCGGCCCGGCTCAATCCGGAAAAACTGGCCTGGATGAACGGCCAATACCTGGCGCGGGCGGACCCGGAGGACCTGCTGCCCCGGATTCGGGAGGAATTGGCCGCGGCGGGGGCGGACGTTTCGGGAGTGGCTTCGGATTGGCTCGCCCGGTTGTTCCGGTTGGAACGGGAACGGCTGAAAACCCTGGGGGATTTCGCGGCGAATACCCGCTTCTTCTTCGTCGACCGGGTGGAATTGGACCCCCGGGCGGTGGAAAAGGCGCTGCGAAAGGACGACGGACTCGGTTTTCGCGTCCTGGGGGAACTTCTCGGGGCGTTCCGGGAGGTTCCGCGCTGGCTGGCCTCCGACCTGGAAAAGGCCGCCTCGGACCTGGGAGCGAAGCGCGGCCTGCGGACCGGCGACCTAGTTCAACCCATCCGGGTGGCCGTCACCGGCGGCCTGGTCAGCCGCGGAATTTGGGAAACCCTGGAATTGCTGGGACGGGAAAAAACCCTCGCCCGGCTTGAACGGGCCCTGGCGGCCCGGTGAAAACCGCCGGCCTCAACCGGCCTCGCCGCTTTTCTTGTCGTCGAACGAGGCGAGGATATCGATGATGTCGGGTTCAAGCTCCAGGAACAAATCGACCAGGTAGGGATCGAAATGAGCCCCCCTGCCCTCCAGGATTATTTTTTTCGCCTGTTCATGGGACATGGCCTGCTTATAGCAGCGCTGATGGGTCAAGGCGTCGTAAACGTCGGCCAGGGCCATAATCCGGGCCGGCAGGGGTATGGCGAAGCCGGAAATGCCGGTGGGATATCCCCGGCCGTCCCATTTCTCGTGGTGGTAAAGGGCGATTTCCTTGCCCATGTGGATGAAATTGTTGCCCGGATGCGAAATGTCGACGTCGGCCAGCAGCCGGTGGCCGGCCGTGGTGTGGGTTTTCATGACCTCGAATTCCTCGGGCGTAAGCTTGCCGGGTTTCTGCAGGACCAGATCCGACACCGCCACCTTGCCGATGTCGTGCAGGGGCGAGGCGGAGCGGATGATCCCGGCCAGATCGGGGGAAAGAAAGGCGGACGGCTCTTCGGAATTGGGCTTTTCAAGCAATAATTTGGCCAGGATGTAGCAGATTTCCCTGACCCGCTCCAGATGCTCGCCGGTATCCACGTCCCGGGACTCCGCCAGTTTGCACATGGCGAAAATCGTGCTAAGCTGGCCGGCGGTTATCTGATCGACCTGGCGCCTGACCCTTTCCTCCAGCAGGGCGTTCTGCTCGGCCAGGCGGTGCTGGAATTCGATTTCCCGGTCGTGGAACTTCTTGCGCTCGATGCAGGAGGCGAGGCGGGCCCGAAGGATCTGGGCCCGGAACGGCTTCTGCATATAATCGGCGGCCCCCTTTTCAATGCAGTAAACTATTTTATCCATGTCGGAAAGGGCGGTCACCACGATCACCGGCACCTGCCGGAGCTCCTCCCTCCTCTGCATTTCCTCCAGGAGTTCGGGCCCGCTCATCACCGGCATCATCAAATCGAGAATGACGCAATCCGGAAGGGATTCGAGCATCGAATCCAGGGCTATTTTCCCGTTCTCGGCCTCCCGGGCCTCGTAACCCAGCTTTTTAACCTGGTCCTTGATAAGGCGCCTGATTATGGGCGAATCCTCGACAATCAAAACCGTGCCGGCATTGGGCTTGGCGGCGGCGCCCTTGATCCCGTCGGAACTTGACATTGGCCGTCATCCTCGAATTCGGACCATCCCCGCGCCATAAGGAAAGGCGTCGTCAAAAATGATTGGACGTTATCGGGCGGCGGCGGGGGCGCCGAGTACGATTTTAATATGATTATATACGACTGTCCCGGGGAAAACAACAGGCAAAAGTCGGGAAATCCGGCGCCGAAACCGCCCGCGCCGAGTTATAATGGGGGAAAGGGTCCGCCGAATCGCGGTTCGGGGGAGGCCCGGGCCGCCCCGGAAAACGCCTCCGCTTTCCGATTCCGGCTTGCCTCGGCGGATCGAGTTCAATATAATCGTTCGTCTGGAGAGGCGCCAGAACACATGGACACTTACCCGAACTTCATTGGAGGAATCGCGCCATGAGCAAAGTAAAAATCGGCATCAACGGCTTTGGCCGCATCGGCCGCTTGGTTTTTCGCGCCGCCCTGGATCGGCCGGAGGTGGAGGTGGTCGGGATTAACGATCTTTTCGCCGCCCCCTACCTCGCCTACATGCTCAAATACGACACCATCCACGGCAAATTCAAGGGGGAGATAGAAGTCGACGGCTCCAACCTGGTGGTCAACGGCGGAAAAATCCGGGTCACCGGGGAAAAGGATCCGGCCGCTCTCGAATGGGGCGACATCGGGGCGGATCACGTGGTCGAGTCCACCGGAATATTCCTGACCCGGGAAAAGGCCGGAGCCCACCTCAAGGCTGGAGCCAGGAAAGTGATTTTGTCCGCCCCCCCCAAGGACGACATCCCCATGTTCGTCATGGGAGTGAACCACAAAACCCTGACCCCGGACCTGGACATCGTCTCGAACGCGAGTTGCACCACCAACTGCCTGGCCCCCCTCGCCAAGGTCGTGCATGAGAATTTCGGCCTGATCGAGGGGTTGATGACCACCGTCCATTCCGCCACCGCCAGCCAGAAGACGGTTGACGGCCCGTCCGCCAAGGATTGGCGGGGCGGCCGGGCGGCAACCTACAATCTCATCCCCTCCTCCACCGGAGCCGCCAAGGCGGTAACCAAGATCCTGCCCGCGCTCAAGGGCAGGCTCACCGGCCTGTCCATCCGGGTTCCGACCCTGGATGTCTCGGTGGTGGATCTCACCTGCCGCATTGAGAAGGCGGCCACCTACGAGGCGGTTTGCGAAGCGATGAAAAAGGCTTCCGAAGGCGAATTGCGGGGCATTCTCGGCTACACCGACGAGGACGTGGTCTCCACCGACTTCATCGGCGATTCCCGCACCTCGATTTTCGACGCCAAGGCCGGGATAATGCTCAATCCCAACTTCATGAAGCTGCTTTCCTGGTATGACAACGAATGGGGATATTCCAGCAAGGTGGTGGACCTGATCCAATACCTGGCCGGCCTCTAACCCGGCTTCCGCCTTCGGGAATGGGCTTTTCAGACAGATGGGGCGCCGCCGAAACGCTTAGGCATTTCGCTCCGGCCTGGAACCATCGTTCCAGGCCGGAATTTTCGGATAGCCGCGCCAGGAACGAACCAAAAACACCCTCGACACCAAAATCGACCCTTCCGCCCTCCGCTTGTCAAAATGACCCGCCTTCCGAATTGGGTCTTGTCCATAAATAACTCATACATGTTTATACTGCGTCACCAACGTCGCTCTCGTAAATTTTTGCCCAACCACAGGCGAAAATTTACCGCCGCGACTCGGTTCCTTGTCTAAACATGCATAAGTTATTTATGGACGCTTAGTCCAGTTCAGTCTCCGCGCATTTGGGGCTACCCATCAAAGCAATGTCACCCGCAATAGATCGTTCAACCAGACACTATATTCGTCCTTGAGCGGGAGATCGTAATCAACTTTTAGTCGCCTTCTTTTGCATGTGGTCTCCCGTTGCATCTTAGGATCGAACGCCGGTTTCTCGTACTCTTCCCAATACAAACCGATGCCTTTCTTCTGCCAACCGGGTATGTCGTTAAAGTTAATACCGCGCCGGAACAGGTATTCGTTCTTTTCGGCCACGGACTTTTTTTCAAAATACTCAG
>JAISYL010000235.1 GCA_031269935.1 Planctomycetota bacterium
TCATCTTGTCGCTGTTCCGGCCGGACTTGGTTCCGAAGAGAAGGATGTCGTTCCGGTATCGTTCGGGGAAATAGGACATGGTGTAGATTCCGGCGGCGCGAATTTTCTCCAGGGTGAAACGGTTGGCCCGTAGAAAACACCAGGCGGCCGGCTTTTCGAAGAGGATGCCGAAGCCGCCGAAGCTGGCCACCATCGAATTGTGGCCGGGAATGGCGCCGGCGGTGATGACCGTCCATTCCTTTCCGACCAGGGTGAAAACGTTGTCGGCGATGTCCTCGGGGGCGATCTCCCCGAAGATTTCGGCGAAGGCGGGGGCTTCGCCACCGGCGGCGGCCAGCGGCGCCCAGGACGCGCCCAGCGACAGCCCGGCCAAGCCGATCAATAATTTCATGCCCGGATTCGCGCGGCGTTTCATCTTTTTCCTCCTTCGCGGAAACGGAATGTCCAAGGGCGCCTCCATTATAACCGCCGGCCCCGCCGTCAACAATCCCTTTTCCCCCGCTTGCCGGGCAACGAGCGCGTTTTATCCCCCGATAAGGGTCTGCCCAAAAATAACATTTACAACTTCGGCATGAAAACGCCATGCGGGCATTATAAGATCGCTTTCCTTGTATCTATGGCCGTATAAGTCAATTTCCCGCCTATCCGCTCCGACTTCATCAAGTCAATTGCCCCGACCGTTTCGCCGAACGGCTCTATCGTCCACGGGGTCGAGCTTGTCACGACCTTCCGGCCGAGTGTGACGTGCGGGTTGAACCGGCGGCGTTCAAGCGTGAAGCCCGCGGCGGCGAGCCCGTCCGACAAATCCCGCTGCAATGCCAATAGCGGCTTGTCCCCGCGCAGTCCCGCCCACCAGAGGTCGCCGCCGTCGCGCTTGAAGCGCCCGACCCGCTCGACAACTATGGCGAACGGCTCGAAATTGACGACGGAAAGCGCGGACTTCGCGGCGGCGGTTCGCTTGCCGTCGCACTCGCCGAGGAACGCGAGCGTCAAATGCGGATTCTCCGGCACCGGGAAGTTCCCGCGCTCCGACCTGCCTCGCAGTTCATCGCGTAGGGCGAGCAGCCGTGCGCGGGCGCCGCCATTGAAGTTTATGGAGATAAACAGGCGCATTGGCCGCCCCTCGACTTTTAGAGCGTGTTGTTAAATGCCGTCTCGCCCGGGTTATACCGCGTCAAAAGTCGCTTCTCGGATGATTTTTGCCCTTGACCGCCGGCCAAAAATCATCCCGCCGGCGCCTTTTTCCTTGTCCAACCCGGACGATCCGGTATTTAACAATAGCCTCTAAGGGTGGCTAAAGCTCCGGGACCGGCTCCGGGCCGCCGGGGCCGCCGAGGCGAATGAAGGTCGAGGCGGTTTGCCGGAGGAAATCCCGGTCGTGCGCGACGACTATCCTGGCGAGGGCCTGCCGCCGGAGGATGTCGATAATCCTTCCCCGGGAATCGTCGTCAAGCGAGGCGGCGGGCTCGTCCAGCAGCAGGGCTCCGGGCCGCATGGAAAGAACCGAGGCCAGCGCCACCATCTTTTTTTCGCCCATCGACAGCCGGTGGGTCGCCCGCCCGGCCAGCTCCGCCAGGCCCAGCCCCTCCAGCGTCTCCATCGCCCTGTCCCGGGCCTCGCGCCGCCTCAGGCCGAGATTAAGGGGCCCGAAAGCCGTCTCCTCCAGGACGGTGGCGGAAAACAGCTGGTCGTCGCTGTTCTGCATCACCAGGCCGACCCCGCGGCGTAATTCGCGCAGCTCCGCCTCCCCGGCCGCCAAGCGCCCGCGATAGCTGATCCCGCCGGCCTGGGGAGTCTCCAATCCCACGATGAGGCGGAGAAGGGTGGTCTTGCCGCTGCCGTTGGGTCCATGGAGGCCGAGGCGCTCCCCCTCGCCGAGGGAAAGACTAAACTCCCGGAACAGGGCCGGCCTTCCCGGATAGGCGAAGGTGATCCGCTCCAGGGAAAGAATCGGGGTCAGATCCATGAAATCGCCCCCGGGTGGCGGTCGAGAAGGAGAAGCCCGGCGAGTACGGCGAAAAAGGCGAGCGCGAAGCGCCGGTCGGCGGGGGAGCCCTTCAATTCCGTCGCCGAATGGAACCTTCCCTCGAAGCCGCGCAGCAGCATGGCCTCGTGCATCCTCCGCGAACGATCGGCGGCGTTCACGAAAAGAAGCCCGAGCAGGTTCCCGATGGTCCGGTAGGTGTGCGGGGAATTGCGGGGGACGAAACCGCGCAATTTCGCCGCCGTCCACAGCCTTTGCCACTCCTCCCCGACCACCTGGATCTGCCGGCAGGTGAAGAGGAACAGGAACGCCAGCTTGGCCGGCGCCCGCAGCCGCTCCAGGGCGCAGCCGACGAGGGGGAGGCTGGTCCCGGAAAGCAGGGCGAGGAAAGAGAGGAGGATGGCGTTCGACTTGACGGTGATCAGGGCGGCCAGGGCCACCCCTTCCCGGCTCCAGGCCAGGGGGCCGAGGACGGCGACGGCCTCCCCGGGGAGGGTCGGGGGAACCGTCAGCCAAATGAAGAGAACGAAGACGTTCGCCGCCGCCAGGCGTTTAAGGAGGGGGAGGACGGGGAATCCGCGCAAGGCGGCGAGAGCCGCCCCGAAGGCGAGGCAGAGGCAGGAGGGGGCGAGGCCGCGGATCGCCGAAAAGCAGAAGGCCGCCCCGGCGGCGGAGACCAACAGGGTCCTAGGGTCGAGCCGGCGGAGGAGGGAGGATTCCCGATCGCGAAGTTCCGTAAGCATGTCGCCTTCAGTCGACTTTTAAGAGGCCGTTGTTAAATGCCGGATCGTCCGGGTTGGACAGGGAAAAAGGCGCCGGCGGGATGATTTTTGGCCGGAGGTCAAGGGCAAAAATCATCCGGGAAGCGACTTTTGACGCGGTATAACCCGATGAGACGGTATTTAACAACCCGCTCTAAGGGAAATCGAGCCAACCGCCGCCCGATTTCCTTCAAAGATTCAACCGCTTTCGTTTCAATGGCTTGCTTTTCTTCAAAAGTCCGCCTTCAGCGCCGGTATTTCAGGTAGGCGGCCATTCCCAGCAAGCCGAGAATCCAGCCAATCCCCCCCACGATTTCCCGCAAGCCCGGCCCGGCCTCCTCCTGTCGGGCCAGGGCCCGCTTGAGGGGGGAAAGCTTGGCGTCCAACAGCCGCTCCAGGATCGCCTCCAGTTGGGCCATCTCAATCCCTGGCGGGGGTGGGGGCGGATCTCCTCCGGAATCCGGGCCGGGCCGTCCCGGCGGCGGCCCGGCCTCCCCCCCGGGCCGGGCGGGAGGCTCCCTTCCGGCGTTTCCGGACAGGGCGCTCAACTCCTCCGGGGAAATTTTCCACTCGTCCCGGTGTCCCTCCCCGGCGTCGAGCCTTATCAGCAGGCCGTGGCCGCTGGCGAGGAATTCGTCGGAGGGCCGAAACCTGAACAGCCCCCGTTCGTCGGTCACCCCCTCCAGGATTGTTTGCCCCGTTTCGAGGTCGGCGACGACCAGCTTCCCGTTTTTGACCTTTCGGCTCCGGCTGAAGCCGCATTCGACCTGAATCCCGTCGCCGTCCACGAAGGCGAACACGCTGACCTTGTGGGCCAAGCCTTCCCCGGAAAGGAGCAGGAGGGCGGCGAAGGGAAGCAGGGCGAACGGAATGGGCTTCATGGCGGCACCCTCCCCGCCGGCCGGCCGGCGAAGCGCAGCAGTTCCGGGCGGTTCTTGGCGATGAAGGCCACGGCCAGGGCGGTCACGCAGCCCTCCAGGGCCATGACCGGGACATGGGCCAGGAAAAGGATTTTCGCCGCCGTCCACAATCCCCCGTCGGTCAGCCCCAGAGCCAGCGCCGTACAAAAGGCCGCCCCGGCGACGGACAGGGAGCCGCAGCCGAAAGCCCCGATTAGGCGGAGGGCTTTGCCTCCGCCCAGGAGGCCCCGAAACGCGTAATGGCAAGCCAGGGCCGGAAAGGCCATGTCGAAGACGTTCACCCCCAGCACGGCCAGACCCCCGTACGAGTAAAGAATCGCCTGCAGGGCCAGGGCGACCAGCAGGGCGGGGAAGACGGCCCAGCCGAGAAAAAGGCCGAGCAGGCCGTTAAGAAGCAGGTGGACGCTGCCCGGCCCCAGGGGGACATGGATCAGGGATCCCACGAAAAACGCCGAGGAGAGGACGGCGGTGACCGCCAGGCGCGAGTAGTCGGCCTGGCGCAGGCCGATTCCGGTCCCGGCGGCGGTCAGGATCACCCCGCCCGCGAGCACCGCCGGGGAAAGAACCCCTTCCGAAATGTGCATCGCGTCCCTTTATGTCGGCTTTTAATGGAAATCGGGCCAACCGCCGCCCGATTTCCTTTAGAGCGTGTTGTTAAATGCCGTCTCGTCGGGTTATACCGCGTCAAAAGCCGCTTCTCGGATGATTTTTACCCCTGACCGCCGGCCAAAAATCATCCTGCCAGCGACTTTTTCCTTGT
>JAISYL010000245.1 GCA_031269935.1 Planctomycetota bacterium
CTATACAGCGCTTGAGCGCCAGGATTAAGAAAACGTTGTGGTATGCCTAGCTGCCAATCGCTGGTATGGATGAAACGCACCATGTGGATTGCCTCCCGGTTGAACGATATCCACCTTGCGGAGCGTGTTGTTAAATGCCGAAGTTGTAAGTTTAATTCATTGCCGCTCCCTCAGCGCAATATTTTTTTCAGAATCGGCCGGGAGGAGGTTCCGGTTTTCTGATAGGCGGTTTTAAGATGGGTTTTGACCGTGTTCAGGCTGATGTAGAGTTGCCGGGCGATTTCGCCGTAGGTGAACCCTTCCGCCATGAGACGAACCGTTTCATCCTCGCGGCGGGTGAGGCCGAACTTCCTTTTGGCCGGCGACGCGCCCGCGAGCGCCCGGCGTCCGGCTTCCACCTGTTCCGCCAGGGCCAGGATGGAGGCCGCGCATTCGGAATCCATTTCCGGGAGCAGGGCCTCCATCGGCTCCCCGATTAGCGCCCGGTTTTCCGCGAAAGGCAGGAACAGCCGGTCCGGCAGGGCCAGGTCCAACGCCCTGCGCAAGGAATCCCTGGCCGCCTCGCCTTCGCCCCGCCCGCCCCGGGCGGCCGCCCGGTGGATAAGGCCATATATCGTGGCCAGGGGGCAATGCAGGGCGGCGGCGAGCGAGAGCGCGGCCTCGCTTTCGCCCAGTAGCCTTTCCGGCTTTTCGGTGAGCAAGGCGTGGCGGGCGCGGCAGAGTTCGGCGAAGGGCAGCGCCGGAACGAACAGCCGCCGGGCCAGGGAGCCGGGATCGTCCCCGCGGAGCCAATCCGCCATGTCGTCCGGGCGGTGAACCAGGCTCGCCAGAAAGGATCGGGCTAGGTCCGCCGCGAACCGGTTGGATTTTTGCGGGTGTTCCTCCGCGATCAGGGCCAGGTTTTCCAGGGCGGCGGCGAAGGCGGCGGCGTTCCCGCGCATGACCGCCAGCCGGCCGAAGAGAAACTCCACTCCCAGCAAAACGCTCGCCTGCCCCCGCGGGGCCGCCTCGCGCCGGGCCTTGTGCCCGAGGATTTCCGCCCCGCCGGCGTCGCCCCGGCAAAGCAGCGCCTCCGCCTCCATGAGTTCGGCCCCGCCGCCGCCGTGCCCCCCGGTCATGCCGACGTAATGGGGGCAATACCTTTTCATGTCGGCGATCTCGCCGTCCAGCCGCCCGGCGTCGCGGTGATACATGAAAAGGACGGACACGTTGCCGAAGGTCCAGGAGTTGTCCGGCCGCGCGAGGGCGGTCTTGCCGCCCGTCAGTTCGGAGGCGCGGCGCATCCGTTCCCCCATTTCCGCGATGTTGTTATAGTGGCCGAAGGCTTCGAGCAGAAGAAGTTCCCCCCGCAGATAGTCCCGCTCCCCCTCCGGCGCCTCCGTTTCCACCAATCCGGCCATTTCCGAACAGAGCGCGGCAAACTCCCCCCGGCAGCCCTGGCCGAAAAGTTCGAAGGCCAACCGGAGGCACGACAGGGGGTGGCGGACTTTCATCCCTTTTGTGCAATGGGCGGCGATGTCCCGGAGCGCCTCCGCGTAGGCGAGGTCCGGCTTGTCCAGCAAGCGATTGTCCTTCATGCCGCCAAGATCGAGGGCCAGGATCTTTTCAAAGTCGCCCAGCCGGTAGTACAGGGCGGCGGCCGCTTCCCGCCCGCCGTGATCGGCGCCCCAATCCCCGGCGGCGTACAGCCGGGTCCGTTGTTCGCTTTCGGGCAGTTCGGCGAATCTGGCCCGGGTGAACTCCAACAGGGCGCTGTGCGGATAATACAGGCCGGAGGCGGAGTCGAAACGGAGCAGGGCGTTTCGCCGCAGGGCGGCCGTCGCCCCGGCGGGAAGCGGCCGGCCCCCCTGTTCGAGGAAAAAGTTGGCCTGGGCGGACGAAAAGCGATCAAAGGGGGAAAGCCGCAGCAGAAGATCCCGCCCGGAATCGTCCAGACCGTTCCAAATGACGTCCCGGATCAGGCCGTCGAGACCGGACGCCGGGGCGAAGTTCCCGTTTTGGCGCCAATGCCGCAAATGCAGGCTCAGGGCAATCATCCAGCCTTCGGTAAGCCGGTACAGTTTTTCCGCTTCCTCCCAGCTCAGGGCGACGCCCGCCCGGGCGGCGCATTCCCTGGATTCCGGTTCCGTCAGCCGCAAATCGTCGACGCCCAGGCGGAAATATCCGGCCTTTTCATAAGCCATGAGGCTCGCCGCGAGGGGACGGGTGACGATGGCGAGCCGCAGAAGGGGGGAATCATGCTCCAGGAAAGCCTTCCAGACGGACGCGGGCGCCAGGGCGGCGATATGCTGAAAATCGTCCAACACCAGCCAGGAAGGCCGGGAACAGGGCATTTCCCGCAGGAGATCCGCCGCCTCCCCGGCGCTGTCCCCGTCCGGCGGTCCCAGGGCGAGAAGCGCCTTCCCGGCGCGTCCGTCGATATTTTGCAGGCACTGGCAAAAGCGCCGCCAGGCGGCTCGCGGAGTTTCCTCGGCGCCGAGGTGCCGCACCCAGGCCGTCCCCCCCGGCAGGCGCTTCCGCAAAAGGTTTTGGGTCAGCGTTGTCTTGCCGTAGCCGGAGGGCGCTTCGATTAACAGGCTGCGCATGGTCATGGCCTCGCGCACTTTGGCTTGCAACCGGGCCGGAAAATAAGGGCTGTCGGTGTGCCTTGACCGTGCCATGCGGATCCTTGCCGCCGTCGTTGCCGGGGGCTTTTGCCTGTCCCCCAAGGGTTGACTTTTAAAGGAAATCGGGCCAACCGCCGCCCGATTTCCTTTAAAGATTCAACCGTTTTCGTTTCAATGGGTTGTTTTATCGCCAACTCGACCCGAACCGGCGACCTGGCAAAAAAACGGCCCTGAAACGAACGCCCTGAAACTTTGAAGGAAATCCATCGGCGGTTCGATTGATTTTCTTCAAAAGTCAACCAAGGGTTTGTTCATAAATAATTCTTGCCGGTTTTCCGGTTGTGCGCTTGACTGGAGTTGTCCCGCCGCTCCCCAAGCGTAAACGTCGCTTCGCGTCGGCTCCCAACGGTTCATGGTAGGCTGGACGCCTGTCTTCCGCAAGGCAAAATCGCCGCCGAACGGGGTGTGGGAGCAATGGTGGGCCCCCCCCCGCTCGTTCCCGATCGCATAAAAATGCCGCCGCCGGGAAAATCACCCTTTCCGGGTGATGCGGCAATTCCCGCAAATCCATAACATTAAAAAAACGAAAAATGTTGAAAGAAGCGGCAATCCACCGGAAAGTTATCGGACAGGGAGGAAAGTTATCGGCTCCGAATCGAAGGACGGCGCCGCCTTGCGGCGGGGGCCGCCGGCGTATTCCCGAAAACCAGGAAAGGATTGCCATGAAGACGGATTGTTGGCGGCCGTTGTTGCCGGGTCTTTTTTTCGCGGTTATGCTCCAACCGCTTGGGGCGGCCGCCGACGGCCGAATCGAGGCGGCGGCTCCGTTCATCCTGAAGGCGGGAAACGGAACCGTCGACGCGTTCCGGTCCGACGGTTGCCTCCTCCAATCGCTTCCCTATGCCGGCGAAGGACCGGACGAGCGCGACCGCGGCTATTTCGCCTTTGTCGAGGACATGAACTTCGACGGCGTCCCCGACGTCGGCGTCCTTTTCTCGCAAGGGTTGCAAAACATTTATTACGATTGCTGGCTGTGGCGGGAGGAGGCCGGTTCCTTCGTCAAATACGAGGGGCTGCGCGATATTGCGAGCGCCCGTTTCGATCGGGAACGCGAAAGGGTGCTTTCCTTCGAGCATATTTCGGCCTCCGACAGCGCGGAAACCGAATATGCCTGGGAAAACGGGCGGCTTGCCGCCACCAAGCGGATCACCCGGGAGGTTTCCCCGGACGACGAAAATCTCGTCATCCGCCTGTTTGTACGGGGAGATGACGGGGAATTGCGCTTGGCGAAGGAAAAGACGCATTCATTGGCGGAGTTGGATTCATGCGAGGCATGGGGAGTGGAGTCGGATTATTGGCTTTTGGAGGAAGGACCGTCCCGGGAAGCGGGCCAATCCGGGGACGGGGAGGAAATCCGGGAAATCCCCCTCGTCAACAACCTCGGGTTCGGACTGGCGGCCGTCTATGCCCACGCTCCCGGCCGCCAGCCCTGGAAAATCGCCGGCCCCCTGGGGGACGGCGAAACCGCCGGGGTCGACGCCTCCACCCTTCGGGCCAGCCGCCGGCTGATTGTCGAAAAGGCGGAAAACGGGAATGCGGAGGCGCCGGATCTCCAGTTTTTCAACCCCGGCTATCTGGAGGGCGTTGATCGGCTGGAGTTGGCGTTTCGCGAATCCGGAAACGGCGGCGGAATGGCCCCCGCGCTCCTGACCGTCGAGAAGGGGCGCCAGGACGCGGCAATCGCCGGCCTGCCGTTCGATATCCTGCTTGGCTTCCTGGAATTGGAAAAGGGTCTGGACGCCGGGCGCTATGCGGAACTGATGTTTCCCCTGGTGGCGGACGGCTGGGAAAGCTATGAATTCGCGGTGGCGTCGGGGGGCGTTTCCTGGCGTCTTCTCCCCCCGGGACCGGTTTTCCGGAGGGGCGGGGACGGTCATAATTATCTAACGGGCATAGCCTTCGGCGCCGACCTGACCGGACCGGCGCTATTTCGGTTCCTTGACGAATTCAACGGCGCCCGGGCCATGCCTAGGATCCTCGTCATGGGAGACGGAACCGCCTATGCCCTTGGCGGAAAATCCAAGGAACATCCCGGCGCCATTCCGGTCGAGGGAACGGAAGGGGCGGACGGCGGGAACCTCCGGGAAATCCTTAAGGAAAACCTGGGCGGCTGGATCGACAAGCACTGCCCGCCCGAATCGCCCGAAGCGCGGCTGTTTCTCGAATCGCCCGAAGCGCGGTATGAATTGCGGTTCGATTCCCGATCGGGCGCGGCGGAATTCCGGTTCCAACGCAAAACGGCCGACGACGCGGATCGAGACATCGATCGCGCGGCGGCGGAAGCGGGGGCGGCCGGCGCCCCCCTCCCCTTTGCCTTGAAAATAGGGACGAAAAGCGTGGACGTCCATCGGCCGGACGGCTCCCTTATCCAAGCGCTTCCCTGCGACGGCGACCGGCCCGACGACGACAACCGCGACTTCTTCGCCTTCGTCGAGGACATGGACTTCGACGGCTCCCCCGACGTCGGCGTCCTCTTTTCGCAAGGGCAGAAAATTCTTTACGACGCCTGGCTGTGGCGGCCGGAGGCGGGAGCGTTCGTCAAGTACGAGGGAATGCGCGACCTGCCGAGCCCCCACTTCGACCCCGGGAGCAAAAGGGTGACCTCCTTCGAGCTTGCCGGCCGCGGCGAGGCGAAAACCGTCCTCGCCTGGGAAAACGGCGAACTGGTTCCGCTTGAACGAAGGGTGCAATATTTCGACGAGGACAGCGGGAAAATCGTCATCAGCCGGTACGCGCGGGGAGCCGACGGGGAACTTCAACCGGCCGGCGGGGAAACGCGCCGGGGGGAGGAGATGGAGGACCACGGGGACGGCGCCCCGGACGACGCCTCCCACCGGCCGGATCTGCCCGGTCTCAACTTGATTCTCAATCCGCCGGCCGACACCCTCGACGTCGCCGTCCTCCCCAACGGCGAATGGTGGTTGCGGCGGGCGGACGAGGACAGGACGCTCTTCATCGAATCGCGGCGGCTGCCGGCCCTGGATCACGAAAAGGAGGCGGCCGAACGCCTCGTCCGGACCGAATGGCCGGCGGCGCGGGAAATCGCCGTGGCGCCCTTTCCGGCGCTGGCCGAAAAAACAACTTATCCCGCCTTCAAGGCGGAATTCCTGGCCGGGGAAAACGAGGACGCCCGGCAATTCGTCGCCGCCCTGGTCCTGGCCGACGAATGGAGCTTCTGGTTCGTCCTCGAGGCTTCCGCCGACGGGCGGCTGGGCCCCCCCGGCGCCGACGCGGATACGGATGCCCTCGCCGGCAACGAGCGCTTGCGCCGGGATATGGAAAAACTGCTGCTCGACGTCGAGGCGGCCGATCCGACCGACGGCGATTTTCTCCCCTCTTTCGGCCTTCCCGTGTATTTGGCCGGCGCCGATTCCCCTTTGCGGATAAGCGTGATGGACGCCCTCGTCCGGATCAAGAAAGTCGCCGGCCCCGAGGACTCCCCCTGGTTTGGCGACGGCGGGATCGCCTACCGGTACGACGGCCCCGGAACCGCCGCCGGCCAGCCCGCCCTCCTCTTTTCCTTCGGGACCGACACCAGGGAAAAGTTCACCGCCGAGCGGCATTACGCCGTCGACGAGGCGGGGCGGGTTTATGAAATGGACATCCTGGCCGGCGGGGAGTACTGGCGGCGGGACACGTCGCCCCTCTGGTGGGGCGAATACGCCGACGGAGAAAAGGAACTCTCCATCGGCAACTACCGGGAGGGGCCGTATGGAATGTACTTCGTCTGCTCCTTCTCGGTCAACGGGATCGAACAAGCCGATCTGGTCGCGCCGGCGCGGGGTCGAAACGCTTCGTGGATCGGGCTCGTTTTTCAACTCGCCGAGGACGACTCGGCGGTGACGGTGTCGCTCGCCGGGGACGGGGAGGAAACGGCCCCGGACGAAGCCGCGAAGAGGCTGGTCGGGCGCTATGTCCGGCAATCCG
>JAISYL010000140.1 GCA_031269935.1 Planctomycetota bacterium
ATTCAAAAGCGTGCTGGACATATTCATTCCTATCCCTTGGATAACTTCAACCCAAAGAATAGGTTATCGACTAACTCGCCTTTCGGGAGCACTCATCCCCGAAGAAACCGGATGAGCCATTTATTGCCTCGCCAACGAAATCTTCCGCAGGGAAATTCCGGGCTCCGTCGCCGAGGTGGGCGTTAATTACGGGGATACGGCCAAATACATCAATTTCTTTTTTTACAACCGTACCCTGTATCTCTTCGACACCTTCGAGGGATATCCGCAAGGGGACATCGAGTTTGAACGGTCGGCAAGCGGCGCCCCGGACGAAACGGTGAAATTTGAATTTGAGGAAGACATATGGAGGCATCGTTATGATAGTGGAATAACCGAACCGGATCTGTTGCGGAAAATGTATTATCCCGGGAAATGCGTGGTCAAGAAAGGCGTTTTCCCCGAGTCGCTGCTCGGGCTGGAGGATTGCTTCGCGTTTGTCCATATCGATTGCAACTTTTCGAAGCCGATTCAGGACGCCTTGAAGTATTTCTACCCGCGGCTCGCTCCCGGCGGATATATTTGCGTCCACGACTATTACCACCCCATCTTTTCGAGAATTCAGGCCGTCGTCAGGGAGTACGCCGAAAGAAACGGCGCCGCTCTGGTTCCCGTTCCTTCATACGAGGGCGTCGTCATAACCAAGATTTCCGCCGGCCGATAGCTGTGGACTTTTGAAGGAAATCAAACAAACCGCTGTTTGATTTCCTTCAAAGTTTCGGGGCGTTCGTTTCAGCTATGTTTTTTTTTGCAACGTCGCAGGTTTGGGTCGAGTTGATGAAAAAACAACCCATTGAAACGAAAGCGGTTGAATCTTTAAAGGAAATCGGGCGGCGGTTGGCCCGATTTCCTTTAAAAGTCGACTAGCCGATCTTTGGGAGGGATTCCATGCACTTCACGGAAATTCTGAAAAAAGTGGTGAAAGAGTTGGGAATGCCGACGGCCGGCATCAACGACGAAACCACGGCGGCGGAACTCGTATTTGAGGGGACGCCGCCGGTGGCCGTCGAGTTGGTGGCCGAAACCGAATGTGTGGTCATCGGCGCATTGTTCTGCAATTATCCGGATCGGGAACGCCTTGGAAACTTGTTGGAGTTCCTCATGAACGCCCATGCCTATGGACAATACACGCATGGGGCCTTCTTTTCCGCCAATTCGGAGCGCTGCCAGATAGTTTTCCATCGCGTGCTTCAAATCGGCGACCTCACGGAGGACAGGTTGTCGTTGGAGCTTGCACGGTTTCTGGAAGCCTTGAAATATTGGAAGGAGATGATGGATTCCGGACAATTGCTGGCCGCTTCGTCCGGCGCTTCCCCATCCCGGGCGCCGATATTTCCGGGTGGCGGCATTAGGGCGTAGGCAAATCCATTAACCATTCTTCAAGTTACAGGGTGATGCGGAGGGTGGCATTATGAATATGCGAATTGGCGATCAACCTGCCGTCGTCGGTGGCGCCGGCGTTCAGCGGGACCCATCTGGCGCGGGAAGTCCTGCCCGGCCCATTGGTGCTTCGGGTTTCGCAAAACAATCGCTTGGCTTTTGTTTACGGCATGCAGGGAAAATTGGCGCGACGCTCCTTCCCCTCGGCGTTATGATGGGCACTCCCGTTGCGGCGGCGGGTGGAATTCTTGTCGGCGGCGGGTTGCTAGCCTGCAAAGCGATCAGCTTTTTCAATGCCGGAAAGGTACTTCCAGCCAATGACACTCAAATCACCCCGATAGATGAAATTGAAACCGCAAGCCTGAAGCTTACTGATGGCCGCGAATTTTCACTGGCTGCCCTGCTTGGCATGGAAGGTAAGCTCAAAGATGAGCATAAACGGATTTTAACCGCCTTTGTAAGCGGAGCGCACATTGTTTTCGGTAATCCGCCGCCTAAGGCGTTGGTTGGGCCTGGTGGTACTGGGGTAGTTCCCGATTCCGCCGGTGGTTCAGACCTGACGAGCCACTACACCAGACGGCTGGGACGTCGTCTCGACGGCACGATTAAGGTTGGAGATACAGCCAAATCAACAGCCAAATCAACGGCAATCCTCATTGGACAAACCGATGACAAAAGAACCTATGTGCAATTGGAAGGACATGGGACGCAGAATCTGTGGGATTCGATTGGACACGGACTTGACTATATCACCCATGTAAACCATGATTACCTCCAGATTGGCCCAATGGGAAGTTGCCCGTATTCGGAGAAACAGGGTACCCAGATTACTATTCCTCGGTGATAAGCGTTCAGAGGTCAAAAATGTCGTTTTACAGGAGATTTTGCACTTCTTTTCCGTAAAAAGTACCGTTTTTGAATAAAAATTGGCCGATGCAACCAATTTGTTACCCAAAAAACCTTGCAAAACGACCTATTTGACCCCTGAACGCTTGCCTTTGGCGAATCCCGCCGCTCCGTCAATCCCATTCAGGGAGGATCGTGACATGGATCCGGTCATTCCGAAGTATTTCAATGTTGCCGGCCCCTGCATCCCGGACCGGCATTACATGCTGCCGGCCGTCGCCCGTCTGCCGGAGGCGCGTCTGTTGGCCGAACGGGGACAGTATTTCGTCCTCCACGCCGCCCGCCAGTCGGGGAAGACCACGCTTTTGCGGGCGCTGACCCGGGAGATCAACGCGGCGGGACGGCTGTATGCGCTCTATTGTTCATTGGAGACGCTGCAGGGATATTCCGACCCCGAAGTGGCGGGTAAAAAAATCCTGGCCCAGTTGCGCGCGAATTTGGAATTATCGCCCGAACGCATAGGCGGAGGCATCCGCCTGGAATCGACGGAAGAGGACGCCATGCTGGCGCTCCGCTTGGCGCTAAGCCGTCTTTCAA